>JAATGU010000049.1 GCA_015654535.1 Bacteroidales bacterium
ATGTCGTGTTCGTCTTGGCTCCAGATTACCGGTTTATCTACCCATGCGCATGGATGATGAATTAATTGCTATTCTGAAAGATTTCAGAGAAAAGGGGGAAGCTGTTGGAATTAAGCAATTTATTGTCCAAACCCACTTTCAATCTCCGTTGGAAGTTACTCCTGAGGCTTTGAAAGCAATTAAGTCTATTCTTTCTGCTGGTTGGATTATCACCAACCAACTGGTATTTACAGTTGCTGCTTCTCGTAAGGGACATACAGCCAAACTAAGAAAAACATTGAATAGTGTGGGCGTTATTTGTTATTATACCTTTACGGTAAAGGGTTTTAATGAAAATTATGCCATGTTTACTCCTGGGAGCAGATCTATGCAAGAGATGCATGAAGAGAAAGTGTTTGGAGAAGTGCCAAAAGATCTGGAGTCTGCACTTTCTGCTATTATTCTTCAAAAAAAAGATTTCTCAAAGGACTTAAGGAGATTTTTGAAGGACAATAATCTCCCTTTTGCAGCAACGGATAGAAGTGTACTAAACCTTCCTGGTATAGGTAAAAGTATGACTTTCTCCACGGTGGGAATCTCTTCTAAAGGGAAACGTATTCTTAAATTTGAACATGATTCCGGACGTAAACATAGTCCTATTATTGATAAAATGGGTGAAGTATACATTATTGAAAATAAATCTATTGCTGCTTATTTACGGCAATTGAAAGAAATGGGAGAATCCTTGGAAGAATACGCTTCTATCTGGAACTACGTGAGTGGAATTACTGAGCCTCGTTTTTCTGTTTATGAATACCCTAAATTTGATTTTTCGGTTACAGATAAAATGACGAACTTACAACTTCGTGGATGAAGTAGTCATTAATCGTTTTTTTATTACGGCGAACCAAATGGTTGCAATGATTCCTTTGGCAATACTGGTGCTACTGATTGCCCACCAAATGCCGACAATTCCCATTCCCATTGATGTTAGCATAATGGCGAGAGGAATACGTAAGTAATTGCATGTGATACTTATGATAGCGGGTGGTAATGTCCGTCCGGTTCCATAGAACAATCCCTGAGTGGTAATTTCCAACATCATAAAGAGTTGGGAATATCCCGAAATGCCCAAATAAATCCCTCCGGCCAGTATGGCTGGTATTTCAGGAACAAATATAGAAAAGATTTCCTGCCCGAAGAAGATAAATAATAGAGTACAGAAAGAACCAAAGATGGAAGTCATCCATAAGGTGGCTTTATACGATCTTAGTACCCGTTTATGTTTCCCTGCCGCATAGTTCTGAGATACAAAAGCACCGAGTGCACTCGAAAATCCTTGTGAGGTATTCCATGTGATGGCCTCAATTTGTCCTCCAGTGGTAAGTGTCATCAATCCGATGTGTCCTCCTTGTTCAGAAGCAAGGCGGCACAGGAACATATTGACAAAGGCAAAAAGTGTATTGAGAGTGGCGGCGGGAAGTCCTAGTTTAAAGATACGTTTAGTGTAACTTCCTTGCAATTTAGTAAAAAGTGGGAAGCCGCCTAATACACTTCTTTTGAATTTAAGCTGATAAATGAAGAGGGCAAAAACGATTGCTTGAGACAGCCAGGTGGCTATTGCTGCTCCCTTTGTTCCCCATCCAAATCCAAAGATGAAAATGGGGTCGAGTACTATATTTATAATTAGTCCGGTTCCACTAATATAAAATGGAGTTTTGCTCCTTCCTGCGGCATTATAAATGCCTGTAAAAGCAGTGGAAAGAAAAATAAAGGGCATTGCGATAGAGATAATCCGCAAATACTCCACTGCATTCTTCGAAATCTGATCTCCAAGTTCGTATATTCCAATGATAGGATGTGCACAACTGAAAAGTAAAATTCCCCAGCAGACAGATATAATGAGAGCGATGGTGATATTATGGGAAGCAAACTTTTTAGCAGCGACTTCATCTCTTATTCCGATTGCCTGTCCCACACTTACCTCAGAACCAACTTTATTCAGTAAAGAAATAGAAGCCGACATCCAAGTGAGAATTCCTACAGATCCAACGGCAGCTACAGACTCACTACCTATTCTTCCTACCCAGGCCATATTAATAAGACTATATGCCATCTGTATGAAAGACGTTGCCATGATTGGCATTGCCAAATTAAAAAGTTGTTTTAATATGGGGCCTTCCGTGAGGTTCTTTATTCCTTGCATTGAGTCTGTTTCATTAATTGAGTTGCAAAATTAGGAAATTATAATGGATGTTGGACTAATCTGTTTAGGAAAAGAATTACCTTTGTGCCTTTATAGAAAATAAATAATAAAAAGCTGAATTTATTATGTCCATTCTTGCATTTACGTGTATACTCTTATTAGGAGCCTACCTTGCTGGATTAGCCGGTTCGCTGACAGGTTTAGGTGGGGGAGTTGTTATCATTCCTTTGCTCACATTGGGTTTTAATATAGATATTCGTTACGCCATTGGCGCAGCACTTGTTGCCTCTATAGCCACTTCTTCCGGTTCGGCAAGTGCCTATGTGAAAGAGGGTATCACAAATATTCGTTTGGGTATGTTTCTTGAGATAGCCACAACAATAGGTGCAGTGACGGGTGCGGCGATAGCTGTTTATATGCCCACGAATGTGATTGCCATTATTTTTGGTATGACATTGATTTTTTCCGCCGCTATGACTTTGAGGAAGAAGCACGATCAAGCAGGCTTTATCGGAAGTAAGGCAGCCCAGCGATTTAAACTGAATGGTTCTTATCCTACTAAAGAAGGTGAAGTACAGTATCAGTTAATTAATGTGGCGGGAGGCTTTTCTATCATGTCTCTTGCCGGAGTGCTTTCTGGATTATTGGGCATCGGTTCGGGAGCATTAAAAGTACTTGCTATGGATACAGCTATGCGAACTCCTTTTAAAGTAAGTACCACCACCAGTAATTTTATGGTGGGAGTGACTGCTGCCGCCAGTGCGGTGGTTTATTTGCAAAGAGGATATATTGATCCGGGAATCGCCTTTCCAGTAATTATCGGTGTACTGTTCGGCGCATTTACAGGTACAAAATTACTTCACCGAATGAATGTAAAAGTGTTACGATTGATATTTAGTATTGCAATAACTGTTGTTGCAATCAATATGATGTATAATGGCTTTAATCATAAATTCTGATAGAAGATGAAGAAATTAAGCAAGTTATTATCCGGTGATCATGATATAGAACAATTTATTGGTACATTACTTCGCTATGGGGTTGTTTCGGCAAGTATTGTTGCGTTTGTTGGTGGCATCCTCTATCTTTTTGTCCATGGCATGGAGATTATGCCAGACTACTCGTCATTTCACAGTGAATCTGCTTCTTACACCCATCTTTCGGGTATCATCAAAGGAGTAATTTCGGGGAAAGCCCGTGAAATTATACAACTTGGTGTGGTAATTCTTATTCTCACACCGATTATGCGGATTGTCTGTTCCCTTTTTTCTTTCGCAATAGAGAAAGACAGGATGTACGTGATAATCACTTTTATTGTGCTGTGCGTAATCTTGTTTAGTATGTTTAGCGGCATGAAAATCTGATGAAAACATATTTGTAACACTATCTTTAAACGTTTGTAACATCAGAGGACTTACTTTGCATATCGATAAACAGAAATAATACCGATTGGCAATGATAGGTCTTTTTAACGATTGTTTTCCTCCTATAATGGATGGAGTATCTCTAACGACACAAAATTATGCTTACTGGTTAAACCGGAAAATTGGCAATGTTTGTGTGGTGACTCCAAAGTCTCCTAATGTGAAAGATGAAGAAGATTACCCCATTTACCGTTATTCTTCCATTCCTATCCCTATGCGGAAGCCTTACAGATTTGGGTTTCCAAGGATTGACTGGCCTTTTCACGAGCAAATAAACCAATTGTCGTTTGAATTAGTTCATGCGCATTGTCCTTTCTCTTCGGGCGCATTGGCTATGCGTATTGCTAAATCACAAAATATTCCTTTAATAGCCACGTTTCATTCCAAGTACAAAGCCGATTTTGAACGTGCTATTCCCAATAAGATGTTGGTGAATTACCTGATAAAAAATGTAATTCGATTTTATGAATCTGCCGATGAAGTGTGGATTCCTCAGGCTGCGGTGGAAGAGACGCTTCGTGAGTACGGTTATAAAGGCAAAGTGGAAGTAATAGATAATGGCAATGATTTTTCCGATTATACTTCCCTTTATCCTCTGCGGGAACTTATCCGGAAGGAACTACATGTGAGCGATCGGGAATTTGTGTTTTTGTTTGTAGGGCAACATATTCTGGAAAAGAATTTGGTGTTTCTTTTAGAATCGTTATCGCATATAATAGATATTCCGTTTAAAATGTATTTTATTGGTTCCGGTTATGCCTCCGGAGAGTTGAAACGGTTGTCGGACTCGCTGGGACTTTCCTCAAAAGTATTTTTTAAAGGAACTATTACTGATCGGGAAACATTGAGGGGTTACTACGCAGCGGCCGATTTATTCCTATTTCCTTCCTTATATGATAATGCTCCCTTGGTAGTTCGGGAAGCCGCAGCACTGCATACCCCTTCTGTGTTGATTGCCGGTTCCACATCGGCTGAAATAATAACCGATTCTTTTAATGGATTCTTAACTGCAAACACGCCCCGTGATTATGCGCAAAAGATCCGGGAGCTGACTGCTTCCCCGCTTTTAATGCAAATGGTGGGCGACAAGGCTTCGCAAAATATTGCCCGTTCATGGGAAGAGGTGGTAGATGAAGTTTACGACAGATACATGAGTTTAATAAGAAGAACTTCAGGCGTTCAGAAAAACTTTTTATGGGAAGCAATCTGAGAGTTTTTAAAACTGGATATATTCTAATTCCGGTCATTATCGGACTATCAGTCGTGGGTTGGATGTTTTACAATGAGATAGATACTAACATATTTTCCTCTGTTATTTTTAGCGGGCGGATGTTCTTTTTTATCACTTTGGCTTTTCTACTGATGTTTGCTCGTGACTGGGGATTGATGTGGCGTTATCGATTGATGGCGGACAAAAAAATATCTTGGCGGCAAGCTTTTAATGTGAACATCCTTTGCGAATTTACCTCCGCCGTCACCCCGTTGGCAGTGGGAGGGAGTAGTTTGGTTGTTCTCTTTCTGAATAAAGAAGGATTGAATGCCGGACGCAGTGCGGCGATCATGATCTCCTGCCTCTTTCTGGACGAATTATTCTTTGTGGTTGCTTGTGCCTTGGTTTTTATCTTTATCCCATTAGAACAGTTATTTGGAACATCTACCGCTCTTTCATCTGGCGTTCGCACCTTGTTTTTTATAGTCAATGGTTTGATTGCCTTATGGACATTTTTACTTTTCATTGCTCTTTTTAAACGCCCCGACTGGGTAAAGGTTCTTCTTGGAGGTATTTTCCGCCTACGAATTTTTCGTTCATGGAATAAGTCGGTAACTAAGTTTACTGATAATTTGGAAAACTGCTCTCACGAGTTTAGCCGGAAACCCTTTTCTTTTTGGCTCAAATCATTTTTTGCCACTGCTTTTTCCTGGTGTTGTCGATATCTGGTTGTCAATGCCCTTCTGCTTGCATTTACTCCACTGGGAAATCATTTGATAGCCTTTGCCCGCCAGCTGATTTTATGGATTATCATGGCTGTTAGCCCCACACCTGGAGGAAGTGGGTTGGGCGAATTCATGTTTAAGGAATACTATGCCGATTTTTTTGCCGTTCCCGGAGTAGCGCTAATCGTAGCCTTTATTTGGAGGGTAATTACTTATTATATGTATCTTATTGCTGGTGTGTGTGTTATTCCTCAATGGATAAAGAAACTTCGTTGACACAGGAATGTTAACTAAACTTCATCTGATTGTAAACAAATTGAAATATTGTTTTATGATCTTTACCTCCGGAAACAGAACTCTATAAACAAGACTGTAAAATGAAAAGACCGAGATTTACACATCCACAACATTTTATGCTCATTGGCTTGTTAATGGCTTTTTTAGGAATTTCTTTTTTGCTTTACATGGGAAATTCCCTCTATCAAACCAGCCAGCGTATGCATAATGAAAACTCTTCTACCTACGCTGCTAAATAAATCTTTTAGGCAGATCTAAAATGTTTCTATTATGATATATATCAAACATCCAATTTGATATATATCATTGAGTTGCTTTGATATGTATCATAAATGTACATTGATATATATCATAAATGTACATTGATATATATCAAAGCGTAATTAGGTCTTTACTGAACAAAGAACGTGTGTGGTTGTTTTTTATAAAGATACAGATCAGTTCTGGAATCAACTACATATACAATGCTTATGAAACTTTTCATCATTTCCAACAGACTTCCTGTAAAGGCTAACAGAACCGATAACAATGACTTTGAATTTACTCGTAGCGAGGGAGGATTGGCCACAGGATTAGGATCGCTTACTATGGAAGTGGAACAGCATTGGATAGGATGGCCTGGCGTGCATACCGAAACAGACGCAGAGCAGAAAGAAATCACTGAACATCTTCGCCCGCTGAACTTTCATCCTGTGTTTTTAACTCCTGAGCAAGTGGAAAATTATTATGAAGGATATAGTAATAGTATACTTTGGCCTCTTTGTCATTACTTTTTTGCTTTTATAGAGTATGAAAATAAATATTGGGAATCATATAAGGAAGTCAATAACCTATTTTGCCAGACGGCAGTTCCGCTCATAGAACCAGGAGATATAATCTGGGTTCAGGATTATCAACTAATGCTTCTTCCACAGATGCTCCGAAAGTCATTAGACGATGTCAGTATTGGTTATTTTCATCATATTCCTTTCCCTTCTTATGAATTATTTCGTGTGCTTCCCGAGCGGGCCGAAATTCTTGAAGGACTATTGGGAGCTGATCTTATCGGTTTTCATATTCACGATTATATGAGGCACTTTGTGAGTACTGTAGAAAGAGTTCTTGATTTAAGATTTAAGTTGGATAATGTGTTGCTCAAAGATAGAATATCTTATGTCGATGCCTTTCCCATGGGAATCAATTATTCGCTTTATAACGATGCAATACTCAATCCTAAAGTTCAACAAAAAGCCGTTGAACTTAAAAAAGACTATGGCACTCATAAGTTAATTCTTTCAGTGGACAGACTAGACTATAGCAAAGGAATTCTTCACCGTTTAAAAGGCTTTGCCCTTTTTTTGGAAAAACATCCTGAATATAAAGAAAAAGTCTCAATGGCTATGATTATTGTTCCTTCCCGGGATACAGTGGATAGATATGCCGATTTGAAAACAAAAATAGATGAAGCTATTGGGGCTATTAATGGAATGTATTCCACTATAAACTGGACTGCGGTTTACTATTTCTATCGAAGCTTTGATTTGGAAGAGTTGCTTGCAATGTATTATATTGCTGATATTGCCTTAGTTACTCCTCTTAGAGACGGGATGAACTTAGTAGCGAAAGAATATATTGCAACTAAAAGAGATACTCCGGGTGTATTGATTCTTAGTGAAATGGCTGGATCAGCCATTGAATTAAGTGATGCTATAATTGTAAATCCTAATGATCTAGGGCAAATAGAGCAAGCCATTCTTCAAGCAATGGAAATGCCTATTGAAGAACAATTAGATAAAATGCATTTGATGCAGAATCTTCTTTTAAAACAAACAGTGAAGAAGTGGGCTGGTGATTTTGTTCAAGAACTTGAATCAATCAGAGATAAGAATCAAACTTTAAATCGGAAAAAAATTGATGAGACTATTTTTAAGGAAATGAAAAGGAAGTATCAGAAAACGACGAAAAGATTGTTTATATTAGATTATGATGGTACACTTTCCGCTTTCAAAAATCGTCCGGAAGATGCTTTCCCCACAAAGGAGCTGTTAAAAATACTTGAACAACTATGCGCAGATAAGAAAAATAAGGTAGTTATTAGTAGTGGAAGGGATCATCAGACATTGGACAAATGGTTTGGACATTTACCACTTGCCCTTGCTGCAGAACACGGTGCTTTTTATAAAGAAGAGGGAGTGTGGCATGAGAATATAAAAGCTGATCCTTGGGATGACGAGATACTTTCTATCTTTCAGACCTTTATTGATAAAACGCCACGTTCTAAACTGGAGAAGAAAGAAACGGCATTGGTATGGCATTATCGTAATGTGGATGATTGGCTGGCTTCTTTACGTGAACAGCAATTAGTCAATGCATTGATTAACCCTTGTGCCCGGCAGAATCTTCAGATTATGCGTGGAGATAAAATTGTGGAAATAAAATCTCCTCTTTTTACAAAAGGGTCGGAAGCTCGCAGAATATTGCAGAATGATTCGTTCGATTTTATTCTTGCTATGGGGGATGATACAACGGATGAAGATACTTTTCGTGAATTACCAGAGGATACTTTTACTATTAAAATAGGAAATATCTCCGAAATGGCTCGCTATAGCTTGCTTTTACAATCGGAGGTTCTTCCATTTTTAAAACGTTTGATCAGTAAATAGATTATGGTTTTATAAATTGGGATGTCTCTGCTTCATCAGCAAAAAGGAGTGCTGTGTTAATCAATGCCAAGTGTGAATAGGCTTGAGGGAAGTTCCCTAGTTGAGTTTTAGTTTCAAAATCAAGATCTTCGCTAAAGAGTCCTAGGTGATTGGAATACTTAATTAGCTCATTGAACAAATCCCAGGCTTCTTCTTTCTTGTCTGTCACATGTAAAGCGCGGACCATCCAAAAAGTGCAAATGGTGAAAGCAGAAGCAGGGATACCAAAGTCATCCACATTATTATATCGAAACATTAAACCTTTATAATTTAAAGAGTTGTAAACGGCTTCCACCGTTTTTTTATAACGTTCATCTTTGGGGGAAATAAATCCATAAGCCTCCATTAATAATAGTGATGAATCCATATCCGTATTGCTATATGTCTGTGAGAAGCTTTGAATTTCTTCTTTCCACCCGTTGGTAAATACATCATTTTTGATTGTATCGGCCTCTTTTTTCCACTTTATGGCAAAACCATCTTTATGGAGTAACAATGCGATACTTACAGCTCTGTCTAAAGCTACCCAGCACATTACTTTGGAGAATACAAAATGTTGTTCTTTTCCTCGTATTTCCCAAATTCCTTTGTCAGGTTTTGCCCAGTCCTCAATAACGGTTTTTATAATGTTCTTCACCACTTCAAACATTTCTTCAATTTCATCTAAACTCCCTGGGAAATAAAGATAATATTGAAAGATGACATCCATTAAATAACCAAACGAGTCATTTTGTTTCTGACGATAAGCATCGTTACCTATTCTTACCGGGGTAGAGTCTTTATATCCGCTCAGATGAGGTAATTCTTCTTCAATTAAAATTCGTTCTCCCCGTATGCCATACATGATCTGAAAAGTGTCATTTTTTGATTTGAGAATGTTATGGATAAAGGTCATAAAACGTTTAGCTGCCCCTTCATGCCCTACGCGTAGTAATGTTTCAATAGACATGGAAGCATCTCTAAGCCAGCAAAAACGATAGTCCCAGTTTCGGGTTGCACTCAAAGATTCTGGAATACTAGTTGTTAAGGCTGCCAGCACTGCACCGGTTCTTTGATAAGACATTAGCTTCAATACCAAGGTACTACGTTCTATTATTTCATTGAATTGTGTGTATTTCTTTGATCGATTAGCCCAATTTAGCCAGTAAACTCTTGTTCGCTGATATTCCAGTTCTACTCTATCTTTATCAATCTTTATTAGTTTCTGGTTATATGAAAGTAATATGAACTCATCTTGATGAAGAACAAATTCTTTCTGGTTTAATATCCAGTCAAAATCTAAACTAGAATATAAATAAATCGTATCTTTTTCATTTAATACTGAGTACGTTTTAACATATTCTGGTCCAACTTTGTGCTTTACTTCTCCTCTTGCATAGTTTAGAGCTGGATTATAATTTACTTTAAAGTGAGGAGATCCATGTTTTAATCGAAGTAGCCGATAAATTTCCGGTGGCTGAAAATGATCATTAAAGTCTCCTGTTTTGTAACGAGGCATAAAATCAAGAACTTCAAAGCTTCCTTCTTCAGATGTGAAGGTTGTAGATAAAATATTGGTATGCTCAATATATTTCTGAGTAATATTATAATTATCTGCTACAGTGATACCTAGACAACCTCCTTTGTCCGCGTCCAAAATTTTAGCGAATACAGAGGGTGAATCAAAATCAGGGAAACAAAGCCAATCAATACTCCCTTGGCTTGAAATTAATGCTGCTGTCCGGCAGTTACCAATAGCTCCATAATTAAGGTGTTCCATTCTTTTTTTTTAGATACCGAATTTAATGATAAATAATAATATGGGCAAAATTAAACTATTTTTTAGTACTCTTGCTATTCTTAGCCATTAAAAGAATAGGATATACGAACTCAGTCATCCATTGTTCAGAATAGTTGAGCTTTTCTTTATATTTCTGAATATCCCTACACGTTTTGCGAACATCATCTGCTTTCCAATCTTTTTTGGTGACGATAGAATGGATGGTTTTTTCAGTTAGTATGTAAATTATTTTTTTGAAAAAAGAAGGAACAATTAATTTAAATTGCATCTGTTTGCTAACAAGCATGATCAGATCATTAGAAAATCCCTGAAAGGTATATAAGTATGACTGTAAATCTGCTTGTTGTTTGCAATTACTTTTGATTGAAGCATCCACTTCCTTAAAAAATTGCTCACTGAGTCCGTATTGTTGCATCAATATTTTTCGTGCACGACTTTTTTCTGCCAATCCCAGTCTACCGTTGAGCGTCTGTATTTTAAACATCCGTTTAAACATAGCCATATCTGGTGCTGCGTTGATATTTGTGATTCCAAGATTGACTACCATTACCGCCTGATAGTATACTCGGATAAATGTAATATACTCTTCAACTCTTGCTTGAACGGCTTCTACTTGTTCTTCTTTCTTTTTAGATAATTTTGAAAATATACTCATGTGTTTTGAATTTTTACACTAAGATAAGCAAATGTTTGAAAAGTCTGGCTTAATGGTTCTGGTTTTTTAAATTTTCCTGTCTTTTGATTGGTAGATATCAATTTTTTGTAATGACTAAATACTATTTTTATTTGCTATTTTATCGTGTTTAATTTGTTTTGAACTGATATTTGCATATTAGTTTAACAGTTAAATAATCCCAGTCTGATTGTTTTTATCTAATTTTGCAACTATGATTGAGTTTGATGCAAATTTAGTTCGTCAGAAGATGAATATAGCCGGGCAGAAGCACATTCCTTTTCTTTTTGGAGTGGATTTTGAACTGGTAAAAGGCTTTTTTTATGAAAATCCAATGGAGAATCAGTCAGTGCTGTTCACTATTGATGGGCAATGTAATCATCCTCGTTTGCAAATGGAGAATGATGATTTACCTTTCTTTATTAAAAATCCTGAAAGTTATGAAAGCTATTTTTCCAAGTTTCAGATTGTTCGTGCAGCTTTACAAAAAGGGAATTCTTTTTTATTGAATCTTACAGAAAGAACAGCTATAGAATGTAACCTCACTCTCGAAGATATATATTGCCGGACTCATGCATTGTATAAAATATTAGTGCCGGGAAGTTTCGTTTGTTTTTCACCCGAAACTTTTGTACGGATAGAGTCGGGAAAAATAGCCTCTTATCCGATGAAAGGAACAATTGATGCTTCTCTTCCTCATGCAAAAGAGCGCTTGATGGAAGATTATAAAGAAACCTGCGAACACAATACGATTGTTGATCTTATTCGGAATGATCTTAGCATTGTGGCAGAACATGTACATGTGAGGAGATTTCGTTATGTGGATGTACTGAAGACCAATGAAAAGGAACTATTGCAAACAAGTTCTGATATTTGTGGTACACTGACGGGAAATTATCATGAGCACTTGGGAGATATTATTTTTAAAATACTTCCCGCAGGTTCCATATCTGGTGCGCCCAAGCAATCTACTGTAAACACTATTCGCGAAGCGGAGAAAACTAAACGAGGTTACTATTCCGGGGTATTTGGTTATTATGATGGAAAAACATTGGATAGTGCTGTGATGATTCGTTATATTGAAAAAGAGAACGGACATTATTATTTCCGAAGTGGGGGAGGAATTACGATCAATAGCTGTCCAAAAGAAGAATATCAGGAAGTTCTGGATAAAATATACTTGCCGCTATGAGTAGTAAACAACAACAATTTTTAGAAACTATCAAACTGGTGGACGGGAAGTTTATGCATTCTGAATTTCATCTTCAGAGAATGAGGCAAACGATGAAAGATATTTTCCATTTGCCAGTGGCGGATACGTTTATTCAGAATCTGATTGTCCCTCAGGAAATGAGGCAGGGAGTGGTGAAGTGTAGACTGCTTTACGACTCCTCTATTTTTGAAGCGGACTTTCAACACTATACCTCTCGAAAAATTTCTTTTTTAAAACTGGTAGATGGACAGGGTATTGATTATTCCAGAAAGTATGCTGATAGAAGTTCTTTGACCAAATTATTACAAGATAAAAGTTCTTGTGACGATGTTCTTATTGTTAAAAACGGTCGTATAACCGATACCAGTTATAGTAATGTGGTGCTGAGTGATGGAAGTGGTTATTATACTCCTATTTCTTATTTATTAAATGGCACTTGCCGTCAACGGTTGCTCGTTGAAGGTAAAATAATTCAGGTAGATTTATCCGTTGGAGATTTATCTTCTTTTGAAAAGATATATCTCATAAACGCTATGCTTGATCTGGAAGATGGAGTGAATATTCCTGTTAGCAACCTTGTTTTTTAACTTAAATAGTATACTACAATTATAGTTATTCGCATTTTATGATTTTTTTCTGTAACTAAGCACAGCCCATGTATTAAAAAATAATGCAAATAAAGTGAGCGAAAACATCTGACTGCTTAATTCTATGATGCCACTTCCTTTCATATAGACCGCTCTCATTACCTGAATAAAGTATCTAAGTGGATTGAAAGCCGTGATTACCTGTGCCCAGTAAGGCATACTGCTGATTGGAGTAAAAAGTCCGCTGAGCAGGATGAGAATCATAATAAAGAAGAACATTACAAACATGGCTTGCTGCATGGTTTCAGAATAATTGGAAATAACCAACCCGAATCCTGATATAGCCAATACATAGAGTACGGCATATAAATAGATTGTGCTAAGATGTCCCGCCGGGAAAATTCCATAGACCAAAGCAGCCAAACCAAAGCAAATGGTCAGCACTATGAAACCGATTGTCCAATAAGGAATTAGTTTAGCCAATATGAAGGTAAACTTGCTGACTGGAGTCACATTGATTTGCTCGATGGTTCCCTTCTCTTTTTCGCCCACAATATTGAGCGCAGGAAGAAAACCGCAAAGAATAGTCAGTAACATCACCATTAATGCAGGTACCATAAACTCTTTGTAATCAAGATGCGGATTGAATTGGTTCAGAGTGGCTATTTTAATTGTGGGAGTAATGGATGAGGTATTACTCGGCTGAACCCATTTATCTTTGATATCTGTAGTGAAATCCATCACTATATTAGATAAATAAGCACTACCAAGTCCTCCTTTTGTCCCATTTACTGTATTGGCTGTGATTAGTACGCTTGCATTTCCTTGTTTAATCAGATCTTGTTCAAACTCATTGGGTATCTCCAAAATGATATCTGCATCTCCGGATTCAATACTTTTTAGCGCTTCATCATAAGTAGATGAAACATCCTTAAGTCGAAAGTATCCCGAAGAGATCGCTTTTTGAATTAGTTGTTGAGAATAATGGCTGTGGTTATTGTCCACTATGCTAAGATTAATATTCTTTATCTCGAGATTGGCAGCCCACGGGAGTACCAACATCATTACGCAAGGATAAGCTATAATTAAGCGTGGCAAGAAACTATTACGTAGTATCTGCTTGAATTCCTTTTCGATCAAATATTTTATCATAATTTACTCCAGTCTATTATTAAACTTTTTAAGACTAATCACCAGTAAAGTGAAACACATAAGTATAAGTATGCCGATTTCTTTCAGTACAAAAGAAATGCCCAGCCCTTCAATCATTATTTTTTTCACAGCAAGGATATACCATTTGGCTGGTATAATATTTGAGATCCATTGCAGGATAACGGGCATACTCTCTATGGGATAAATAATTCCGGAAAGCAGCATAACAGGCATTATCATACCCATACCAGAGACCAGCATGGCGGCAACCTGAGTATCTGTAATAGTGGAAATCAGCAATCCCAATGAAAGTGAAACCAGAATGAAGAGAAGAGAGACCATGAATAATAAGGTAAGGCTGCCTAATATTGGCACTCCTAATACATACACGGAGAGCAAAAGTATGGTTGTTAGATTTACGCATGAAAGAGTTAAGTAAGGGATTGCTTTTGCCAGAATAATATAAATAGGCTTCACTGGTGATACTAAAAGGACCTCCATGGTGCCCGTTTCTTTTTCCCTGACTATGGAGATAGAGGTCATCATGGCACAAATCAACATTAAGATTAGTCCCATTACACCTGGTACAAAATTATATGCTCCTTTCATTCCCGGATTATAAAGTAACTTCACCACAGGGGTAATGGAAAAGGGCGTTTTATATTGTCCGCTTATATCCTGTTGAGCCAATGCCAGTACATTAGTTACATAACCCACAATGGTGGTTGCCGTGTTAGGATCTGTGGCATCAGCAATAATCTGCACAGATGCTTCTCCTGTATGGCGATATCTTTCACTAAAAAAATCGCTATAGACAATTACAATATCAGCTTCTCCTTTTCGGAAAACGGATTCTATGTCTGAATAATGTTCCAGCCTGTTTGTCACATTGAGATATTCATTAGCATCTATCTTGTCAGTGATCTTTTGTGTGATCTCATCTTTTGAAGGATCAAAAACAGCTACACGTACATTTCTCACTTCTGTGGTGATGGCAAATCCGAAAATAATGATCTGCACAATGGGCATGCCAAGTAGAATCAGAACTGTACGCCTGTCACGAAAGATGTGATAAAACTCTTTTCTTATGAATGATAAAAACTGTTTCATGATTTTTTATTCTCCTCTTTTCGCTTTACGTGCTAATTGATAGAATACATCTTCCATTCCGTGAGCGCCAAATTGTCTTTTAAGATTGGCCGGGCTATCCAGTGCTTCGATTTTTCCATCCACCATAATAGATACTCTGTTGCAATATTCTGCTTCGTCCATGTAGTGAGTAGTCACAAAAACGGTAATACCTCTGTCCGCTGCTTGATAAATCAGCTCCCAAAACTGGCGACGTGTTGCAGGATCCACTCCTCCGGTAGGTTCGTCCAGAAAAACAATCTTGGGCTCATGAAAGATAGAAACTGAAAAAGAAAGCTTTTGTTTCCACCCCAATGGCAGACTGCTGACCAGTGTGTTTCGTTCTGATTCAAACCCCAGTCTACTGAGCAGTTCATTTGTTTTAATAGCAATATCTTTGCTCTTCATTCCGTAGATTCCTGCAAACAGGCGAATGTTTTCCCAAACTTTGAGATCTTCATAAAGAGAAAATTTCTGACTCATATATCCTATATTCCGTTTTACCTGTTCTGATTGTTTGCTGATATCGAATCCTGCAACTAGACCACTTCCCGATGTAGGCTTGCTTAGTCCGCAAAGCATCTTCATGGCAGTCGTTTTTCCTGCTCCGTTGGCTCCCAGAAAGCCAAATATCTCGCCTTCATATACATTAAAAGAAATATGATCTACAGCGGTGAAGTGTCCAAACTGTTTAGTCAGTTCCTTCGTTTGTATCACTATATTGTTTTCATTCATCTGCTTTTTCCTTTTGATTGGAATCGTTATTCTGAGGCTAGTTGCATATAGCAATCCTCAATACTTGGTTTAATAGGTCTGATCTCAATATTGAAATGCCCTTTCTCCTCCAAATAATGCTCTAATGAAGTCTTTGTGAGCTGGGTCTCATCTACTGTTACGTGGTGCACTTCTCCGAATGCAAAGCAACTTCTTATTCCCGTACATCGTCGCAAATCAGTTAGCAAGGCAGACATTTTATGGCTTTTTACCGACCAAAGCGTATCTTTGAATTTACGAATAATTTCCTGTGGAGTTTCTATTCCCAAGAAATTTCCGTTTTGAATCAAGGCTATTCGGTCACAAAGTACCGCTTCGTCCATATAAGGAGTAGATACCAGAATCGTAATTCCCTCACTTTTTAGAGTTTTCAGCATTTCCCAAAATTCTTTTCTCGAAACGGGATCTACACCAGTGGTGGGTTCATCGAGAAAAAGAACAGTGGGTTTATGAATCAATGCGCAACAAAGAGCCAATTTTTGTTTCATTCCTCCGGATAATTTTCCTGCACGACGATTTTTAAAGGGCTCTATTTGCTGATAAATATCTTTAATCAGGTGATAGTTCTCCTCAATTGTAGTATTGAAAACGGTTGCAAAGAAGCGAAGATTTTCCTCTATAGTCATATCTTGGTAAAGAGAAAAGCGTCCAGGCATGTAACCCACCCGATTACGAATTTCTTTGTAATCCTTTACTACATCCAACCCATCTACAGTGGCAGTACCATCGTCTGCTTTGATTAGTGTGGTGAGAATACGAAAAAGGGTAGTCTTTCCTGCTCCGTCAGGACCAATGAGCCCGAAGAGTTCTCCTTCATTCACCGAAAAAGAGAGACTATGCAAGGCTTCCACCTTGCCATATTTCTTAGAGATACTTTCTACATTAATGGCTGTCATTATTTTGTAAAGCTAACTTCTCCGTACATACCGATTTTTACATAACCATCATTCTTAACAGCAATCTTTATGGCATAAACAAGATTAGCACGTTCATCTTTTGTTTGAATTCCTTTAGGGGTGAATTCAGATTTGTTAGAAATCCAAGTAACTGTACCGGGATACTCTTTTACATTTTCTTTTCCATAGTCCGAGTAGATTTTTACCTGTTGTCCGATCTTAATTTTCGATAATTGGTCAGAGGTAACATAGGCTCTTAAATACATATGATCAATGTCGGCTACTTTGAAAAGAGCTTTTCCCGGAGAAGCAAGCTCTCCCTTTTCAGTGTACTTTGCTAATACCGTACCTTTTATCGGGCTGCTAATATGACATTTTTGCAATTGGTCTTCTAGTTGGGCTATTTGTATTTCGAGTGCGGAACTTTCCCCGTTTACCCCTGTATTATTATTTTCCAAAGTAGAAATTTGTGCGGTAAGTTGTTTTTGAAGTAAAGAAATCTGTGCATTTACATCATCCACCTGCTTTTGATTGGCGGCATTACTTTTAACCAGATTCTCCCAACGTTTTTTCTCTCGTTGCTGAGTGGCAATTTGTTGTTTGGTGGCAGCAATCTGTTTGTTTACATCGGTTCGTTTACTCTTTACAGAGGTGGTATTGGCTTGCAATTGCAGTTTTTTAAGAAATAGTTGTATTGTGTCTACATATCCCACTTGTGTTCCCAAATCTAAAAGCTGCCCCTCAGTTACATTAAATTCCATCAGTTTGCCTGAAGCTTCTGAAGAAACGATCACTTCAGTAGCTTCGAAAGTTCCCGATGCATCATATTTTCCATCACCGTTTCCACAAGCTGATAATGTAGCCGCAAGAGTGCTGAATATTATACCTTTTAAGACTTTCATGTTATTTTGAATTTTAATTGTTCGATGTATTTTTATAATTGTAAATGGACATTAGGAGTTGGATTTCATGCAAGGCTTTATTTTGCTTTGCCTGATCTTCCGAGTTTATTTCTCTTAATAGTTCGGTGACACTCAGTGTGCCATGTTCCACTTTTATTTCTGCCGATTTCTTTATGTTTGTTCTCAACTGAATAATTTCATCATCATCCCGCATCAGTTTTTTTAGTTTTTCTATCTCATTGTTATCCTGTGTCATTTGCAAATTAGTATTGAACAAAAATGTTTCTTTTTGTACAGCCACATTTTCTTGATTTGTTTCCAGTAATTTCCGATCATTCTTTTTAGTATAAAGGCCTCCGAAATTCCAAGATAAACGAGCTCCGGCAACATAATAAGGTGAGAATTCACTTTTTAGCATGTTCAATCCCGGATTGCTATATCCCCCTTGTACAAATAATCCCAGTTTGGGTAGATTTTTAGAAAGGATCAAACTCTTTTGTGCTTCGTATAAATCTTTTTGAGCTTCAAACAGTTGTAATTCGGGACGTTTTATAGTCTCCGAAAGAGACAGACTTTCTGCTTCGGAGGGTTTAATTAACAAAGCGTCTTCCTTTATAGGTTCCCCAATCATAGCAGCTAACATTTCCCGGTAAGCCTTGCGAGTGGCATCTAGTTCCACTTTATGTTGAGCAGTATTGAGTTGATTCACTTTCACTGCATCTAAATCTGCTTGATTTGCAATTCCGTTGGCTACATAAGAGCTAATTTGCCCATAATTTCGTTTTAGCTCATCTTGTAAGAGCTTGTTTTGTTTAATTTGCTCATCCAATAAAAGAATACCGAAAAAAAGTTGGTTCACCCGCTCGTTGATTGCGTACATATCTACATCAAGTTTTTGCTTCTCCACTATAGAACTGGCCTCTGTAATTTTCTTTTGCGTGTGAATAACTCCACCATCCCAAATAGTTTGATTGAGTTCCACCACATTTTGATACTGATCTTTATTGAGGCCTTTAATTTCCACATTAGGTATTGTTATAGGAATTTTAGTTACCTCGGACTGGTAACTGGCTTTTGCAGATAAAGTGAACTGAGGCAGATAACCTTTGTCCGCATTTGATAGATTGTATGCTTTAGATTGTTCTATTAATCCATATTGTTTCACCAGTGGATAGTTTGCTTGTGCTTTCTTGTAACATTCATCTATAGACAATTGTCCATAGATAGGAGAGAAGGCACTGCTAAAAATAATTGTTAGGAAGAATATTAATTTTTTCATAGATGCATTGTTTTATATACAACTTCATTGTTTAACAGTCTTGTTAATTGATAGGCAAAAAAAACTATACTTGCAGTCTTTTTAAAATTACGAGTACGTTTTCAGCTTTTTTTTGTTCAAGAAATAATTTATAGTCTCTATTTAAATAACTCGCCACTTCTTTTATAAGAGGATGCGCAACAAATACAAAAACGTTTAAAGAAACAATATCCATAATTAAATTCACCGGATCAATTGGGCAAATAGTTCCTTTTTCAACTTCTACATCAATATCTGCTTTTAGCTCATTGATAATTGCCCCTATTGCCGGTGCAGCCAAATTACGAAACCAAATTAGTCTGCTTTTATTTGTAATGAATTCATTTAAAATAAAAAAAGGTAATTTAGGGTTCGACACCAAAAAGTTAAAATGTTCCTCAATGATAAAACTTACTTTTTCGGTAAAAGGTAAATCTTTCTGGACTTTAGAGATAAATGAATTGGTTATAATTGACACTTTTTTTTGAAATACTTTATTGAATAAGTTTTCTTTAGTGCGGAAATAATAATGAAGCATAGCATGATTTACTCCTGCTAGTTTGGCTATATCTGTGGTTTTCGTCAGAGCGAACCCTTTGTCAAGAAATTCTTTTTCTGCTGCTGCCATTATAGATTGCTCAGTATTTATGTCTTCTTTTTCTTTCATTATAACATCAATGTTTAACAAGCTTGTTAATCGCGGCAAATATAAAAATTATTTTTTATAATTTAGATATGATGGTTTATTTTTTAATTATTTTTTTCTTAGCTGATAAGTTTGTGCTTTAAGGAACTCACCGAATTCATAAATATCTTTATGTTTGTTTTGTTCTTCTACCGAAATAGGTTTTCCTATACTAATGCGTATTTTTTTTCCTTTTTTATTAAAAAGTTCACAAGGTAAACGTAAAGTTCTGATTTTCCAATGTATCAATCCAAGTAAATAAAACAAAAAAGAATTGTGTCCGTGGAAATAGATCGGCACAATAGGCATTTGAGCTGATTTGATTAATTTGGATATAGTGGGTTGCCATTCTCTGTCTTCTATATGAAGTCCTGATTTATATTTAAGTTTTGAAACACTCCCGGAAGGGAAAAATCCCATAGGATTGCCTGCACTGAGATGTTCCTGAGTTAACTTAACTCCGCTGAGGCTTATAGTACTAACTTTTGTAGATACAGGATCCACACATATAAAATAGTTTGACATGGCCTTTATGTAGTTTAATATCCAGTTGACCATAATCTTGAACTTAGGATTTCTTGAGGCGATGAGATGGATGAGTATAATGCCGTCTAATCCTCCATACGGATGATTGGATACTGTGATGAATCCTTGAGGGAGTTTATCCAGTTCCTCCGGATTGTCAATGGTGTATTCCACTCCACATTCTTGTAGCAAAAGTGTTATAAAATCAATTCCTTCTTTCTGGCTGGCATTTTTATAGGCTCTATTTACTTTTTCCATATCTGTGACTGAGAAAAGAAACTGAAGTACCTTCTCCCCGATACGTGTACGGAAAGAAGGTACTAACTTTTTTATATCATCGACGGTTATTACTTCTTCTTGACTCATTTTTTAAAATTTACTCTGTCATCTTTATTAATGAACAACGAGGCACAATATTAGTGATAATATCTGATAACTGCAAGTGGAAATTTCCATTAAGAACGATCATTAATGTAATTTCATATTTTATATTATTTGACGCTCTAACAATGCTTTCATTTGCTGAAGAATATTTTTTTTCCATCTTTTTAAAAAAAAGAGGTATGTCTCTTGTTCTCCATTAAAGAAGAGTTTGGTAATAAGGTTCTTAGCTAAGAAGGGAAAAATCAGCAAACTATAAAAGGTTGAAATAACTTCTACGATAGGTACTTGTTTTAGTTTCCCTTCTTTCATTTCTTTTATAAGTTGATTTTTCATGAGGGAAATAATATCTTTATCCACTTCTTTTTGAGCAACAGCCAATAAGTGATTTACGTCTCTTTGGACTTCGCCAAGCATAAATTTAGGCAAAGAGGGATTTGCTTCAAATAAGGAAATATATTCATTTAATATTTGGTCTAATTTTTGCATAAAAGTAGAATCTTGGTCGATGATGGTTTGTATTCGAGGTATAAACGACTGTACCAATAATCCTAATACTGCTTGAAACATTATGTCCTTTGTCCGAAAATAATAGTGTAAAGTAGTTCTGTTTATTCCAACTGCAATTGCAATATCACTCATATTTGTATCTTCAAAACCTTTTTCTACAAAAAGCTGTTTTGCTTTTTCTATAATTTTATATTCCATATTTTCTGTGGTTTCCATATTTCCCTTATTCTGTATTTAGCCGATATTGGTCAACTTGTCTATCTGATGTTATTTCAAATTATTTATCATTAAATGTAATCTATTGATAATGTTTACATCACTTACGCCACTGTCAAAATCCAAGGATAGTAAATTCATTTGTGGATAGAGCGTTTTAATCCTTTTTTCTATTCCTTTGGAAACAATATGATTCGCTATACATCCAAAAGGTTGTAAACTAAGAACATTGTTCACATTCTGTTTGGCGTAAGAAACTATTTCAGCCGGAAGTAACCAACCTTCTCCAAATTGCGCAGAGAGTGAAACGATTTCTTTACCATATTCAGCTTCTTCAAAGATGTCATTGAATGGGGTGAAATATTGAAATTTTGACGCAATGGCATTTATTTTACTAATCTGTTTTGAGACAATTTGGTATAGAGTGTTTATAATAAAAGTCGGAATATATGATTTTTCTAAATGTTCTTCCTTTCTGACTTTCTTATTTACAAAGCTTTGCAGAAAGAAATTGGAAAGTATCGGTGGGACGACTTCTATTTTGTGCTGAATAAGCCAATTCACAACGTCTTTATGTGCAAAAGAATGAAATTTTAGAAATATTTCTCCAACAATGCCAACTTTATTAAAATTATTATTTTCAGTAATTATGCTGTTGAAATCTTTAGTAGATGAGGATAGTAAATCTAACAGTCCTGAAATATTGTTTTGAAGGATGAATTTATTGGCAGCCTCCAAATAATATTCCTTCAATCTTTGAGCTTCCCCTTCTTTCTTTTCGCGGATAGCAGATGCATAATAAAATTTGGAAATACAATCACCATAAATAACAGCGGCAAAAGTGATAGGTAGAATTTTAAACCAATCTATTTTAAAACCAGATTGTTCGTCGACTGATTTACCTCCAAAAGTAAGCGAAATAACCGGGACTTGAGCATATCCTGATTCTACCATTGCATTTTTGATGAGTGCTATGTAATTTGATGCCCGACATTGTCCTCCGGTTTGTGTGATGGCCACAGCGGTATTATTTAAATCGTATTTTCCAGATTGTAACGCTTTAATAATATCCCCGACGATTAATGTTGCCGGATAGCAAACTTCATTATTAGCATATTTAAGTCCACAATCAACTGATGTTAAATCACTTTTAGGTAAAATCTCTATCTCATATCCTGCAAGTTTAAATAAAGCTGGCATTAATGGTGAAATATATTCTGTGAAAAAAGGGGCTATGATTTTACGTTTTTTGTCTTCCGGTAAATATTTGTTTGTAGTGATAAAAGGCTTTATTTCTTTAGATTGAAATTGATTGAATTTCAGACTCGCAATTAATGAGCTGACACGGAGCTTCATGGAACCTATATTACTAACATCGTCTATTTTAAGAATAGTGAGACTTTTATTATATCTTCTTAGTATGTCTCTCACTTCATCCAATAGGAAAGCATCAGGGCCGCAACCAAAAGAAGTCATTTGTACAAAGTGAACATGATCATCTTGCATAGCAACCCATTTGGCAGCTTTTAGAATTCTGTTAACATAGGCCCATTGTGAAACAATGTGTGTGTCTTTTACTTCAATTGAATTATTATTCCGGATGATATCTTCAGTAATAACATTAACCCCTAACTGTGCAATCATATCTGATAATTTATGCTGAATAAGGGGATCTGTGTGATAAGGCCTGCCTGCCAATAAAACGGTTAGTTCGTTTTTTGCACAGCTATCTACAAATATTTGTTGATTCAGTCTTTGTATTTCTTCTTCATATTCAGACTGGGCCTTTATTGCCTGTTCTATAGCTTTGTTTATTATCCTGCTATTTATTCCTAATGTTTTTAGATATTTGGTGCAAGTTTTTTTCAATAAACTTTTATTATTAAAAGTAATTACCGGAGAATCCACAGGAATATGGTATTCGTCCTGAGGATTGATCGCGCTCTTTACTACATCTGAATACCCCGAAACGATTGGACAATTATAGCTATCTTCCGCTTTTTTGTTTTCTTGTTTTTCATAAACCACATAAGGGAAAAAGATGCGATCAACGTTTTTATCTATCAGATTATAGATGTGGCTGTGGACCAGTTTGGCAGGGAAGCAAATATTATCAGACATCACGGAGTGGATGCCACCTTCATATTCCTTAAAAGTAGAGGTATCGGACAAGCAGATCTGGATTCCGCATTCATTGAACAAAGCATTCCAAAATGGATAGTTTTCATAGAAATTCAACACTCGGGGAATACCTATTTTAAATTTACCATTCTGGATGATATTTCGGTTAAACAGCTTTTCATATTTCTCGGTATATATATTACGGTATTGTTTCTTGTGTGTTTCACTATTGGAAAAAACCTTTTCACATTTATTCCCGGAGTAGTATACATTGCTATTATTGAATTTATATTTATTAATCAGGCATAAATTTTCACATCCATGGCACATAACTTGTTGAAGAGCGTATTCTGCTGTTTGCAGAATTGTATTTAATGAAGTTGTTGGGATATCAAAGGTTGATTTAGCATACAACGCACATCCGTAAGCTCCCATTAACTCGGGGAAATTGCTTCGTGATAAAGGTTGACCAACCAGTAATTCCAAGGCACGGACAACAGAATCATTTCGCATGGTTCCTCCTTGTACAACAATGTGTTTTCCAAGTTCTGAGGTGTTTTTTAATTTTAATACCTTATAGAGACAGTTTTTTGCTACGGAGTATGATAATCCGGCGGCAATATCAGCTACCGTTGCCCCTTCGCGAAGGAATTGTTTTATTTTTGAATTCATAAAGACAGTGCAACGGGTTCCTAAATCACAAGGGAACTTAGCCAGGCAAGCGACTTCTGCAAACTTACTGACCGAATAATTCAATGATTGGGCAAAGGTGTCTATAAAAGAACCGCAACCAGAGGAACATGCTTCGTTAATTTCCATTCTGTATAAAGTGCCATTCTCTATAAACATCGCTTTCATATCTTGTCCGCCAATATCCAGAATGAAAGAGACATCAGGTGAGATTTGTTTGGCGGAAATGTAGTGAGCGATTGTTTCAATAATTTCACCATCTAAATTGAATGCTGCTTTTATAAGATCTTTTCCATATCCGGTGGAGCAGCTACCTTTGATAAGTAGATTGATCCCAGCTGCTTTACACTTTTCCTTTAAGTCCGATAAACCGTGCTTAACAGCAAGAATCGGATTCCCTTCATTGGGTGCGTAATAAGAGAAAAGCAATCTTTCCTGTTCATCGATGACCGCTATTTTTGTCGTTGTTGATCCGGAGTCTATTCCCATATATGCGTATCCTTTATGTTCGCTTAAAGGAACTTTTTTTATCTGCGCACGTTGCTTTTCTTTTTTCCAGTTATTAAGTTCTTCTTCCTCTTTAAAAATAGGAGTTAACCGATGAGTTTGTACTAAATCTCCTTTTATTTGAATGTTTTTTAAAAGAGCTAAGTAATTAAATAAAGTGCCGATTGTCTGCGTCTGACTACACAATGCCGCTCCCCATGCAGGGATTATGTCTGAATGATCGGGTACAATGTAGTCATTAATGCCTAAGTGCAAATAGTCAATGAAAGCATTTCTTAAAGAGGTGATAAACGTTAATGGACCTCCACAGAACAGAATTTTTGGATTTATATCGCATCCATGGGAAAGGGTGGCTATGGTTTGTACGGCGACAGCATGAAAAATAGAAGCTGCGATATCCGCTTTACTAACATTTTTGCTGATCAGGTTTTGTACATCTGTTTTGGAAAACACTCCACACCGTGAAGCAATTGGATAATGATGTGTAGCTTGTAAAGCAAGTGCGTCCATTTCTTCTATGCTACAGCCTAAAAGAATAGACATTTGATCAATAAAAGCGCCTGTTCCCCCTGCACAGTTTCCATTCATTCTCATGTTTGTTGTGCCATCCGGAGAAAAATAGATGATCTTGGCATCTTCACCTCCAATATCTATTGCAGTTGATGTGGCAGGATAAATCTTTTTAATAAGATTGGCTGTAGCAATAACTTCCTGTTCAAACGGAATAGAAAATCGTTCCGCAATTCCCATTCCGGCAGAACCTGTGATGGTTAATATAATCTGGCAATCACCTGTTATTGTTGCTGTTTTTTCGAATAATAAAGATGTTGCAGCAATGACATTAGCATGGTGGCGTTCATATCTTGAAAAAACAAGTTTATCATTACTATCAATGACTGCGATTTTTGCTGTAGTTGATCCGATATCCAATCCAACTTTAAAGGTTTTCATTATTTAGATCGTTTATTAAATTATAATTTAACTCTTATCATTAGAGTTTTTATTATTGACTAGGTAGTCTGACAATGTAGTCAGTAATACAAATATAAAAGGATAAAAATAAAATGCAAGATATCAGGGCATATTTTTAACAAAAATTAAAACACAACATGCTCCTGGAAAATAAAACGATCATAAAGTCACGCAGTCACGCAAGAGCCACATAAGAAACTGATTGATAATAAAATACAGGCGCGTGACTTCTATTTGGAAGTCACGCGCTTATACACAAGCCACGCAAAAGTGTTTATTTTGTGTATTTGTAGCTATAAAAATTGTCTGTCCACCCCGGTGTACCACGCTCGTCTACCCGGATGGGAACCATGGGTATACCCGGGTGTAAGAGGTCGCTATACCCGGGTGGACAGAAGCATAAATAAGTTAGAAATAAATTTAGGAACAGAGAACATACAAGTTTTTTATTCTTTATAGCTCAATAATGAGTGATTGTCTGGGTGAAAGAGTTCGATTTTTAGTCAGATCAATCGTATTTCCACTGATAATATCTTTGCCGGTTAAAGTTTCTTTTATTATTTCATTGTAATTTTTCACGGTAAAGATTTGTTCTTTATTTGTTCCGTTAAGAATAACTAAGTCCGTTTTCCCCTCGAAGCTGCGAGCATAGACATAGACACCGTTTTGCGGAATGAAATGTATCATTGCCCCTTTAGAGATCACAGAGTTATCTTTTCTCCAATGTAATATTTTGCTGATATAATTAAAGGCTTCATTCTGAAGTTGAGTACGTCCGCCGTTGGTAAAAGCGTTTTGAGTATCATTATTCCAACCTCCCGGAAAATCTTTTCGCACATATCCGTCGCTTTTATCTTTTTTGCCATTCATCATAATCTCTGTACCATAGTAAAGTTGAGGAATACGTCGGGTAGTCAGCAATAATGTTACCGCTTGCTTTAATTCCGCAAGATCATTCCCATCTTCCAAAAAACGATTCGTATCATGATTGTCCAGAAAAGCCATTACAGAAGCGGGGTTGGGGTAGAGGAAATCATATACAAAATTGTTGTAAATGCGATTCAGCCCTTTACCATCTTCATTGCTTTCTTCGTTTTTTGCCTGACTCATCTTATCATAGAAGCTAAAATCCATCACCGTTTTGAGGTTGGAATTACGCGGAGCCGCCAATTTGGAATCTTTTTGCCAGTAGGCGGTATAAGCTGGTTCTGTGACCCAGGATTCGCCAACAACATTAAAATTAGGATATTCTTAATTCAGTTCTTTCATCCATTCTGCCATTGCGTTGAAGTCGGCATAAGGATATGTGTCCATCCGAATGCCATCAATACCTGCATATTCAATCCACCAGAAACTATTCTGAATAAGATAACGGATCACATGAGGATTGCGTTGATTCAAATCGGGCATTGAGCGTACAAACCACCCATCATTCATCACGCTAAAATCCTGGCTGGAGGCATATGGGTCAACGTGAGGAGTTAGTTTGAAGGAGGTCTGAACAAAGTTTTTTTCATAATCAGGATGATTGAACCAATCTCGGGAAGGCATATCTTTTAACCATGGATGCTGGTCACCGCAGTGATTAAAAATCATATCCATTACAATCTTGAGTCCTTTATCGTGGGCTTTTTCAATTAAGGTCTTATATTCATCATTGCTCCCCAGGCGAGGGTCTACTTTGTAATAGTTTGTGGTAGCATAGCCATGATATGACCCTCCGTTCATATTGTTTTCCAGAACAGGAGTGAACCATAAAGCGGTAACTCCTAATTCATTGAAATAATCCAAATGTTTTTCAATGCCTGCAAGGTCCCCGCCATGACGGGCATTCGGATCTTTTCGGTCTGCTATGGAGGGAGACAATGTTTTATTATTATCATTCTCAGGATTTCCGTTGGCAAAGCGATCAGGCATTAGCATATAAAGTACATCCGAAGCATCAAAACCGATTCGTTCATTTCCCTTTTTTGTGCGTTGTTTGAGCTCATAAAATTGAATGTCTTTTTTCTTTCCTTGTGTAAATGTTAGTTCTACTTTTCCTGCTTCTACTTCTTTATCGAGTGTGAGGTAAATTAATAAGTAATTAGGACTTTCCAATTTAATCACACTACTTAAGTGTACTCCGGGGTAGCGTACGGTAACATCTGATGAAGCTATATTTTTTCCGTATACCATCAGCTGGAGTTTGGGGTTTTTCATCCCAATATACCAAAAGGATGGCTCTATCTTATCTATTTTTCCGACTGCATTCATAGTGATAACTACAAACAAGATGAAAGTTAAAAATGCTTTTCTCATAGTCTTATTAATTTAATGTTACGTGGATGCGAATATACATTAAAAATTTGCATACTGCCTTTTTACTCTTTATTCTCTTTATCAAATTTTATGCAAACGTTTTCATAACTTGCTTATAAAAAAACGTCTGCTCCCATTAAAGAGAACAGACGTTTCATTATGTTAAATATTCTTCTACATTAAGAATCCCAAAAGAACACCGGCGGCAACTGCCGAGCCGATAACTCCTGCTACATTTGGACCCATGGCATGCATGAGTAAGTAGTTGGTAGAATCATATTCCAATCCTATGTTCTGTGAAATACGAGCTGACATAGGAACAGCGGATACTCCTGCATTACCAATCAGCGGATTAATTTTATTACCTTTCTTAAGTATCAGATTGAATACCTTGACAAATAAAACACCTGAAGCTGTGGCAATAATGAAAGCCATAAAGCCTAAGAAGAAGATAAACAAAGTGCTTGGAGTTATAAATTCGCTGGCTTGGGTTGAAGCTCCAACTGTTAAGCCCAATAAAATGGTGACGATATCAATCATTGGTCCACTTGCCGTATCGGCCAAACGACGGGTAACTCCGCTTTCTTTCAACAGGTTTCCAAAGAATAACATTCCCAACAATGGTAAACCGGAAGGTACTAAAAAACAGGTTAGTAATAGTCCGATAATTGGGAACATTACTTTTTCAGTGTGAGAAACTTGACGTGCAGGCTTCATTCGGATTAATCGCTCCTTTTTAGTTGTTAACAATCGCATAATAGGGGGCTGTATCACCGGTACTAGTGCCATATACGAATAAGCCGAAACGGCGATAGCACCTAGTAAACTTGGAGCTAATTTAGAGGCAAGGAAGATTGCGGTAGGGCCATCGGCACCACCAATAATAGCGATACCAGCAGCTTGGTTAGGCGCAAAGCCTAAAAACAGAGCAATCATATAAGCTCCAAAAATGCCAAATTGTGCGGCAGCTCCCACCAACATTAATTTGGGATTGGATATCAGGGCCGAAAAATCTGTCATGGCTCCGATTCCTAAGAAAATCAATGGTGGATACCAACCACATTTTACCCCTTGATATAAGATATTGAATACAGAGCCTTCTTCATAGATGCCCAGTTCAAGACCGGCATCCATTTTGAAAGGAATATTACCGATAAGTATACCAAATCCAATAGGAATTAGTAACATTGGTTCAAAATCTTTTTTAACGGCCAAATAGATAAAAAACATTCCGACAAGCAGCATTACAAGACCGCCCGGCGTAACGTTTGCGAATCCTGTATAACTCCAGAAATCGCCTAAATTATTTGTTAGAAATGTTGCAAACTCTCCCATACTATTATTCGATTATGATCAGATCCGTACCTTCCAGTACAGAATCTCCCTTGTTTACATTAATAGCAGAAATTTTGCCATCTTTGTCCGCATTAATATTATTTTCCATTTTCATAGCTTCCAGAATAAGAATTGTTTGTCCTTTCTTTACAGCATCTCCTACGTTTACTTTAATGTCTAGTATAATGCCAGGAAGGGGAGACTTAACCGCACTCTTATTTGAATTAACTGCCGGACGTGAAATAACTGGTGCGCCGTCTTCTTTTTTAGGAGCTGCTGCCGGACGAGTGATAGGTTTAGGTACGATAGGTTTGTCTATCTCAACTTTATAAGGTGTACCATTAACTTCAACGGCAGCGATGTTGTTATCATCAATGTCGTTCACTGTCACTTTATAGAGGTTCCCATTGATTTTATATTTATATTGTTTCATCTTTTATTAAATTAAGAATTAATACTAAAAGGTTCTTTAACGTCTATGAGGTGTTTCACGTAAGGTATAAATTTTAGAATTCCATGGGGAGTAGTTACGTTTAACCTTATTAATAGTCAATACCGTATCTTCTACATCATGTACATTATCCTGATATTCGTGCAATGCCATCGCAATAGCAGCAAATACTTCACCGGATTCTACTCCAATAGATTTTTCGTGGGCAACTTTTTTGTCGGTAATACCATGAACTTTCATTGCATTTCTTTTTGATAAACGTATGGAAATATTCCCGATGAATTTAAAAGCTAAATAGAGGAGAATTAAACCAAGGAAAACCACTCCCATAGCAATGACGGTCATACCTATGCCGGCAGAGTCGTGTTGATGGAAGCTATCAATCTTTGTGTTTTTATCAAGTGTAAGATTATTGGTACCGGGAGTAACATAATTTTTGTTATCTAATCCTTTTACAACCCATTTAGCACTTCCATCCTCTTCACGTCCATAAGAATAGTCCGTAAGAATGCTTGCTGGAATTGTTACCGAATCAATTAAAGTGATTCCATCAGAATCATACAGACCAACCCAGTTGGAGTGGGTAGGATCTAAGGTGAAATTCACATGGAAAGTTCCTCTGTTTGGTTTCTCGTCAGCCCAGAAAAGTAAATGTTGACGAGGCGCAATTTCTGTCATTGCATCTGCTTTTGGGATAGAATACATTTTAGGATTATTCTTATCATTTGTCAGATAGCAGCTTTTTAAATTAACGGTTGCAAAGGAGGAGTTATAAATTTCTATCCACGGGCTATGCACTCCATAGTCATCCTGAACATTTGCTTTATTACTTAACATTACTTCGTTAATTTGCAAGCTTTTGGTGCCTTGTGCGTTTGCACCAAAACATACTGCTAACAGCATAATGATTAATATTCCTTTATTTATTTTATTCATAACATATTATTTTATAGTTACTTATAATGGAATATTACCATGCTTCTTAGCAGGGTTAGTTAATTTCTTTGTCTGTAATTGCTGTAAGGCCCGAATAATGCGGAAACGTGTATTTCTAGGTTCAATCACATCATCAATGTAACCATACTTTGCTGCATTATAAGGGTTAGCGAATAACTTAGTGTACTCTGCTTCTTTTTCTGCCATAAATGCTGCCGGATCTTCAGCTACTTTTGCTTCTTTGGCATATAGAACTTCTACTGCGCCTGCACCACCCATTACGGCTATTTCCGCTGTTGGCCATGCATAGTTCATATCTCCACGAAGTTGCTTGCAACTCATTACGATATGTGAACCTCCGTATGATTTTCTAAGGGTAATCGTTACTTTAGGAACGGTTGCCTCACCATATGCATACAGTAATTTGGCTCCATGAAGAATTACCCCGTTATATTCTTGCCCAGTTCCGGGAAGGAATCCTGGAACATCAACCAATGTTACCAAAGGGATGTTAAAGGCATCGCAGAAACGAACAAAACGTCCGGCTTTACGTGAAGCATTGCTATCAAGTACTCCTGCCAGATATTTTGGTTGATTGGCAACAAGACCTACAGACTGCCCATTAAAACGAGCAAAACCTATAATAATATTTTTAGAGAAATCTTTTTGTACTTCGAGGAATTCCCCATTATCAATGATTGCTCCAATCACTTCATACATATCATAGGGCTTGTTGGGACTATCGGGGATAATTTCATTCAATGAATCTTCCAGACGATCAATAGGATCATCACACATTACAAGTGGAGCTTCTTCTAAGTTGTTTTGAGGAATAAAGCTGAGCAGCTTGCGGATAATTCCTAAACCTTCCTCTTCTGTTTGTGCTGTAAAATGAGTTACACCTGATTTAGATGAGTGTACACTTGCTCCACCAAGAGCTTCTTGTGTAACATCTTCACCAGTGACGGTCTTCACAACTTTTGGTCCGGTAAGGAACATGTATGAAGTGCCTTCCATCATTAAAGTAAAATCCGTTAATGCGGGAGAATAAACTGCACCACCGGCACAAGGACCAAAAATTCCTGAAATTTGAGGAATAACACCGGATGCCATAATGTTACGTTGAAAAATTTCAGCGTAGCCTCCCAATGCATTGATCCCTTCTTGAATTCGCGCGCCACCTGAATCATTGATTCCAATGACCGGTGCACCCATTTTCATGGCTTGATCCATTACTTTGCAAATCTTTAATGCCATTGTTTCTGATAGAGAACCACCAAATACAGTGAAATCTTGAGCAAAAACATATACTAATCTTCCTTCAATAGTGCCGTACCCGGTAACAACTCCATCACCAAGGTATGATTTCTTTTCTTGTCCAAAGTTGGTACATCTATGTTTTACAAACATATCAAATTCTTCAAAACTGCCTTCGTCTAATAATTGAGAAATACGCTCACGAGCAGTGTATTTTCCTTTTGCGTGTTGTTTTTCAATAGCTTTTTCGCCGCCACCTAAGCGAGCCTGAGTACGTAGTTCTATAAGCTCTTTTACTTTTTCAAGTTGGTTACTCATGAATTTATTATTTTAAAAGTTAATAATTTAATGTTCACATAGTTCGGTAAGTACTCCAAGGGTGGATTTGGGATGAAGAAAAGCTATTTTTAATCCTTCTGCACCATTGCGAGGTGCTTTATCTATTGTACGGATTTCTTTTTTCTCTGCTTCTTCCAAAGCATTTGCTACTCCATCTTCAATGGCAAATGCTATATGGTGAATGCCTGCTCCTTTGTTTTCAATAAATTTAGCAATAGTACTTTCAGGGCTAGTAGGCTCTAATAATTCTATTTTGGTATCTCCTACTTTTAAAAATGCAGTTCTAACTTTTTGGTCTTCAACCACTTCTATGTTATAGCATTTTAAGCCTAATACATTCTCATAGTAAGGTAAGGCTTCTTCAATGCTTTTTACAGCAATACCTAAATGTTCAATGTGTGAAATCTTCATGACTATTCTATTTTTTGTTAGTATATTAATGTATCTATAACCGATAAAGCAATACAAAGAAAGTCAATTACTTCTTAATAAAGAAATATTTCTTCATTTAATTTAGGACAATATGCAGTTAGAACTCTAATAGTAACCGGATATTGATTTGACGAGATGTAAGGTAATTGGGAACCGCATACTGGTTATTGTACACATCTGTGACCCAATAATAGGAGTTCACGTTGCTTATTCCAAGCAAATTGAAAACATCTGCTCCAATCCACATGTTTCGTATGTGACGGCTGATGCGTCCACGATAATCTCCATTCTCATTATCTATTAATTGACGGGATATCCCAATATCTACACGGCGGTAAGCGGGAGTACGGAATACCATTTTCTCTCTTCCGGAATGAGGAGGACCAAAAGGTAAACCGTCGGCTAAGGTAGCTTTCAGATTCATTTTCCATTTCTTATTTCCACGGAAATAGTCGGTAAAGTACAAAGATAAGTTATACCGTTGGTCTGTAGGGCGAGGAATCCATTTTTCGTTGATCTTTTCTTTTGTCTGCATTAATGAAAGACACAGCCATGAGTCAGTTCCGGGTACAAACTCTCCAAATAGTTTCATATCAAGTCCGGCGGCGTACCCGCTTGCCATGTTTTTACCGTAATAGCTGATGCGTACATTATCGACATTATAAGGAACCAAATTGCTGAGCATTTTGTAATACAACTCGGTAGTAAACTTAAATGGACGACCCAATGTGCGGAATTTATAATCACTAGCTAAAACAAAGTGAATGGAACGCTGTGATTTAATATCTTTATTTAGCACCACCACTGTATTTCCATTTATAGTTGTTGTGTCTCTAAACTCCTTGTAGAAAGGTGCTTGATAATAGACTCCGGTAGCTCCACGGAAGGTAAAGTTCTCATTAAATTTGGGGATTAAGGCCATCGAAACGCGTGGACTGAAGATAAATTCTTTGTTCCAGTTCCAGTAGCTGCCTCGTATTCCTGCATTAAAAGTAAATAATCCTAAGTCAGAAGAGAATTTATAAGTGTCTTGTGTATAAAATGAAAGCCGGTTACTTTTTATTTCATTTTTGGAAGCTAAACTGTAAATCAATTCTACATCATTACTTGTGTGAGGTAGAGAATATCCCGCAGAATCTCTCATTTCCCATTCGCGAAGTTTATCTTTAATAAACTCTTTTTTAAATTCCAATCCCCATTTTATCTGATGACTTTTTACTTTGTGATTGCCGGTAATAGAGTAACTTTGCACATTTGCATTTAGATAATTACGGGCATGCTCCATATAAGTTCCCACACCAACGGTCTGGTCTTCATTGCTTGTTTCCCCTGAAGTATTTTCATCCAGAGAGCTTAACCAATATTCTCCTGTAATATCGTAAGTTTCTTGTTCTTTAGTATGGAAAGCAGAGCCAATAAAAGTAATATCATTGTAGGGATTAAAATGATAAGTGATGCTTCCTGAACCAAAAAAAGTTTGAAATAAATCCTGTTCTTGGCCTCCAAAGTATACTTTAAATTCCTGGACGGAAGAAACGGTCCCAAATTTTGTTGTACGGTCTTTAGGAGTGAAGTTATATTTGTTTTGTGAAATGTTACCAATAAAGCCTACCTCCCAACGTTTACTGGGCTTCCAGTTTAGAAAAGTTTGGTAGTCAAAAAAGCTGGGATCATATTCTCCTTTAGTATCCAAAGTACCTAAAAGATAACGATTGCTTTTGTAACGAATACCATTAGTCATAGAGAAATGTTTGTTAGCGAAGCCTACATAAGCACTTGTTCCAAGGAGGCTGGCAGTCACTGAACCTTCTAACTTATCAGGCTTTTTATAAGTGATATCCAGAACAGAAGACATTTTGTCTCCATATTTAGCTTCATATCCTCCGGAAGAAAATCCAACTTCCTGCACCATGTCAGGATTAATAAAACTAAGTCCTTCTTGCTGTCCTGACCGGATTAACAAAGGACGATAAATTTCCACGCCGTTCACATAAACAATATTTTCATCAAAACTACCTCCACGGACATTATACTGAGAGCTTAGTTCATTATGAGAACTCACTCCGGCTTGCGTGGCAATTAATGCCTCAATATTTCCGCCTGAAGCATCTGGCATAAGTTTTGCTCCTTTCGTATTTATTTTTTCAGTCATACCTGTTTGCCGCTTTGTTTCGGTAACGGTAACTTCGCCTAGTTCGTACCCCGTATTAAGTAACACTACATTCAGTGTAATTTCTCCTTTTGGGTTTTTTAGTAAGCGTTTTCTAGTATTATACCCTAGCTTGGAATAAACCAATACTACACTATCTTTGGATGTTACATTCAGTGAATAATGTCCTTTCAGGTTAGTTACGGTACCTGCTATGTGTCCTTGAACTCGTACATTAACTATTTCAATCGGATTATTGTCCTGATCCAATACAATACCAGATATCTTTGCGGTTTTCTGAGCGCTGATTCCTGAAGGCAATATAATCAATAGAAGTGCGAGGAGTGCACAATATTTCATAACTAATATATTCTTTTTAGGCGCAGATTGGTCTGTGCTTTATGACTAAATAACGTAAAAAAGAGATTAAGTGTATATTTTAGTAAATAAATTATTTAAAAAAGCCCATCTGAAGTGGAACCAGCGCCGGGAACTTTTTTGGTTCCCACCAAATCGAAGAACAAAATCTCTGTATCCATGCTTTTTAAAAGGTAAGCCTACATCCATGTATTCTAGATGTTGATAGCCCTCATTAAATGAATATTCTAATGCTTCCCATGTGGCCAATACGCCTGGATAGAGTCTTTTATAAGTCTTGTTCATTCCTCCAGAGAATAGCAAATAAGCGTTTTTACCAGAAAAAACAATCACTGAGCCTCCTATAATTTTTTCTTTATATTTCACTATAAATATTCGTCCCATACCGCTGTGCACAGCTTTTTCATCGAAATATTTAAAGAACTCTATACATGGAAAATGTTTTCTTATTTTATATGAATAGTTTTTTCGAAGCATTTTAGAAAAGGCACGTATCTCTTCAACGTCCCCAGTAGCATATACTCGGGCTCCGTTAGCGTATCCCTTTTTTATTTGTCTTCGGCGGGATTCACTTATTTTATCCATTAAATTGGATGTATTGTGCAAAGAAGTCCTTACTTGCAACCAATTAATAGGGAAATATTGATTTTCTCGGAAATATTTGTAGCCAAACAGGGAATTTTCTAAGTTTCTGAACTCAATGAGAAAGGGTTCTTGAGTTCCTATATTTGTTAAATACTCCAGCATTTCTCCAAAAAGATCTTCAGCGTCTATATTTTCATCAAAATATTCTCCAGTACCATATATTTCGCATCGAGGAATAAAGGAGGAAAGTGACAGGCGAGTACTTCTTCTAAGAAGAGATAACATTTTGGCCAGAGGTCTCATCTCATCATAGGCAACTATCAGAATAGGAGTATATCCGGGAGTTGATTCGTAAATCTGAAACATCTCTTTAGAGTAAAACACATTACTCCCGGGTAGCTTCGGGATGTCATTTCCGTGGTAATATGTGATGAGTTTTAGTAACATAGATTTGCAAATTTATCATTTTTTACTAAGAATTCAAAATCCTAGTCGTATATTTGTCGGTGATTAATGAACAATTAGCTTAAACAGATGAAACAATTCAGCGAGTTACTAAGAAACAGACGCAGTAGTAGAAAGTTTACTTCAGAGGAATTAAATCAAGAAGAAGTGGTTGTTTTATTGAAAGCAGCTTTGATGTCTCCCACTTCCAAACGTAGTAACTCCTGGCAATTTATTGTAGTGGATGATAAAGAGACGTTGGCTAAATTGTCTCATTGTAAAGAACAAAGTTCAAGTTTCATTGCAGACGCAGCTCTTGCTATTGTTGTTACCGCTGATCCGTTTGCAAGCGATGTTTGGATTGAAGATAGCTCTATTGCTTCTATTTTGATACAATTACAAGCAGAAGATCTGGGATTGGGTAGTTGCTGGGTACAAATTCGTGAACGTCAAACTGCTTCAGAAATCTCTTCCGACGAATTTATTCATGGAGTGTTGGATATTCCTTTGCAACTGCAGGTGCTTTCTGTCATAGCGATTGGTCATAAAAAAATGGAACAAAAGCCCTTTAATGAAGATCATCTGTTATGGGAAAAGATACATATTAATAAATATGGAGGGAAATAAAATTATTTTTATTGGAGCTGGCAATCTGGCTACCAATCTGGCAAAAGCTTTTTATGATCAGCATATTAAAATTGTCCAAATCTATAGTCGTACGGAGGATTCCGCTAAAACTTTAGCCGAAGTAGTAAATGCTGATTATACCACTATCCCTGAAGAAATAAAAAAGGATGCCGATCTATATATTGTAGCATTGAAAGACGATGTGTTGGTTGAGTTGATGCCTCGTATCATTGCAGGTAAAGAACATGCTTTAATGGCACATACTTCTGGTAGTTTACCTTTGAGCATATGGCCGGATTCAGTCAAACGTAAAGGCGTCTTTTATCCACTTCAGACATTTAGTAAACAGCGGAAGGTTGATTTTCGGAATATTCATCTCTTTATAGAGAGCAATAGTTTTGAGGATAATGCGCTTCTTGAAAGATTAGCGGCTTGTATATCCAATAATGTTTGTGAACTTTCCTCTGAAAAACGAAGGCAACTACATCTTGCCGCAGTGTTTGCTTGTAACTTTACTAATCACATGTATGCATTGGCTGAAAAACTATTGAAGCAATATGATCTGCCTTTCAATTATCTGCTTCCTTTGATAGAAGAAACAGAAAAAAAAGTGCATCTTCTTTCTCCGCGAGAAGCCCAGACAGGACCTGCGGTCCGTTATGACGAAAATATAATTAACAAGCATTTGGATCTGCTTTCAGATGAACCTGAAATGCGGGAAATTTACCAATTAATAAGTAAGAGTATACATAAGTTATGAGTGCAATAAATTATGATTTGAAGAAAATAAAAGCAATGGCTTTTGATGTGGATGGAGTGTTGAGCCCCGATATGATTCCTTTACATCCCAGCGGAGAACCCATGAGATGCGTAAATATTAAAGATGGATATGCTATGCAATTGGCTGTTAAACATGAATATCATGTAGCGATTATTACCGGTGGACGGACGGATGCTGTTCGTATACGTTTTGAAATGTTGGGAATAAAGGATGTTTATATGGGCTCTCGTGTGAAGATTATCGATTATAATGACTTTAAAGAAAAGCATCAGCTAGAAGATGAGGAAATTCTTTATATGGGAGACGATATACCTGACTTGGAAGTGCTTCAGCGTTGCGGACTTCCATGTTGTCCGGCCGATGCTTCTCCTGAAGTAAAAGCTTCAGTAAAATACATTTCTCATAAGAATGGTGGTGATGGTTGCGGACGTGATGTAATAGAACAAGTAATGAAGGCGCAAGGTCGGTGGATGACTGGCGATGCGTTTGGTTGGTAAAAAGAGATAAATATGTTAGATAACTTAAAAAAATATAAGATTGTACTAGCCTCTAATTCTCCTCGCAGAAAAGAATTAATGACTGGACTGGGAGTAGACTATACTATAAAAACTTTACCTGATGTGGATGAATCTTATCCTGAAACATTTGTGGGAGAGGAGATCCCTTTATATATTGCCAGGAGAAAGGCTGATGCCTATAAGGACTTGATTCAGTCAGATGAACTGATTATTACTGCCGATACAATTGTGTGGTTGGAAGGAAAAGTCCTTGGAAAGCCTAATAATGATGAAGAAGCGAAAGAAATGCTTTATTGTCTTTCTGGAAAATCTCATCAGGTTTATACGGGAGTGTGTCTCACTACAACGATCTTTCAAAAGAGTTTTTCGGCTGTTAGTGAAGTTAGATTTGCCAATTTGGATGAGGCAGAGATTGATTATTATGTCAGTCATTACCACCCTTTGGATAAAGCTGGCGCTTACGGCGTTCAGGAATGGATTGGCTTAGTGGCTGTAGAGCAGATTTCCGGCTCATATTTTAACGTTATGGGACTTCCTGTGCAACGCCTTTATCGGGAGTTAGCTGATCTATAGATATATCGCTCAAATAGCTATTAAATAAGACTTTCATATGAAAGTCTTATTTTGTTATTCGTTACTTCCTACCCATATGCCTCTTTGCATCGACTTCTTTTTAAGACGGGAAGTAAATTGAATCATAATATTCTTTTCATAACCATCTTTCAAATATAAATAACCAATAAGCATTTACTTGTTTCTATGACTATTGCGTCAATTAAAACCAGTTGCTTTCGTATAATTAGAATAAGCGATAAGATATTCATAAATTGCTGTGATATAATTTTGTTCGGCTGTATTGACGGAAGATTTAATATCCAGTAAAGCACTATAACTAATCGTTCCCAACTTATAAACAGCTAATTGTTGTGAATAAAGTTCTTTGCTCAAATTCAATGTTTTAGTTGTCGAATTAATATTGCCAAAGGCATTGAGTAATTCTGTATTATACTTATCCCTTTCATAATTTATATCGTGTAGCTTTTGATTGTATTGCATTGATAGTTGTGATGATTTTAATTGATATTCCCGTCTGTCAGTGCGGAGTTTGAAAATATTAGAAAGCGGGAAACTGGCTTTAAGTCCGATATAGTTATACGGGAACCATAATTTTTGCGAAAATCTGAAATTGGAAGCCTGATATTCAGTTGTATAATTAGCCATAAGTAATATGGTCGGCAACCACATCATACTGGTCTTTTTCAACCATAAATCATTTTCCTGCTGAGAATAATATATTTGCCTTAGTTCCGGGCGATCCTCGGCATTTGTATTCCGAATCTGCATCGGGTTATTATTTAACAATACCGAAAGGGAATCCGTCAAAACTAACTTTTCTGAATCTGGCATATTCAAGTGATATTTCAATGCCTTTACCGCCAAAGTATAGTTTTGCTGTGCTTTTTGTAGGTTTGTCTGAGAGTTTTCATAATCCGTTTGTGCTTGTAATAACTCCGACTCGAGAATAGTGCCGAGTTGAATTTTATTCTGGGTTAGGTCGAAATAGGACTTATATCGTTCAGTATTTTCTTCACTCAGTTTCAACTGCTGTTCTCTGAGTATTACATTGAGATAAGCCTCTATGACATATATTTTAATGTTAGTCTTCTTTTCCTGCAGAACCTCTTTTTTTACGGATAAAGTTGCCTTATTAATTTTTATGTCAGTGCTCAATCCTGGTTTGAAAATGGGTTGCGAAAGTTCAAGACTTAAGGTCGTAAGATTCTTAGTCCCCATTTTAAACTCTTCACCATTGTCAAAAATCATAGTTTGCAATTGTGCATTATACAATACTTCACCATTGGCAGTAATCTCAGGTATCCATTCGTTTCGAGATTTACTGACAGCATTTTGGGCCAATTCTATATCAAACTTGTTGGCTTGCGCGTCATAACGGTTTTTTGCAGCATATTCCACCGCATCGGCGAGTGAAAGTCTTTGCTGTGCCTGACTCAATTGGATACAACTGAGCAGGATTACTATTATTATAAAAAATTGTCTTTTCATTATTTTAAAAAATTACATTCTGAAAATTTGTACTGGTTCGAGTTTAAAGATTTTTTTCAGGCAGAAAAAACTACCTACAAGGCTCATAATAAGTGTCATTGAAAAAATAAAGAAGAGTAAGCCGACAGATAAGCTGACGTTCAAAAGGAACTTCAACACCACCAGCAATACCACCGTCAACAGGAATCCAATAATAGCATAAAGAACAGCCTGCCACAGGATTAATTTGGTAATGATCTTGTTGCTTCCGCCAATGGCTTTAATGGTGCCGTAATCGCGTATGCGGTCGTTCACTGACGAGAACATCGTCAATCCGACAATAATGCTTCCCGAGATAAGCGTAAATGTGATCATCATATAAAAACTGCCAAGAATACCATTGGTCTTTTTATTATAATCTTTGCTCACATTGACGAACTCTTCTCCCGAATAGGCTTTGACGTTGGGAATAGTGCGGTTTATTTGTTCGATAACAAAGCGTTCGGTTTGAGGGTCTTGATCTGTGCATTTCAGTAGAAAGGCACTCACCTGATTAGTGTTAAACCCTGTAAGCTGTCTTGCCCGCTCGATGGTGGTAACGACATAAGGTACTCCGAGTCCGTCATTATTCTGTGATATTCCGCTCACCATTACACGGTTATTATTGATGTAGAAATAGCTACCTATGTTCAATTCTTCTACCTTTGGTAGATCGGCTTCGTCAATAATTATGGCACCATCGTTTTGCAAGGTGGCGAGTTTTGTTTCTGTCGTATATTGTTTTGGTGCGCCTGCCATTTCGGGATACTGAACGCCTATGATGCTGACATTTGCCGTGCTGCCTGAATCGAAGTTGCATGTTCCACCGGAAACTATTACCGGAAACACCTTGCCCACTCCGGATATGGATTGAAGCTCGTAACCGACACGTTTATCAACACCCAACAGCGATGTACTGGAGTTGCTTTTCTGATCCACTACATAAATATATTGGTGATTTCCCCTCAAGAAGCTGGTAGATTTATTCAGAAATTTATCGACCAGGGCGAGTTGTATACCTACCAGAAACATAGAAATTACAATGCCTAACAATATCCCGGCAAGCTTCGACCGCTCATAAACCATAAAATTTAATGCTGTTTTCCACATATCGCCGCTATTTTAGATGTATAGTACAATCCACTTTACTATTGATAACGGCCTTCGAGTTATCGTCGAGTCGCACTTTCAACTCTTTCACCCGACGATCTTCAACGGTATTTTCATCTGAAAAGAGTGATTTCTTCTTTAGAAAATTAGCAACATAGACAACTGTTCCTGTAGCGATGCGTTCACCGTTCAATTGCGAGTAGACATCAGCTTTCATTCCGACTTTTACCCTATCCTGAAACAGTTCGTCGATTTCTGTTACAGCTGCTAATGCGCCTTCAGGAGCAAACTGTCCAATTTTTTGACCTTGCGTTACATAATCACCATTATGAACCTCCCATTGTAACACATGGCCTGCAAAAGCAGAATTTAATATCCTTTCATTTAGTAAAGCCCTGCGGTAGTCGATATTTGCTCTTAGCTCACTAAGTATGTTTGTCTGCTGATTTTTGTCGGCTACGGCTTTTGCATAATTACTTATAAGTTTTTCTACCTTAACTTTGCTGTCGTCTAGAGTTTGTTTCGTAATTGCCTTTACTGCGAATAGTTGTCCGTTCAATGTAAGGTCGCTTTTTGCTTTATCCAGGTCGTTTTTTACTGATTCGGTATTTCGAGCAGCCGCTTCTATAGCTGCCTTTTGTGCTGCGATCTTACTTTCTTCTACATTGAGCAAAGCCTTTTCTATATCACTGTCTAAGATTAATAGTGGACTTTCTTCTGTTATGGGTTGATTTTCCAAAGCGACAATTTTTGTTATTCTGCCGTTGGAGTTGGCATAGATGTTTAGAAGTCCGTTTTCGGGTTCTATCCGTGCAACGCCCGTAATACTTTCAATATCTGTCTGATCGTTCACCGTTGCCTGTACTTTGTTTTTGTTGCCTTTGTTTGAGCAAGAGCAAAAACTGGATGCTAATATGCCTGCGATTAAAAAAGTTCTGAGTTTCATTTTTTACTATTTTACGATTGTTGTTTTTCCGTTATTTATCTCTACGCAGCGATCTGCATATTCGGTCAGCCGGGGGTCATGGGTAACAACGGCTACGGCTTTCCCGTCACGCGCCAACTGTTTTAACTCATCCATTACTATATAAAGACTCTCTTTGTCGAGCGAAGCGGTAGGTTCATCACACAGAATAATTTTAGGATCGGTAACCAATGCCCGGGCTATGGCAATACGTTGCTGTTGTCCGCCCGAAAGTTGTTTAGGTAACTTCTTTCTGTGTTCCTGCATGTTTACTTTTTTAAGTACTATTTCCGTTTTTTTCTTTATTTCGGTAGCGGAAAGATTTTGCATCTTCAACGGGAACGCCACGTTCTCTTCGGCTGTTAGTGCCGACAATAAGTTAAACTGCTGGAACACAAAGCCGATAGTGTTGAGCCTGATTGACGCCATCTTGCTCGCCGAGAGTTCGTTTATAACCTTATTGTCGATTTCCAAAGTCCCCTCGGTTGGATAAATCAAACAGCCGAGCAGTGAAAGCAAAGTGGTTTTTCCCGACCCGGAAGGACCGATAATAAGCAAAAGTTCTCCTTCGTTCAGTCCTATATTGCATTGTTCCAAAACGGTCAACTGTCCCGCCGGAGAGTCATAAACCTTATTTGCATTAATTAATTGTGCGATCATATTTTTTTATGTTTGAATTACACTGCAAAGATATGGGGACAAAATGAAATAAAATACCTATATTTGTCCACAAATTAGTCGCAAAGGGTATTTATGAAAGAATTGGAAAATTTACCAAAAGGAGCAGGAATATTGGTTCCGTTTGCCAAGTTATTGGGAACAAAAGTTGAGAACAATCGAGTAATCATCCCTGAACAGTATGGGAAAGGATATACCGCCAGCTATGTGTTCAACGAGCATATAGCTATGATGATTAACAACCATATACTTTATCGGGAAATCGCCTTTAAGAGTTCAGCCCGCAACTTTCCCAAACAGATGATATTTTTCAGATTTCAGAATATCATCACCAATCCGGAGGCAGTATCGATAGGAAAAGGAGCGAAAGAATTGCCGTCGGTACAGATTTCAACTATGGGAATGAGTCCGGATATTATTGTACCAAGCCACATTAATAGGGCATATATCTATATTATAGTTGATGCCGATTACCTGCGTGAATTAGTATCTTCTATTGAAAAAACATCTGTTGTGCAAACTATTTTACAAAACAATCAGCTGTTGCTGTTTGATCAGATCGTTCAACATTCTTTACAAAAGGTGGCAGATGAAATAATGACGGAAATAGTAGATCAACCGTTTGAGTTGTTTTTTTACCGCATAAAGGCAGAAGAACTTGTCTGTCGCTTATTAATGGAGTTATCGAAACGCGAGGGAAAGACTATTTATCCATTGAATGTCCAGGATATTCAGACAATTTATAAAGTAAAAGAGTTGATGTTCGAACGCCTGGACACTTCGCCGACCCTTGATGAGTTAGCTAAATTCGCTAATATGAGCTTGTCGAAATTGAAACGTTTATTCAAACAGGTTTTCGGAGATAGTATATTCAGCTACTATCAGGCATTTCGTATGCAAGAAGCCGCCAGATTGCTGAAAGAAGAGAAACTATCAGTTTCTGAAGTTGGATACCGTCTTGGATTTTCTAACCTGAGCCATTTTTCAAGAATGTTTGAACAACATATCGGTATGAAGCCGAAAAAATATACTCAATCCTTTGTATAAGTTTAAAGAGTTATCAAATAAAGTAAAGTATATTTGATACGTTGAATGACTAAAAGAAAGAGATTTCAGAGAAAATAGGGACAAGAATATATTTGAGAATGTTGGTAATATGAGGATTAGTTAAAAAATAAGCTTTACCTTTGTCGCAATAAATATAAATAAATATGAAACATACCAAATCAGGAAAAAGCGATATAATAATAAACACGCTAAACCCCTATGAACATGGGATGCAGCGTTACCTCTCTCTTTCAAAAGATATAGAGCGTTTGGTGGACAACGCTGAAGATAATAATGATGCATGTATACCTATTGAACTTTTTGCAGAGTTTATGACGCTACAAGAAGAACTTTATCAAAAGGCTGCGAAAAAGAAAAGAGAGGAAACTAACTAAAATGTCAGCCTAATGATGTGGAGAATCCACATGATTGAGAATCAAGGGGCTCTTTAATGGGAATATTCACATCGTAGTCAATAGCGAAGCATAAGTTTTTATGGTGGAGGTGGGGAACAAAAGAATTCAGGCAGGAAATCGTGAACTTTAATCCTCATTCGACTGTTCAATACACTGAGATAGTTAACGTAATTGAGTAGAAGCAATTACTTCATTATTAATAAAGGTAGCCTCGGAGAAATCCGGGGCTTTTCATTTACAGATATTTCTTTTGAAATTATGCGCAGAATTATGCTGAGAAAATTGTAATGTGATGGATAAAAGACAGAAAGAGACTTATTTAAAATAAAAGTCTCTTTCTGTCTTTTTTGTTTATTGATAATAACGTAATAAATCGAGCATTAAAGGAATATCATCTTCTTTAATTCCTTGTGCGATGAGATCCTTTCTATCTTTATTAAATAAATCCATAAAGGCTTCAGGACTATCACTCATGGCAAGACTGGTGGCATACATTTTCACCGCTTTGTCCAGTTGTCCCATGCTCCATGCTACATGTCCGGCATTCAGATAATCCAATAACTGTGTACCCTTTTCCAGTAATTTTTTATAGTATTTCATGGCTTGTTCATGTTTACCTACAACAAAAGAACACCAAGCAATTGCGCGACATACTTTAGGCGATTCGGCATCAAGATACTCTACCTTAAAAAAGTAATTTAAGGCTTCTTCATAGCGTTTGAGCCCTACTAAACAGTGACCTATTTGTGACAGAATATTTAGATTATCGGGCTGTACGGCTTCTATCTTTTCGTAGTAGTCTAATGCTTTATCCAACTGGTTTAGTTGACGGTAACACATTGCCAGGTGATGATTTGTCCATGCACTATCCGGCTTCAGTATATCTGCTTGTAAGTAGGCTTCAATAGCTTTCTCATAACCTCTGTTCTTTTGCATACAATACCCCATTTTTTGATAAATTTCGGCATCTCCAGCATTGGTTTTTACTATTTCTTCATAGAGCAACCATGCTTCTATTAAATAGTTTTTATGAAAGAAATATCCCGCTAATGTAAGTTGATTACTACTGTCGCTGAGCGTTTCTTTTAACGTGATGGAATATTGCAGATTTAACGATTCCTTAAATGGATCTTTAAATTCATTTCTACGAGGATGAATTCTGAAAAAACGATACAGATCGTGTATATATTGATTGCTGATGGTTTCGGCACGTTGAGAGAATGTCAAAATTTTATCGTAGCTTTTTTCTTCATTGATTGCTTCATTTTGCGCTTCGAATTGCTGGGCCATCATTTGCCGTTGAGCTTCGGGTACTTGCATCATGGTGAAGCAGAAAGAATACTTATCGCTATTACAGAAAAATCCTGACTGATAAATGGTATCCAGTAAAAGGTCCCGCTTCTCGGGAGTAGTTGAAAATGCTTGGACAACGGCTGAGTGCTGCATATCAAACGGATAAAACCAATTGGCCATTTCCCGGAAAAAAGGATATGTTTTCAGTTGGGCAAAGGTGCTCATATAGACATCAGCTCCCTCCATCTGAAGATCATTCATTTCTTTTAGTTTATCACTCAAGCCAGATTGATCCATCCAGTCCTCCCAATCAGGATTCTTGTCGTTCTGTCCATTATCCTCATCTGGAGCTTCCATGTTAAACTTTACATTCCGCAGGTTTGGATTTTTCATTAATTCGGGAAGAATCTCTTCCCGCATCTTTTTATCAATCTTTTCTGTTTCCCTACAACGTAAGAGCTGTATTTGTATGCGACTCATGTTATTGGCAAAGATAGCATTCTCGTTGAGTAACTCCAATCGTGCGGCAACTTCAGGATATAAAGATAAACGCTGATCGTAACGAAAGATAATAAGTGTCAGTGCCACGATGGCACGTTGATTCACATCGTTCGAAGTATGTTGATAGGCATCGAATAAAAGCATTAGTTTCCGGATATCGAAATATTCCATCAAACTCAGCATAAGCGCACTGACAAATAAAGAAAGATCATTGATTTGAACCAGTACGGATTGTAAAAAATTGCGAGCTTCTTCTTCATCTTGCTCACTCCAAGGTTCAGATAACCAAATGAGATAAAATAATTCGGATACAGCAGCTTCATGACGTCGGCGAATAGTGGCCAAATCCCCCGCCTGTTTTTCTGTATAATGAAGTAGATTACCCACAGCCATGTCTTCGGTATAACTTTCCAACTCTAGTTGTATGGCAGGAAGTGGGCGAAGCGGAATAAACTTATGATATCTTTTCCTATCGAAATAATACTCAGTAGAAATAGGAGTTAGTTTGGCTATTCTCGTTTTATCTGTTAGTTTATAAGCTGTAGCCAATAGTTTTGGGTAGAGATTTTTACGTTCCGGATCTGCAATACCTTGTTGCAGGTATTGTAACATATATCGATAAGACGTTTGTAACTCTTCCACAGAGTTTTTTAACGTCCAATCTATCATGTCTTGAGTAAAGACTTCCATGCGGATCAAGGCTTCTGCTAATCTTTTATTGTCCAGCAAATGGACAATTCGCTCATATTCTTCGTTTATGACTGTTTCGTTCATTGTTTTGCTCTGTTTGTTTTCCTATATAACAAACAAAGATAAAAAAATATTTGGTTTTACCTCCTTAATTTATCCTAATGTTTACTTCCTGTCCAAGTAAGTCTTTTCCACAATAGAAGACACAGTGATTATCCTTTTCGGCTGAAAACGAGCAAATTACAAGAATAAACTTCTTGATAGGTAACGATTTGGAAACGAGCGAGTCTCTGTTTTTTACGTCATTTTTCACAATGCACACAAAGAACGACTTTTCGATTGTAAAGGTACGAAAAAACTTTCTAAGCAAATAGAATTACTTCTTGAATATTTGAAATTAGATTTTTTAATTAGGCACTTTGTAAATACAATAGAAATGGCTATATTTGCGGGAAAAGTATTAACAATGGAGAACAAATTCAGAAGCCTGACTATTTTTGAGTTTCAGGAACATTTCCCTGACGAAGATTCCTGTTATGCCTATCTAAGTGAATTAAAATGGGGAACTGGTTTTGTATGCCCCAGTTGCGGACATACCAAATATTGCAATGGTAAGCGCAAATACGACAGGCAGTATACCAGTTATCACCGCATATCTTCACCAACGAGCGGGACGCTGTTTCATCAGTTGAAGTTTTCTGTATTAAGGGCCTTTTACATCGTTTACTATGTCAGTGCGAATAAAAAAGGGATTAGTAGTACGGAACTGAGCAGAAAGCTGGGGCTAAGACAAAAAACTTGCTGGAAGTTCAAAGGCAAGGCAATGAAAGCGATGGAGAGCAGTGGTAATCACAAAATCAATGGCAATGCCGAAGTTGACGAGAGTGTTGTTGGTGGTCAGGAAGAAGGCGTTGTGAGAAGAAAAAATGCAAAAAAGAAGCTGGTTGTATTTGCCATTGAGCGCAGCGGCAAGGGAGTTAGCCGTATGTATGGGAAGGTTATCCAAAAGAGCAGTTCAAAAGAACTTGGTGAATTTATGAAAACAACCATTGGTCTGGATGTACAAATAAAAACGGATAAATGGCGGGGATATACTCCTTTAGCAAAAGAGTTCAAAAACCTGATACAGATTGATTCTGGGAAAAAGGGTGGTAACTTCCCAGATTTGCATCAGTGTATCATGGGATTCAAAGGCTGGCTCCGGGGAATGCACCATCAGGTCGAGAATTTGCAGGCTTATATTGACGAATACTGTTATCAGTTTAACCGTAGCAATATGAAGGATGGAATTTTTGACAACCTATTGAATAGAATGGTTAAAGCTGATCCTTTCCCGTATAAACCAATTATTACTTAAATGCCTAATTCAATTAAAAAATATACACTGCCGCAAGAATTTGAATTGATTGGCATCCGACAACTATACAACAACAATTCTGACAAGTTGACGACACTACATCGGATAGGTTTTTATCACATACTTTGGTTTCAAAAAGGTAACCCAACTCATTTGGTTGACTTCAATCCCGTAAAAATTAAACCGAATACCATTCTGTTTTTGAATAAGGAAACGGTTCAACGATTTGATAAGAAAGGCGGTTTTGACGGCAAAGCAATTCTGTTTACTGACAGTTTTTTCTGCAAGACAGAAACAGACACAAAGTATTTGCGGAACAGTATTTTATTCAACGACTTGTTTTCAGTTGCTCAAATTCAACTAAGTGAAACAGCTTCACTGTTTGCCGATTTGTTTAAGCTAATGGAAAAGGAATTAGAAAATGAAAATGACATTTCACAACCCGACATTCTAAAAAATTTATTGCATAACTTTTTACTTCTATCTGAAAGAGAAAGACGAAAACAGGATTTTACCGAAATTAAAAAAGGAGCCGACTTTGACTATGTAATGCTTTTCAAAGACCTTTTAGAAACCAATTATCGTAAGTTGAAACAAGTAAGCGGGTATGCAAAAATGATAAGCGTAACCGAAAAGAGGCTGAACCAGGCAACATCAAAGGCGTTGGACAAATCGCCAAAGCAAATGATTGACGAAAGGGTAATGCTTGAAGCAAAACGACTTTTAGCACACACAAACGAAAGCATAAAAGAAATTGGTTTTGACTTGGGCTTTGATGAGCCAACCAACTTTATAAAATACTTTCGCAAACACAGTAATTCAACGCCGGTTGAATTTAGAAAGCAATTTTCTTCGGCTTAAAAGTATCATTTAAAAGACTGTTTCTACCTTTTACATTCTTGTGCATCGTTGTACTTTTACAGTTCCAATTAAATCATAAAAAAATGAACAAGACATTTATAAGTCCAGCGATAATTTTAAGAGTTGGATTTTCTGCCTGCACCAGCTGGAGCAACTATAATTCACAAACAAAAAAAGAAGAAAAAATAGAAATCTCAAACAAAGAAAAAGTTGTCGCCCTTTTGAAAAGCATTGAAATAGGTGAACAAGAACCTCTTGGTTACATTAACCCTAATAAATACATTCAGCACAACTTGGGAGTTGCTGACGGATTTGCAGGATTTCGGGAGATGCTGCAACAGTTACCGCTGATAACATCTAACGCATCTCTTACAGGAAGCAAAAATTTAATACACTCAATATGGTTTTTCTTATTCATAACAAATCACAAAGTTGATTACCTTTAACTGATATATTTAGAAGCCAAAAATAACTAAATTTGCGGTATCAAATAAGTTTAATTTTAAAAAAAAGAAATATGAACATCGGAATAATTGGTGCGGGACTTATCGGAGGTACACTTGCCCGCAGACTATCACTATTAAATCACAAAGTAACTATTGCAAATTCCAGAGGACCTGAAACCTTGAAAGATTTGGCAACAGAAATAAACGTAAAGGCAGGAACGGCTTATGAAGCTGCACGGAATAATGACATTGCAGTCATCACTATTCCGCAAAAAAACATTGCTGATTTACCGAAAGATTTGTTTGAAGGTGTAAAAGATGATGTCATTGTAATTGATACTTGCAACTACTATCCGTTGTTAAGAGATGGTGTTATAGCCGAACTTGAACATGACCTGACAAATTCTGAATGGGTTCAGGCAAAAATCAAAAAACCCATAGTAAAAACATTTAACTCTATTCCTTATACAAGTTTGGGAGATGCAGGTCGTCCGAAAGGCGACAAAAACAGAATTGCTTTGCCTGTTTCGGGCGATAGAAAAAAAGACAAAGAAGCAGTAAGCGATTTACTTGACCAACTTGGATTTGATTTTTTTGACGTAGGCGAACTTAAAAATTCGTGGAAATACGAACCGGGTACACCAACCTATTGTATGGACTTCAACTTAGAGACCTTAAAAAATAAGTTGAATGACTTAGGGACAATCAGAACACCTGAAATCAAAGCAAACATCATCGAACAAAGAACGGAACAAGAAAAACAGTTTTTAGAATACTATTCAAAAATGAAAAAGTAATTAAAACCACTTGCCAAAAAATAATAAAAAGGTAGCAAAGGTAAGGCGGACAGCGGACGACTGAAGCCACTTATAACAGCACACCTACACGCAAGCAGGGGTTTCGTGCTTCGTAGGACAGGAAAGCGCTAAATTTGAAGCTCAGTTCTTCGTAGGAAGTTCAGTGCTAAAAATCTCTGCCTGCGTGTAGCCGCCCCCCCGTTGCAAGCAATGTTCGTGCGATCCGTAAACACCTTTAGGGTCCTACCTTTGCCATCTTTTTAAGCAGAGAAAAAAATGAAGTTATCAAATAAAGAAATCTTTATTGTTATTATATTGAGCCTGCTCGCGTCTTTTATAGCGCTGAGCATAGATTTGTATTTACCCTCTTTTAAATTCATTGCGGAAGATTTGCATACCGATATGGGAAAAGTGCAGATTTCTCTTTCCGTATTTATTGGCGGGCTTGCCGTTGGGCAACTTTTATGGGGAACGCTTTCGGACAGAGTGGGCAGAAAATTACCACTTATCATTGCTATTAGCGTTTACAGTATTGCTTCGATTTTGGTTGTCACCACACATAGCATAGAAGAATTGTGGCTGTACCGTTTTTTGCAGGCTTTTTGTGGTTCGGCAGGAATGGTGGTGCCGAGAGCGGTTGTTACCGATTATTTTGACAGGGGAAAAACGGCAAAAATCTTTTCGTTGCTAGCCTTGATTTCGGGCGTTGGGCCCATTATTGCACCAAGTATCGGAACCCTTTTATTAGGCGGAAACAGTTGGCATAATGTTTTCGTGGCAATGGCAGTTTTTGGTGCAGTCTCGGTGTTTTTGGTTATTTTCTTTTTGCCCGAAACACATTCGCCAAAAGAAAAAACAACCGCTTACACCAAAAAGGAACGCGGCGTTTTGGCTTCATACATTCACGTTTTCCAAAACAAACAGTTTGTCGTTTATACACTTGTGGGCAGTATTACATTCAGTGCGCTAATGGTTTATATTTCCAATTCACCTTTCCTTATAATGGAAAAAGGCGGTTTCACGGGAACGCAATACAGCTTGGTTTTTGGCTTGAACGCGATAGGAATGGTGGTGGGTAATTATTCCGTTGGTTTTCTGGTAAATCGTTTCAGCACCAGGACATTGGTTAAATTCGCTTCATTATTACAGACAATTTTCGGGGTTTTGCTGGTTGCCTGTATTCTGGCTGAACTTCCGCTTACCATAATTTTGGCATTGTTGTTTTTATCTTTGATAGTGATTGGCATTTCGCTTACTTCCACAATCGATTTGGCATTAGCGCCTTTTCGCAACGACAGCGGAACGGCTTCGGCAGTTTTCGGGTTTTTCCAGTTGGCATTAACGTTTGTAATATCGGGTGTTGCCGGGTTGGTACAAAACAATTCTGTTATGCCTATGGCAATCACATTGTTGTCTTGTGCGGTGATTTCATTCGTGGGAACGACTATTTTAAAAAATAAATCTGACAATGGAAAAGCGAAGTAACCAATACAAAAACCGGTTACAGGAAATTGAACCGAAAGACGGAACACAATCAGGAAAATCAACAGCATTTGAGTTTAAAAACCACGGCAATATCTTGCATCAATTGAAATGTTGTGTGTAACTCTAAAACCGAACATCGTAACAAGAAAGAGCATAGAATTAAAACGGCTATTAAAAATTTAACAAATATGGAATACAGGAATTTAGGAAAATCAGGATTAAAAGTCCCCGTATTAAGCCTTGGTACAGGAACATTCGGTGGAACAAACGAATTTTTTCAGCGTTGGGGACAAACGGACGTAAAGGAAGCCTCACGACTGATTGACATTAGTTTGGAAAGAGGCGTAAATTTCTTTGATACCGCCAATGTTTATTCGCAGGGAGCATCGGAAGAAGTTTTGGGTGCAGCCGTGAAAGGAAGACGTGAAAAAACAATCATCTCAACCAAAGCTACGTTCGAAATGGGCGAAGACGTAAACGATAAAGGTTCATCACGTTTTCATCTTATCAAAGCTTGCGAAGACAGCTTGAAGCGTTTGGGAACGGACTACATAGACCTTTACCTGATGCACGGTTTTGACAGCACTACGCCCGTGGAGGAAACCTTGCGGACATTGGATAATTTGGTAACAAGCGGCAAGGTCAGATATATTGGTTGTTCCAACTTTGCGGCTTGGCAACTGATGAAATCATTGTCCGTTTCGGAAAAATACAACCTGGAAAAGTATATAATTTATCAGGGGTATTATTCGCTAATCGGACGTGATTACGAACAGGAACTAATGCCATTGATAAAAGACCAGGGTTTGGGGTTAATGGTATGGAGTCCGCTTGGTTGGGGCAGGCTTACAGGAAAAATCAGAAGAAATCAACCGCTTGCCGAAGGACGCATACAATCAGGCGGGGCAGTCGGATCACCACCTGTTGAAGACGAATTTTTATATACGGTTGTAGATGCTTTGGAAAGTATAGCAAACGAAACAGGCAAGACCATATCACAGGTAGCCATTAATTGGTTGCTGCAACAGGAAACCGTTTCCAACATTGTCATCGGTGCAAGAAACGAACAGCAACTAATAGAAAACCTGGACGCAGTCGGTTGGTCTTTGTCGAAAGAACATTTGACCGAATTGGATAACATTACAACTCAAACACCCATTTACCCGCATTGGGTCGGGAAACGATAACAGAAGAATAAATTACCAACCGCAGACGGACAAAAAAGAGCTACACACAATAAGACGGCTGACGTTCAGCCCTGAGAGTTCCTGCGGACTTTTCCGCCCGAACGCCAAGCCCCGAACCGTTATGTGAAATCTTACGGACAGTGCGATGCGATTTGTATTGGCCTTGGTTTTGGTACTTAACTCTCGGTTGGGAAATTGAATATGTTTACGAAGAGAGGCATCATATTTTTACTATATCATTCAACAGTTAACAGAATATCTTATTTTTGGCTACGACAAAAGCAGATTTGGCAACATCTACTCTTTTTCAGTTACTTATTTTTGTACCATCAAAAATAAATAAGAATAGTTATGAAAGTATTTGTAACAGGAGCATCAGGATTTATTGGCTCCGCAGTAGTAAAAGATTTATTGGCAGCAGGCCATGAAGTAACAGGATTGGCACGTTCCGACGAATCGGCGGGTGCAATTATCGAATCAGGAGCCAGGGTGTTAAAAGGCAGCCTTGAAGATCTGGACATTTTAAGACAAGGCGCATCTCAGGCAGACGGCATTATACATACCGCTTTCGTTTATGGTTTTCACCAATTTGCAAAAGCAAATGAGATAGATAAGGCTGCAATCGAAGCAATGGGCGAAGCACTTGTAGGAACGAATAAGTCGATCGTAATTGCTTCCGGTATGCTGGGAGCATCCAAAACAAACGGATTTGTCACCGAAGCCGACGCTTTTCCTGCATTTCCCCGCTCGTCCGAAGCCGCGGTGATGGCTGTGGCCGAAAAAGGGGTAAACGCTTCTGTTGTACGCTTGTCCCCGTCGGTGCATGATAAAGGAGATCGTGGTTTCATCCCCTTCATGATCGCACAAGCACTTAAGCACGGAGCATCGGCATATGTGGGTGATGGCAGCAACCGCTGGCCTGCCGTGCATCGCCTGGACGCTGCTCGCTTGTTCCGGTTGGCTGTGGAAAAAGGAGCGAAAGGTGTACGGTATAATGCCGTGGGAGATGAAAGTATCAGAATACGTGAAATAGCTGAATTGATAGGAGAAAAGCTGAATTTGCAGGTCAAATCTCTGTTGGAAGATGAAGTTGCTGCCCATTTTGAATGGCTGAGCATGTTTGTAGGACTCGATTCTCCGGCAACAAGCCATAAAACACAAGAACAATTGGGCTGGAAGCCGACACATATCGGTTTACTTGATGATATGAAGGAAAATTACTTTTAATCTTCTATTTTTTTGTAAATGAAAAACAATGAAGTATATCATATAAAGACAATTAACGAATTTCACCGGTACAGGGGCTTGCCAAAGCCCCTGCATCCTTTGATCAGTCTCGTTGATTTCAAGGATATGTCACCATTATCCGGAGAGGGCGAAATAAGCCTGATGCTCGATTTTTATTCCATTGCTATCAAAAGAGGAATGAAAAGTAAGCTAAAGTACGGACAGCAGCAGTATGACTTTGATGAAGGCATTATGTTTTTCATGTCGCCCCGTCAGGTTTTCGGTATCGAAGCGGATAGCAACCCGATTGGTTGGATGCTGCTCATTCATCCCGATTTTTTGTGGAATACTCCTTTAGGCAGAAACATAAAGCACTACGGATACTTTGATTATTCGGTAAACGAAGCCCTTTTCCTTTCTGAAAAGGAGGAATCCATTATCGATAATATTATTGATAATATTCAGGAAGAATACAATACCAATATTGATACGTTCAGCCAGAATATCATTATTTCACAACTTGAAACCCTGCTCAACTATGCAGAACGGTTTTACCAACGGCAGTTCATCACACGAAAAATAACGAATCATCATGTGCTCGACCAATTAGAAAAGGTACTCACGGAATATTTCAACGGCAATAACCTTGCAATCAGAGGCTTGCCAACCGTTCAGTATATTGCTGACAGATTAAACCTTTCACCAAACTATTTAAGCAACTTGCTTAAGGTACTGACTGGGCAAAGCACACAACAACATATCCACAACAAACTTATTGATAAAGCCAAAGAACTATTGACGACAACGAATTTATCAGTAAAAGAAATTGCTTATCAGTTAGGTTTTGAATATCCACAGTCGTTCAATAAATTATTTAAGAAGAAAACCAACATTTCACCTTTGGAGTTCAGACAGTCATTTAACTGACAATCACAACGCTCTTCCGGCAAAAATGGCAAAAGAGCATTCCGCAGTTATCATAGGCCGTTGTGGTTTTCATGTCCTGCGTGAATACCCGAATCAGGTCAGCATATTTTTACATGGAGATATTGCTTTCCGAAACAGCCGGATACAGAAGTTATATAATGTTTCAGAAGAGGTTGCTGGAAAAATGATTGCCCAAAGCGACAAAGAAAGAGCAGTTTACATCAATACATTTACCAGGAAGGAGTGGGCAAATGCAACGAATTACGATATTTCCATAGATACTGGCAAAACCGGCGTTGATAAAACTGTTAAACTTATCCTGCATTATTTGGAACTGGCTGGGCTGACTTAAAAAATTATAAGTTTTACTCAAAAAGTAATTTGTGTAATCCGTTATGGGAAATAGCGGAAGAAGCCGAAGCCAAAGAAAGAAGACTCGAAGAAAAGGAGCAAATATGAAGAAGATAGATACATGGCAAAATATTAAGACTATAGATGTTATTTTGAAAAAACTAAGAAACAAATGCCAAGAAAATGCTAATCCTGCTAAATCGCTTATTGGGTTAATTAATAATTGAAATATGCTTGAATATGTTGCCAAATTACGTAAGGAAACCGATGATGCGATAGACCGTATCGAATCATCAGACAACAATATCCTGAAAAAATCGCTGTATGCTTCGCATATCCTGGCGGATGCTTTCAACAAATTGAAAAAGTTTATCCTTTCCTATGAATTTCGGGATGAAACGGAAGAAATCACTTTCTTCAAAGAGATAAAACCTAAATTCTGCTACTGGCTGATCTATTACCGGAAACTGTATAACATCGAAATCAACCGTCCTGTTGCGGCAATATGTACGCAAAAGGAATACCTACATGAAGAACTGGAAACGATCAACAAATACACGAACAAACGATTGGATTTTGTCCGTTATTACCGTTCCGGCTCCACACATCTGGATTCCCTCTATTTTCTGCGTGGCAGGGTGGATACCGAACAATACCTGGAAACTTTTTACTATGAGCTTGATCCGAATTTCTCGACCAACTGCAATTTTAAAGTGGCCAAAATTATGGCTAACGATATGCTTTCCGCTTATCTAATGCAGGAAATAGAACTATTGAATGACAACGGAATGAAAGCCGGCTCTTTCAACTTTCAGGCTATTTGTTTTTCACAAACGAGCTGTCGATCAAATCTTTTTCATTATAATTTTCGGGAATCAATTGTTTTATTTTTAGCCAGATAATACTTGCCTTAATATCTTTATTTTCGGGAAGTTTTGCTTGCTGGTAGTTAGGGATTGGGATCTGGCCCGCTAATGATTCGGATACTTCACATTGATCAGCGAGTACTTTGTTCCACTTCTTTTGCGGATGCGTTTTTATATAATCAACTCCTAGGTTATATCCTTGGATTAACGCTTTTATTTCTTTTCTCTTTTCTTTTATGGCACTTTCGGAAAAAATAGTTTCTGTTGCACTAATACCTAGTTTCTGAGTGGTGGTCAATGATTTTAGTCCCTCTTTTTTAGCAATGGTGGCATATGGGTCGGGTAAGAAAGAAGCATCAATTTGTCCATTTTCTAGCATTTCCAAACGAAGAGGTATTTTATTGATTTCCGGCTTGTTAACATTTACAGATAAAATATTAGCTGATTGCAGTGCCATATCCGTGGAAAACTCAGTCACTGTATTTTCAGAAACACCAATATTCGTTTGTCTTAGATCGGTAAGGGCTTTAATATTTGACTCTGCTTTTACTATCAAGTAAAAAATGCCATCATTTTTCATGACTATTTTTAGCTTCAATCCATTAGCCTGTTGCGTAATTGCTCCGGTTAAATCTGTTATTGCACCATCTATCTTCCCGGATCTAAAGGCTAGATCGCGTTCATTGGCAGAGAAAAAACGAATGAAATTAAGTTTTAATCCTAATGAGTCATATACTCCTTGCTTTTGAGCAACGGCAAAAGGAATATAATCCATTGATGACATAACCCCCAGATTAATTTCTTTTAATTCATATTCATTAGCGACATTCCTTTTCCCTTTGCAGGAGGTGAAGATGAATGTGGTAAGGACAATAGTGATAAGTAAGATGTATTTTTTCATTGAAAAAAAATCATAGAAAGGTTAACCGATCAAATTTAAAAAGAGAGTGCTTCAAAAGTGTTTCGAATCTTTTAAAACTTCGATTTTTACTTTTGAAATACTCTCTTTTTAATTTATATGTCTACATTCTTTTGGAAATTAGGCTTCTTCAATGGCTGCAATTCCTGGAAGTTCTTTTCCTTCAATTGCTTCTAGTAAAGCACCACCACCAGTGGAAACGTAAGATACGCCATCAGCTAAACCGAACTTGTTTACACAAGCTACAGAGTCGCCGCCACCTACAAGAGAAAATGCTCCGTTTTTAGTTGCTTCAACGATTGCCTCACCTACCGCACGCGAACCTGATGTAAAGTTATCAAATTCGAATACACCTGTAGGACCATTCCAAAGGATTGTTTTAGACTTCTTGATCACTTCGGCAAATTTTGCTTCGGTTTTAGGACCGATATCAAGGCCTTCCCATCCGTCAGGAATTTCGTCTACCGGAACAAACTGAGTGTGGGCATCGTTTGAGAAACTATCGGCAATCTTAGCATCTTCAGCCAATACTAAGTTCACCTTGTTTGCTTTTGCTTTTTCAATTAATTCAAGAGCTAAATCCAATTTGTCATCTTCACAGAGTGAGATACCAATCTTACCACCCATTGCCTTGGTGAAAGTATAAGTCATGCCCCCTGCAATAATCAGATTGTCTACTTTAGAAAGTAAGTTTTCAATTATTTCGATTTTGGAAGAAACTTTAGATCCACCCATAATGGCAGTAAAAGGACGATTAATATCTTTCAATATTCTTTCCACCGCTTTTACTTCTTTGTCCATTAAGAAACCAAACATTTTGTGATCAGTATCAAAATATTTAGCAATCAGTGCAGTAGAAGCGTGAGCACGGTGAGCAGTACCGAAAGCATCATTTACATAGCAATCTGCATAAGAAGCTAATGTTTTAGTGAAGGTCTTCTGGCTTTCTTTTACTACTTTCTTTGCAGCCGCTTTTTCTTCATCGGTCGCATCTTCTGCAAGACCTCTTGGTTTGCCTTCTTCTTCTGCATAAAAACGAAGGTTTTCAAGCAATAGAGCTTCACCGGGTTTTAAAGCAGCGGCTTTGGTAGCTGGTTCGTCACCCATACAATCGCTGGCGAATTGAACTGGTATACCAAGTAGCTCGGAAACGCGAGGTAAAATGTGCTTTAATGAGAATTTGTCAGTTGCTCCTTTCGGACGTCCGAGGTGAGAACCAATAATAAGGCTACCGCCGTCAGCGATAATCTTCTTTAATGTAGGGAGGGCGGCACGGATACGATTGTCGTCTGTAATGTTGAAGTTTTCATCCAATGGAACATTAAAGTCCACTCTAACGAATGCCTTTTTACCGGCAAAGTTGAATTTTTCAATTGTTTGCATAATTCTCTTTTATTTAAAGTTCTGAATTTCTTAAATGCGAGTGCAAAGGTATTAATTATTTCCCGCTTATTTAGTAAGTTTTATCTAATTATTTCCCGTTTTTGTGCCTTTTGTCTTGTCAATTATCACTTTATGTTCGTTTTTGTAATATTTACATAGCGATTGCAATCCACAGCTATCACATTTGGGATTTCTGGCGACGCAGACATATCTTCCGTGAAGAATCAGCCAATGATGGGCGATGGGAAGTAACTCGCCAGGTATATACTTTACTAACTCTTTTTCAGTAGTTAATGGCGTTTTAGAGTTCGTAGTCAGACCAATGCGATTAGAAACGCGGAACACATGAGTGTCTACCGGCATGGCTTCTTTATTGAATATAACAGCACGAATAACATTGGCAGTCTTTCTCCCAACCCCGGGCATTTTCTCTAATAAATCAAGATCGGATGGTACTTCATCGTGGAAATCGTTATGTAATACACGCGCCATTCCTACAAGATGTTTGGCTTTGTTATTGGGGTAGGATACACTTCTGATATATTCAAATATAACTTCTGGTGTACTTGTTGCCAAGGCTTCGGCAGTGGGGTAGTCCTGAAATAGTCGGGGAGTAATAAGATTTACTCGTTTGTCTGTACATTGTGCAGAAAGAATGACGGCAACTAATAATTCATAAGGACTTTTATAATTTAGTTCTGTTTCAGCAACCGGCATATTTTTTTTGAACCATTCTATTACTTCATGATATAGTTCTTTCTTTCTCATCTTCTTTTATCTTAATTTGTTACGTTCAAAGTGAGGTGTTACTTTCATATTGAAATAGATGACGGCAAAGACAGTGAGGCATGCTCCAAGAAGAAAAGCTTTGCCAAAGTTAGCAATTTGTCCGATGTAGCCTCCTAGCATAAGTCCTGCTCCAATACCAATATCCCATGAAGTGAGGTAGGTAGAAGTTGCCGTTCCCCGTTGATGGTTTGGTGCCAAATTAACAAAAAGGGTGTTGAAGGCAGGAAACATTGTTCCAAAACCAATTCCCAAAAATAGTGCGATGCCAAAGAATATTCGTGTGGCAATCAAACTATCCCATTTCATTAATGCTTCGCAGGCATAGAGCATAAAAAAACAAACACATACAAGACTCATTCCTATAGAAATGACAGTCGTTATTCTGCCCTTGTCCACTTGTCTACCGGAGAACAGACGCGAAATAGCCATACCGATGGCCATAAATGTAAAAAAAAGGCCTGTTCCACTGGTAATGCCCATTTCTTTGGCATACATAGCCACGTAGGTAGTGGTCATGCCATAAGGAATAGAAAGTAATAATAAATCTATTCCGGCAGGAATCCATTTTATCAAAACAAAGCGGTCCAGTGAGAGAGGCTCTTTTTTCACGGGTAGTTTTACTGGAGTTTTTACCAGAGTGGCCATGATAAATCCTAAACTACAAGATATAAGTGCACACGTAAATATGACTTCAAATGAATAAGCCTCATGTAAAAAAAGTCCAACCATGGGACCGATGCTCATAGCGGAGTTGTTCATTAATCCATAATAACCAAGTCCTTCTCCTCTTCGAGAAGAAGGCATAATGTCTATTACAATTGTATTTCCCGCTACGGTTACTGTTCCGAAAGCAAAACCATGAGCAATTCGTAAAAGAGTGAATAGTGTGAGAGTTCCCGCAAATAAATAACCTGCAAAGATTCCGGTAAAGATAAAAAAGGCAAATAAATAAAGTGGTTTACGGGAGAATGTATCGAGTAAATATCCTGAAAATGGACGTATACAGAGTGCTGCAATGGTATAACAGGAGAGAATAATTCCTACGGAAGCATTGTTAGATTTGAATACTTCTGTGAGATAGAAAGGAAGGATGGGCAAGAGTAGATAAAAGCCAAAGTACAGTAAAAAGTTTGCAGAAAGAATATAAAGGTAGCTGCGGGTCAGTAATTTGTCTTTTGTCATAAACTGAGTATTTAAGAATAAACAAAGAACAATGGATAATGATTAGTGCAATTGCTTGAATTATTCATCATTTATTGTTCTTTATTCATTTATGTTAGTTCGCTGCTTCAAATTCTTTTAGGAATCGAGTATCATTTTCGGAGAACATACGAAGATCTTTTACCTGATATTTCAGGTTTGTGATCCGTTCAATTCCCATTCCAAGAGCGTAACCGGAATAAACTTTACTATCAATGCCATTACTTTCGAGTACATTGGGATCAACCATACCACAACCAAGGATCTCCACCCAACCGGTATGCTTGCAAAACGGGCAACCCTTACCGCCACAAATGTTACAACTAATATCCATTTCCGCACTTGGCTCTGTGAAAGGGAAGTAACTTGGACGAAGACGTATTTTAGTCTCTGCACCAAACATTTCTCTAGCAAAGAGAAGAAGCACTTGTTTTAGATCTGTAAAAGAAACATCTTTATCAATATAAAGAGCTTCCACCTGATGGAAGAAGCAATGCGCGCGATAACTAATGGCTTCATTGCGATATACACGTCCCGGACAAATAATACGGATAGGTGGTTGTGTTACTTCCATTACCCGGCTTTGCACAGAAGAAGTATGTGTACGTAATAAAACGTCGGGATGGGATTCAATGAAGAATGTATCCTGCATATCTCTTGCCGGATGATCTTCTGCAAAGTTAAGTGCAGAGAATACATGCCAATCATCTTCTATCTCCGGTCCTTCTGCAATGCTAAATCCCAAGCGACCAAAAATGTCGATAATTTCATTTTTTACAATGGACAAAGGATGGCGACTTCCCAGATTAATGGGATAAGCAGAGCGGGTTAAGTCTAAATCATAAGATGTATTATCCTGATTTTCAAAAGATTCTTTTAGAATATTAATACGTTCCTGAGCTTTCGTTTTTAGCTCGTTCAGTCTCATTCCTACTTCTTTCTTTTGATCAGCTGTCACATTACGAAAATCGGCCATCAAATCGTTTATGGCTCCTTTTTTACTCAAATACTTAATGCGGAGAGCTTCCAATTCTTCCGCATTAGCAGCTTTTAATGTTTCAACTTCTTCCAGTAGTTGTTTTATTTTAGCTATCATACTTTTTTAATTAATTCCATTCCTTTTAGAATTGCTGCTTCATTCATTGGAATGAGATGATGATGACGTTCGGGGAGAGTCTTTTTTAGTCCCTTTATAACACTTTCAATACTTACAATAGGGCGAAGTTTTAATAAACCTCCTAACACAATCATGTTAAAAGCTTTGGCATTATTCATCTCATTAGCAGCGTCCATGGCGTCAATACGGTAAACTTCAATGTCTGTGCGTTTAGGTGGAACATTAATTCCATATCCATCATAAATCAGTATGCCACCAGGCTTTACTTTATTCTCAAATTTCTCTAATGAAGGCTGATTCAAGATGATTGCAGTATCATACTTACTTAAGATAGGAGAAGAGATCTTTTCATCACTTACAATAACAGTAACATTGGCTGTTCCTCCTCTTTGTTCTGGTCCATAAGCTGGCATCCAACTAACTTCTTTTCCTTCCATTAAACCTGAATAGGCTAGGATTTTGCCCATAGACAAGACTCCTTGTCCACCAAATCCAGCTATGATTATTTCTTCTTTCATTGCTCTGACTTTTAGGTCTATTATTTATCTTTTAAATCACCCAATGGATAGTAAGGAAACATATTCTCCTCCATCCATTTATTAGCGGCCTCGGGAGTCATTTTCCAACCGGAACTACAGGTAGAAACGATTTCCACCAGATTAGAACCTTTTTCATTCATTGAATTTTCGAATGCTTTACGAATCGCTTTTTTTGTTTTCCTTATAGCAGCGGTTGTCTCAACAGATTGGCGGGTCACATAAGCTGTACCTTCCAATGTTGCGGCTATTTCAGTTATCTTAAGGGGGTACCCGTGTAACTTTACATCACGGCCGTAAGGGCTGGTTGCGGTTTTCATCCCCAGCAGGGTTGTTGGAGCCATTTGTCCGCCTGTCATGCCGTAAATAGCATTATTAATAAAGATAATTGTGATATTTTCACCTCGGTTTAAAGCATGAATTGTTTCAGCCGTACCAATGCAAGCCAAGTCACCGTCTCCCTGATAAGTAAAGACCAGTCTGTCCGGCCATAGACGTTTGATTGCGCTAGCAAGAGCAGGAGCACGTCCGTGGGCGGCTTCTTGCCAATCTATGTCTATATAATTGTAAATAAAGACAGCACAACCTACCGGCGAAATTCCCACGGCTTTGTCTTCCAGTCCCATTTCCTCAATTACTTCGGCTACTAATTTATGTACTACACCATGACTACATCCCGGGCAATAATGCATCGGTTTATCATTCATCAATGTTGGTTTCTTATATACTAAATTTGCTGGATTGATTATTTCTTCTTTAGTCATTGTTTCTCCTTCTTTTATTCAGATTGTTTTGGATGAATCGCAATGCGTACTCTATGAATTTTACAAAGATAGTAACACAGCATACTATAAACATCACCATCTGATTGTTTACAGTGAAGTAGATTACAATGGTACTTAGTGTTCCAATCATAAAAATGATATTCAGAATAAATCTGATTTTATCCAAATTCATCATACGTTTTTACTTAATTAATTTTTCTTTGATTGCTTCAACAACTTCGTCTGGGTCGGGGACAATACCTCCAAGGCGTCCAAAATGTTCCACTTTTACCCGGCCGTTAACAGCTAAGCGGATATCTTCAACCATTTGTCCTGCATTGAGTTCTACAGAGATCATACCTTTTACCTTTTCAGCATAATCGGCAATGATTTTTTTAGGGAAAGGCCATAATGTGATGGGACGAAGAAGGCCAACCTTAATACCTTCTGCGCGAGCTAATTCTATTGCTTTTTGGCAGATACGTGCACAAGAGCCGAATGCAACAATTAAATATTCCGCATCTTCACACTGAATTTCTTCATAGCGAACTTCATTTTCTTCAATAACCTTATATTTAGCCTGAAAACGAATGTTGTTTTGCTCCATTGCGGCAGGGTCAAGTTCCAATGAAGTAATGATATTGGGTTTGCGGCCACTTGTTTTTCCCGTTGTAGCCCAAGGGCATTGCGCGATAACTTCTTCATCAGTGCGGCGTTTCCTTTGGGCAGGAAGTCTCACTTTTTCCATCATCTGACCAATTACACCGTCAGCGAGAATAATGGCAGGATTTCTGTATTTGAAAGCAAGTTCAAAGCCTAATCCCACAAAATCAGCCATTTCCTGAACGGAAGCGGGCGCCAGTGCAATCAGTCGATAATCACCATGACCACCACCTTTTACTGTTTGAAAATAGTCAGCCTGACTTGGTTGAATGGTTCCCAATCCAGGACCACCACGCATGACATTTACAATTAAACAAGGAAGTTCAGCGCCGGCAATGTATGAGATGCCTTCTTGCTTGAGACTTATACCAGGGCTGGATGAGGAGGTCATCACCATTTTGCCGGAACCGGCGCCTCCATAAACCATATTTATAGCAGCGACTTCACTTTCAGCCTGTAATACAACCATACCAGTTGTCTCCCATGGCTTTAGCTCTGCCAGCGTTTCCAATACTTCAGATTGAGGAGTGATAGGGTAACCGAAATATCCATCTGCCCCATAGCGAATAGCTGCGTGAGAAATGGCTTCGTTTCCCTTCATTAAAACAACTTCTTCTTCCATATATTCAAGTTTTTTTAAGTTCTTTACTAAGATTTGATAATCACTTTAATTTCTTAAAGTTTTACTTTAAAAACGGTGATACATCCGTCCGGACATACCATTGCACACGAAGAACATCCAATGCAGGTATCGTCCTTTATTTCCTGAGAAAAGTTATATCCCTTGATATTTACTTCTTTTTTAGTCAGAGCCAGCACATCGAGTGGGCAAGCCACCACGCAGAGATTACATCCTTTGCACCGCTCTGTGTCTATTACTACTGCTCCTTTTATTTTAGCCATAATTTAAGAGTTTATTGGTTGTACATATCCTTATTATAGAAATTCAGAATGTCCATCATCATATTTTTAGCTTGTTGAGCCGGGCTTTGAGGGTTAAGTTCAATAGCAGTGAGATAATTGTTTATTGCTGCTTGCCAGTTCCCTTGTTTACGATAAGCATTTCCACGAAGGTAGTACGCCTCGTCACACGTTGGATAGTTTCCTATTAGCTTGTCCAATGCGTTAATAGCAGCTTCCACTTCATTTTTGTCGATTAGTCCTTTTATGGTATAAAGTTCTTCCATTTTTGAATTCCTAATACTTTAGACCGGCAAAGATACTTTTAATTTTTTAATTTATATATCGGTAAGAGTGAAAAAAGAGAAAAACGACTTTTCAATTCAAAGAGAAGAGACTATTATTAATGGCAAATAATAGTCTCTCTTCTTATTTAATGGTTTATTTTTTAGGAGTATACATTTGTTATTTAAATAAAAGCGGAGCGAATTCGGATATATAAACTCTCCAGTTTTCCCAAGTATGGCCTCCTTTGCTTTCCCGATAAATATAATGAATTTGATGTTTGTCCAGTCTCTCTCTGAAATTCTTTACGTCCTGATAGAGGAAATCGTCCTTTCCACATCCTATCCAGTAAAGTTTCACCCCAACTTGTTTTAGTTTATTCAAGTTGTCTTCTGAATTCATTTCTTTATAAAATTCAGCGTTTGCATTTCGTTTATTTACCTGTGCTTCGGTTGCCGGACTAAAAAGTCCTATGTAATCAAACTTATTTGGATACATATTTGCAAGAGTTAGTGTATGCAGTCCTCCCATTGAAAGTCCGGCGATAGCTCTGTTACTCTTATTTTTTTTCACCTGATAATTATCTTCAATAAATGTAACAACATCCGGTATGAAACTTTTTTCAAATTCACTATTAAAAACATCTGCTCCAAATTCCGGTCTGGTAAAACCTATGGGAGCATCTCCAGCCGCAGCTTGCTGATTTACGTGGCCATTTGTCATAACTACAATCATCGGGGTCACTTTTTCTTGGGCAATCAAATTATCCATGATCTGACAAATGCGCCCTAATTCAACCCATGCGTTTTCGTCTCCACCTACCCCATGAAGTAGATATAGTACCGGATATTTTTTCTTCGTTTCTCCATATCCATAAGGTGTATAGATGCTTAATCGACGATCCATACCTAATGTCTTTGAATCATACCAAACTTTTGATAAGCTTCCGTGTTTCACATTCCTCACTGCATATAAGTCAGCTTGTTCGCCAGGAATGAGAAATATATTTTCCATCACTACATAATCGCGTTTAATATGTATATTAGCAGGATCCAATACCTTTAAGCCGTCTACCAAAAAAGAATATCCATAGAATTCAGGTACAAGTGGGTTAACGGTGAGTGACCACATTCCATCGCTATCCTTTGTCATTTTATTATTTTGAGCTGATAGCTACGTTGCGGAAAGTTGAACTTCTTTGGCGGCAGGTGCGCTTAAGCGGAAGGTGACGGAATGATCTGCGTGTATTTCCGGTGATACATAGGGCACTTTTCCCCAGGTTTGAGGATTAACTTGTGAAAGTGTGTTGAAATTAACTGTACATAGCAATAACGCTGCTATGTACAGTTTAAACATGCTGTGTCTGCTTTTCATTGTGGTAAGAATGAGTTAATACTAAGGAATGATTCAAAATTACTCTTCAAAGATAAGAAATAATTCTTTGTATTAACGAAATAAAAGCAGCGTTTTTTTATTTATTTGACCTCAGTTCCGTTGATAAACAATCCTTTAAAACTGATATCTTTCGCTCCTTTGTTAGAGTTTCCATTGGCTACATTATTGAAGTGGCAATTATCCACACTGACATTATATACATGGTCATTCTTTTCTAATCCAACAATATAAACACCAAACTGACTTTTTTCACAGGTTACATTTTGTAAATGTACATTCCGTACAGTCGGGGTGAAACTATGATCACAGTTCTCCCGGTTCTCATATTGAAGATTGATCTTAAGTACCGCCTCACGGCATCTCCCTACAGTTACGTTCCGCACAAATACATTTTCTATGATTCCACCACGGCAGGTACTGGTTTTAATTCGGATAACTCGTTCCAGGTTTGGACTATCCATTTTGCAATTTTCTACAAATAGATTTTTGTATCCTCCGGAAATTTCACTTCCTATTACAACCCCTCCGTGACCGTCTTTCATGGTACAACCGCGTACAATAACATTTTCACTGGGAATGCCCCATTTACGTCCGTCAGCGTTTCTTCCCGATTTGATGGCTATACAATCATCGCCAGTATCAAATACGCAGTTTTCAATCAATACGTTTCTACTTGATTCAGGATCGCATCCATCGTTGTTGGGACCGTGACTACGGATGTTTACTCCGCGTACAATCATGCTTTCGCAGAATAAGGGGTGAATTACCCAGAAAGGTGAATTGCGTAAGTTTACATCTTCTATTAGTATTGTGTTGCAGGAATGAAAATTGATTAATTGCGGACGCATGCCATCTTCCGGTTTCATGATGCGTTTATATACAGGCATTAATGTTTCGCTATACATCAATAGGCGCTCCCGTCCGCCATTTTTCTGTGCGATGTCTCCTTCTTTCCATCCGTATTGTTTGGCGCCGCACATTTTCCACCAATTCTCATTAGCTCCTTGTCCGTCTATTGTTCCCTTACCTGTAATGGCAATATTTGTTTCGCCATAGGCATAGATTAGTGGGTGAGCATTCCAGCAGTCAATACCTTCCCAACGCGTCAATACAGCAGGAAAGTATAGTTTTTGATCAGTGGAAAATTTTAGTGTCGCTCCTTCTTCTAAATGAAGATTTACATTACTTTTCAGGGTAATGGGACCAGTGTAAAATACACCCTTGGGTACAATAACTGTTCCGCCTCCTGCCTGATTACAGATGATGATGGCATGATTAATCGCATCGTGACAAAGTTCTGTCTCATTTCCTGCTTTTGCCCCAAAGTCGGTAATAACGAATGTGCGTTGCGGAAAGGATGTCTTTTTAATTTGTTTTTCAATTTTAGCACTCTCTTCCCAGGCTTTGTCTATAGGATCGGCATTGACAAAGATTGCTACCAAAAGCAGAGAAATGATTCCAAATACTTTTCTCATAGTGTTGTCTTTTTGATGGTTATTAATGAATATCAGGCAAAGATAATGAATTGAAAAAAGGTTCAATGAGGAGTATTTGGCATAAATAGTGCAATTATTGACACAAATTACTCTATTGTTTTCTTTTGCGGTATCTTGAAAATACGAGACCGGAAATCAAAAGTAAAATAGGGGGGATGGCAATATTAATTGTTTCCCACAGGCCTCGTTGCTCATTTATTTTTTGTTTGTTGAGTAATCGGAGACGATAGTCGCGGGAACGAAGGCTAAGCCATTGGGCATTTCCAGCCAGATAGTTCACGGCATTGGTAAGGAAATCTGCGTTACCTAGTTGCTCATTGGTTATCGGATCGAATCCAAGTGGAATGGGCTGTGCTTTTTCCCCTTGCCCTTGCCATTCATTTTTGATAATACTTCCGGTAGCCGCCACAATGATTCGGGCATTCTTGCTTTGTTGTAGTCTACCTTGCGGAAGTTCGGTGCAACTATCCGGCGTGAGGCGATTGGTAAAGGCAGAAGGAAATTGCCCTTCTATAAGTCCGGCCACGGGGAGACTGGGCTCATTGAAGTAAGACGGCTCTGCCGGCATTTCAACATAGCGTAGACTTATTTTTTCGGGGACAGGTAGCGTATGCGCATTAGCTGAGGTGGTGAGCAGCACTTGTTTTTTTAGTTGACTGTTACCTACAAAAGAGATGGTGCTCACAAACTCTGATTTGAGCGGTGATAGATTATGTGTAACAGGACTTTCTGCTGAAGGAACCAGCAGAGGTGCAAAATACCATGGAAGAGTATTATAAGTTTCTTTTGATCCGGCTTCCGAGGAAGCTAAGCGGATGGCAGTGCATTGCATGTCCTGCACTGTTACGGGATTAATCCTTACTCCGTAAGTAAAAAGCAGGTCGTCCAGGTTCAAGTCTTGTTTTAAAGTGGCCGATTCTCCGGTGGCATCAAATATTTTTTGAGAGATCTTTATCCCATCTACCAACCAAAGAATATTTCCTCCGTTCATCAGGTATTGATCCAAAGCAAACTTCTCTGTTTCTGAAAACGGCTTTTGAGGGGAGGCAATGATTAAAACTCTGTAGGGTAGCAATTCTTCAGGATTCCCACTCAGTGAACCTCTGTCCACATTATAATACCTACTTAAAATGTTTGTGGCTTCGTACACGTAGGGCTGGCTCCATTCTCCGTGTCCTTCTATGAAAGCGATCCGTGCCGGATGAGTTAATGTAAGTACCCTGATGCTTTCGGTCAGACTATATTCCAGTTCTCCGGCAGAAGTGTTGAGTATTTCTTGTGGCGTAAGATTCAGATTCTTTTTCAGTAAACTGACGGGGATTGTATCTCTACCATAAATTAGCTCCATCCATGGATAAATAACCTTGGATGAGAGCTTGCCTTCTCGATCGTGTTCATTGACAGAAAGTCCCCGCATCCCCTTTGCTTCCATTCGTAGATAATGTTCTTGCCGGATCTTTTCATCGGGAGCCGCCGATGGATTTACTTCCCGCAAAGTAATGCCGTGAGTGGAGTAAACAGATAGTTCATCAAGCATATCTGTGGTAGATGTGCGTAGACGATCAAAAGCCGGATTCAACTCTCCGTTCAGATAGAGAATAACCTCCAGCGGTTTGTCCAGACTTTTAATTAGTTCCTTACTTTGATGGGAGAGGGTATAACGCTTTTCGGTAGTGAAATCCATGCGGATAAAAAAGTAGGAAGAAAATATATTCACGGCCAGTACCACTACCAGCAATCCCATTCCTTTTATGAGTCTCTTTTTCATCGTTTGCGTAGATTAACTTGTACGGTGAGATATAAGAAAGTGAGCGTGAGTGAGGCAAAATAAAATAGATCTCGTGTATCTATTACTCCACGTATCATGGATTGATAATGAGCCTGGATGCCCCATTCCACCCAGTCATTGTGCAGACTGCCAATGTTGGTAAGGGAAGCGACTAAGTCAAATCCGTAGAAAGTGGTAAAGGAAAGCAATGCTGCCAGTAAAAAAGCGATTAATTGGTTGGAGGTTAGTGAAGAAGTGAAGAGTCCGAAGCTGACAAAGGTTGCTACTAAGCAGAGTAATCCGCAGTATCCCCCGATTACTTCTCCCCAGTCTACTCCTGCTACGCTCAATAAATAAATACTTAATACATAGAGTAGGGTGGGAAACAGGGCAATAAGCATTAACAACCAGGCTGCCCAGAATTTACTTATCACAATGGTACTTATTTTTATCGGACGGGAGAAGAGTAGTTCCAGTGTACCCATCCGTTTTTCTTCAGCAAACATTCGCATGGTGGTTGCGGGAACCAATAGTAAAAAAAGTACCGGAGCCAGAGAAAAGAACGGGCGAAGGGTAGCATATCCTCCATCCAACAGGTTATACTCTCCGGCAAAGAACCACAACATGAGTGATACTGCCAGCAGCCAAACGAAGAGGATCACATATCCCATGGCTGAACTAAAGAAACCGATTATTTCTTTTCTAATTAAATAATTCATTAATTATTAGACTATTTATTACTTTTGTACGTTTACTATTAAGAATAACGGTACAAAGATACGCATATTGTATGAAAGGCACACACCTATGAACCGGAAATTGGGGATAAGAATATCGATTTTTACGCTTTTTCTGCTCTTTTTTATCGGAGTGGGGACTTACTTCTTTACGGGACTCAGTGCCCGACAAAAAGTTTCGGAAATCAATCTTTATTCTTTAGTTCCTTCCAATAGTATTGCTGTGTTTGAGACCAGCAATGTCACCCTATTGGTAAAGGAACTCAAGAAACTCAGCTGTAGCAAAATATTTTCCACACTCAAATTATCTCATATTGTAAATGATTTGATGGAGCATTTTGACCAATTGGTGGACCCTATGCCTCACGGGTTAAGTTCTAGCATGAATAAGGTTCTTATTAGCTTTCATTCTCTTGGCAGTGAACTGGATCAGGTCGTTTATTGCTGTACCACTCCGGAAGATGAAGAGTGGATTGAACAACAAATTCATAAGAAACGTCCCATTGCTTTTCCGCGTAAAGATGTCTCCTACAAAGGTGAAACACTGGAAATTTATCCCATGGGAGGAGATCTTTTTCTTTGTTGCTATCAATCGCCCGGTTTCTTTGTGGCTAGTTATTCTAAAAAATTGATTGAGCAGGTTATTGATACTCATATAAGTGGCCATTCTATTCTTTCCGATCCGGTGTTTGGGCTCACACAAGATAAGAAACGAGCCATTGGTATCGCTTCTCTTTATTTGAAAATGCAACAAACAGGATGGAATAAGTTAGATATGAAGTTTGACGGAGACGCTATTTACCTTTCCGGCATTAGTGTGGATGCCGATACCAGTTCTTCGTTTGTAAACGCACTCAAAGAACAGTATCCGATTACAAACTTCTCCGGTAACGAAATGCCCCGCTCCACTTACTATATTTCTCAGATGGCTATCTCCCAACTGCAATATATTGCTGTAAATACAGCACGACGGGAATATGCACTTGCTACTTATCCCGATGAGGTGAAAGAGATGGATATTCATATGATGCACTTCCTCAAAAAAAACACATCAGGGAGTTTAACAGCCATTACTTTTTATCCTGAAGACTCTGTTCGCAGGCCACTTTCTCTGCTTTCTATTCCTGTAAAAGAGGCGGCAAAAGCAGAAGCTGATTTGCAATTATTCTTGCAAAATATAACTTCACAAATAAAAATTCCGACTCCCGGAGCCGCTAAGTTACTACAGGTAGGTACAAAAAGTTATTTGCTTTATCCTCTTCCCCGGAATACGGTTTTTTCCCAACTTTCTGGCATTGAAGATACTGATCTCACCGCTTATGCCTTGTTCTATCGAAACCGTTTGCTACTTGCTCCTGAGCCGGTAAGTATTCTTTCTTACATTACTCAGTTAGAAAATGCAAATGTGATTGGGAATGAAATTATTTATCAGGAGTGTGTATCTCGTTTAGCCCCTCATTTCAATTACATGGTCATGGCAAATCTTAGTGAAGTCAGTTCCCATCCCGAAAGTAAACCTCGGTTCATTCCCTCATTTTTCTTTCAGTATGGTGATTTTTTCAGTCACTTTATCCTCTCCACACAGTTTGTCTGCAACGAAGGAGTAATTTATCCCAATATTACGCTTACGTACAAAGGTCACGATTTAAAGTAAATATTAGTCAGAATGTATTTTTTATTAGCTTTTCATTGTCTTATCCTTAAAAAGAGATGTCCAGAGATATCCTCCAAAGAGTCCGGACATCTTGAAAAAGAAGTCCAGACCTTTTTTTTAGCAAGACTAAAAAAATAAAAGCCATAGGAAAAAGCAACAAAGAAATTGAAACTGGTGATAAGCGCGGAGGATGCGTAGGGTGCGGAGGCGTTTTCTTAAACCCTATACTATAGATACTATTATATAAATCATATCTATCTATATTAGTATATAAAGTCTAAGAAAAACCCTACGCACCCTACGCACCTAAATTAAAAAAACGTTTGAAATCAGCTATTAATTCCTCATTATCAAGCAAATGTATCCATGACTCAAAAAAATGTTCCGATGCTCCATTTCATCCAAATTTATCTCATAAAGATATTAATGTTACTACAATGAGCGTTTTTTATCTCAAAACATCTGCCTTATCACTGAAAAACAACAACGGGACGTGACTAACAGATTCCTTTACAATCTGACACATTATGGAGCCGGATAACTTATCGACAATACAATCACTATTAAAAAAGGAAAAAGACTTTTATATTATTTGAACAAGAGATTCCACCAGGATTAAGCCCCGGCTTTCCTTCGGGAACAGGTATCTTGAGATTCTCGAAATACTCTTTCCATACGGGATAAAGTTTACCTGTTTTGGGAGATTTGTAGGTCATAGGGGCAAGAGAGAAGATCGGTTTATTATTATTTGCGCGGAGATACATCAGGTAAACTAACTCTGAGCAGTAATATGCATCGTTATTTATGTCAAACGCATCATCATAAGGTTTGCCTACTAACTTCAAAGCTTCACTGATAGCAGTAGGAATTAATTTTCGGTAACGTTCATTTAAGCGACCAACCGCTACTTTAGGATTCCCTTTTTCATCGACACTTCGTTTCAGAAATTTGTTTAGAGGAGTAATTGATACTCCTGCGGATATAGCTTCAATAACCATTGGATTGTTATGATTAAACCAAAAAACTCCAACATGGGAAAATTCTGCTCCCTTATAACCATGCGTCACTTCCTTGATAGCATCGCACATTGGTCCACAATCTATATTTTGGAATAATAAATCACCATCACAAAATTTGAAGGATTGGCGTTGATCTTTCTGCGCAAAACTTTCACTTGTTATAAAAAAGGCAAGAATGAATCCTAAAAGAAATTTCAAAGATATAGTTGTTTTCATTGACCGTTTTATTATTCAAAGCAAAAATAGAATATTTATTTGTTTCTGACAAAAATTGTCGGAAGATACATTTCTGATCCATACATAAGATTAAAGTAAAAAATAGATAAGATAAAAGTAAAAAATCCCACTTATAGAAAGCGGGATCCTTTTATCATGATATGAACGTTTTTACTTTACCGGAATCTTTTCTATGCGTCTTTCATGGCGGCCACCATCAAAAGCTGTGGAAAAGAACTCTGTCATAATGCGATCCGCCTCCTCATTGGTTACAAATCGACCAGGCATTACCAGAATATTTGCATTATTGTGCTGACGGGCAAGATGAGAAATCTCTGGGTTCCAGCAAAGAGCTGCCCGGATACCCTGATGCTTGTTTACCGTCATACTAATCCCATTGCCACTTCCACAGATAGCGATGCCTGGATAACATTCTCCATCCTCAACAGCCAGAGCAAGAGGATGGGCAAAATCCGCATAGTCACAACTATCGGCTGTGTACGTTCCAAAATCTTTATATGCCCAACCTTTAGCTTCGAGCCATTCCTTTACGAATTTTTTAAGCTCAAAACCTGCATGATCAGAGCAAATACCAATTGTCTTCATCTTTATCTGTTTACTGATTCTACGTTTGGTTATAACATTTCCTTTACTTGCTTATATACATTTTCGGGAGTGAAACCTAGCTTTTCATCAAGTACTTTGTATGGAGCAGAGAATCCAAAAGATTCCAAACCAAACACCTTGCCGTTAGCTCCTGCCAATCCTTGAAGATTTACTGGAAGCCCTGCGGTAAGACCAAATACTTTGGCACCTGCTGGAATAATCGATTCCTGATACTCCTTGCTTTGGCTACGGAATAATCCTTCAGAAGGAACTGAAACGATGCGGAGCTTTACGCCATCCTTACGAATCAACTCAGCACCTGCAACTAGCGTGGATACTTCTGAACCGGAAGCAACAAGAATTACATCGGGATTTTCATCCGAACCGGCAACAATATATGCACCCTTGGAAGTGTCTGCATAGTTTGTGCCTTTAGGGAGGTTTACAATGTCTTGACGAGAGAATATCAGTCCTGTTGGGGTAGAAGTGTTCTCCATTGCCAGTTTCCATGCAGCGGTAGTTTCTTCAGCGTCAGCCGGGCGAAGCACCAACATGGAATTATGACCTTTGTGATTCTTTAATTTTTCCATCAGGCGCAGTTGAGCTTCTTGTTCCACTGGTTCATGAGTTGGTCCGTCTTCACCTACACGGAATGCATCGTGCGTCCAAATGAACTTCACAGGTATTTCCATCAAGGCTGCCATACGAATAGCTGGTTTCATGTAATCAGAGAATACAAAGAATGTTCCACAAGCGGGAATTACCCCCCCGTGCAGAGCCATGCCGATGCAAACACAAGCCATAGTTAGTTCAGATACTCCCGCTTGCAAAAATGATCCGCTGAAGTCGCCTTTAGTGAAAGCATGTGTTTTCTTTAAGAAGCCATCTGTTTTATCAGAATTCGATAAATCGGCAGAAGCACAAACCATGTTTTCTACTTGAGTCGCTAGTACACCAAGAACTGTAGCGGAAGCACCGCGAGTAGCAGCACCTGCTTTTTGTTGAATACCCGCCCAGTCTACTTTCGGAGCTTTTCCAGAGAAGAAATCCTCCAGTTTAGCTGCTAACTCAGGATTTGCTTTTGCCCATTCTGCTTTAGCAGCTTTTTTGGCCGCCACAATCTTTTTTAGCTCGATGGCGCGTTTGGTATATAATTCTTTAACTTCCGGGAATATCTGGAAAGGATGGGTAGGGTCACCTCCCACATTTTTGATCGTTTCGTCATAACAAGCACCACTTGCACTCAATGGTTGACCGTGAGTGGAGCATTTGCCTTCAAATTTTTCGTGTTCGGCTGTAACGGCGCCTTTACCCATAATAGTTTTACCAATAATAATGGTAGGACGTTCTTTTTCTGCTTTAGCAGCAGTAAGAGCCTTGCGGATTTCATCTATATCATTGCCATTAATACTGATTACATTCCAGTGCCAAGCTTGATATTTTTTCGCAGTATCTTCACTTGTTACAGCATTAGTACTTGTAGAAAGTTGGATATCATTGGAGTCATAGAACATAATCAGATTGTCTAATCCCAGATATCCGGCCAAACGACCTGCGCCCTGAGAAATCTCTTCCTGGATTCCCCCGTCGGAGATATAAGCATAGATGCTTTGTCCCATAACTTCACCAAAGCGAGCTTTTAGAAATTTGGCGGCAATAGCTGCACCCACTGCATAAGAATGACCTTGTCCTAGCGGACCGGAAGTATTTTCTATTCCACGCATTACGTCTAGTTCAGGATGTCCCGGAGTAGGGCTTGCCCATTGACGGAACTGTGACAGCTCGTCCATGGTGTATTTACCTGTAAGGGATAAAACAGAATACAACATAGGAGACATGTGACCTGGGTCAAGGAAGAAACGATCACGACTTTCCCATCGGGAATTTTCGGGATCATATTCAAGGAATTCAGAGAAAAGAACGTTGACAAAGTCTGCACCACCCATGGCACCTCCCGGATGACCCGAGTTGGCTTTTTCCACCATAGAAGCAGCTAAAATACGCACATTGTTAGCTGCACGATTCATTAGTTTACTATCGTTCATATTATTGATTTGTTAATTTTCCATGCAAAGATAATAGTTTATGACTAATAATCTCTTAGAAAAGAATGTTTTTTATTGTAGCTATTACAATAGTTTGTAAGGTGTATATAAAGAAAGAGGCTGTCTCAAAAGTAATTTTACCGTTTCTTTTTGTATAAAATTGCTTTTGAGAGAGCCTTCTTAAATTAGAGGATTATTACCAGAAATAGATATAAAATGCTACACAGAGACCAACCACTGCAACTGATGTGATTATGTCTATAGCGCTCCAACTGGCGCGAGTTTCTGCAATTTGTTCATTACCCTGAGAGAAATAAGTAATTCCCCTTAATTGTTCTTCAGTTGCCTTTGGCGTAAACATACTGATGACAACCATTACTAACATTGTAAATACAAACAAGAAGATACAGAAGTACAACCAGTTTATAGTCAGGAACGCTCCAAGAATACTGTCTGCCGGTATAGAGCTTTTAAATATCATAAGAGCCAGACGTATCATACCTATCGCAAAGCCGATAAGTAAGCCCCATTCTCCTGCCTTCGGAGTAATTCTCTTGTTAAATACACCAAGGACAAATACTGCTGCAATAGCGGGTGCGATAAGAGATTGTACTTCCTGAAGGTATTCATAGAGAACATTACCTAAACCTCTCATGATAGGAATCCATATTAATCCTAAAAATACAACGGTGATAGTTGCTATACGTCCTACCCATACCAATCGTTTTTCAGTTGCCTGAGGATGTTTATGTTTATAGAAGTCAATAGTGAACAGGGTTGCTGATGAATTGAAGTGAGCAGCCAACGAAGTAACCAATGCTGCGATAAATCCTACCGTAACCAGTCCTTTAATGCCCATTGGCAATAAATTGAGAACCATACTGCCGAACGCTTTATCGTTAGAGTCAAAATTAAAGCCGTCTACTCCTTTAGCCCTTAGTGCAGCAGCGATCATACCTGGAATAAGGAACATAAACACTGGAAGGACTTTTAAGAAACCTGCAAAGATTGTACCTCTACGGGCATTCTTTAAGTCTTTTGCGGCAAGGACTCGTTGCACAATGTGTTGGTCGGTACACCAGTACCAGAATCCGATAATGGCCGCACCAAAAATTACTCCAACACCTGGGAATTTTGAGAATAAAGGATCGGAAGGGTCTGAGTGAATCAAGTGACGGTTTTCACCAATATATTCCAATGTTGAGTGCCATCCGTCTAAGATACCACCTCCACCGATTTTCATCAATCCTAGAACTAAAATAGTCAAAGAACCCACAATCAGGATAGGAGTTTGAATAACCGATATCACCATAATTCCCTTCATCCCTCCCAGAACACTGAATATACCGGTAAGAAGAACGAGACCAATAGCTCCGTACCAGAAATTAATTCCAAGAATCGTTTCGAGGAAAATACCTCCGGTAAAGGCTGTTACAGATACTTTTGTAAGTACATAACTGATAAGAGTGATAATCGACAAGGTTGAACTTGCATTCTGATTAAATCGTCTGGACAAAAATTCAGGCATGGTAAATACCTTACTATGCGCATAAAACGGGACAAAAACCCATCCAAGGATAAGGATCATCCAGCCTTGCATTTCCCAGTGTGCCATAGCCATACCACTTTCTGCGCCGGCTCCCGCTAAACCTACCAGGTGTTCCGAGCCTATATTAGCAGCAAAGATGGCAGCACCAACAGTTAACCATGTTTCGCTGCGTCCGGAAAGAAAATAATCGCTTGTGTTGCCTGTCTTGCGTTTCATTACCCAGACAATAATTCCAATTAGTGCTAGTAGAAATAGCGCAATAATGACCCAATCTAAAATTGCCATAATATTATTGATAAAGTTAATAAATGCTTGTTATAATAATTCTTTTTCAGTGAAACGCCCAAGCTTGGTATATTTCTCATATAATGTAAGATATGCTTTGTGAGCCTCTTCATCAGGATAAAATTCTGAAGCAAATCCTTTTCCCATACCTTTTTGGGCATCTTCTACTTTAGTGTATACATCAGCCGCTACTGCTGCAAACATAGATGCTCCGAGAGCACAAGCTTGTTCCGATTTGGCAACTTTAATAGGCATACCCAATACGTTGGCAAGGGTTTGCATTACGAAAGGAGATTTTAGCGGTATTCCTCCAATGCCAATCACTTGCTTTATTTCTATGCCGTTTTCAATAAATCTGTCCACAATGGCTTTTGAACCGAAAGCGGTGGCTTCAACCAAAGCCCTGAAAATAAGAGGGGCAGTGCTTCCTAAAGTAAGTCCGGCTATTGTTCCGTGAAGTAATTGATTGGCATCCGGGGTACGGCGACCATTCATCCAGTCGGTAGCAATGATTGTGCTTTCACTGATTGGAATCAATTCAGCTTCTTTGGTGAGGGCAGGTATAATTTTATCACATGCCTCTTCAATCAACTTTTCTTTTGTTGCATCATCCAGAAGAGAGGAGGTTCCGATAATTTCCTTGATTGGGAATTCTAATATACTTTTAAACCATGCGTAGATATCACCAAAACCTGATTGTCCCGCTTCCAGACCTATATATCCGGGGATTACAGAGCCATCCACTTGTCCGCAAATACCGTTAATGAGTTTATGCCCCATTTCTTCATAAGAAGAAACCATAATATCACAGGTAGAAGTACCAATAACGCGTACAAAGGTTTTAGGAGTTATTCCTGCACCTACAGCTCCCATGTGGCAGTCGAACGCTCCACCTGCTACTGCAACTTTGGTAGTTAAACCAAGCTTTGATGCCCATTCTTCTGTTAAATGGCCTACCGCTTTATCCGCGGTGTAAGTTTCTGTGAAGAGTCTTTCTCTTAATCCGCCTAAGATAGGATCAAGTGCCACCAAAAATTCTTCCGAAGGAAGTCCTCCCCATTGTTCATGCCACATTGCTTTATGTCCGCAAGCGCAACGGCTACGGATAATATCCGATGACTTTGACACTCCGGTAATAAGCGCGGGAAGCCATTCACAATGTTCTACAATAGAGTAAGCTGCCTTGCGCACTTTCTCGTCTTGGCGAAGTACATGCAGTGCTTTTGCCCAATACCATTCTGAAGAATAGATTCCTCCTTCATAAGCAGAATAATCTATATCCCATTTAGCGCATAGTTCGTTAATTTCAGCAGCTTCTTTTACTGCTGTATGATCTTTCCACAATATAAACATAGCATTGGGATTCTCTGTAAATTCAGGATTAAGTGCCAATGGTGCTCCTGTAGCATCAGTTAATACGGGGGTACTCCCTGTAGTATCAAAAGCGATACCTACTACATTTTCAGCTGTTCCAGCAGGACATTTAGCCAATGATTCCTTAATAGTAGTTTCCAGCACTTCAACATAATCCAATGGGTGTTGGCGATATTGATTCTTAGAAGGATTGCAATACTTCCCCGCTTTCCAGCGAGGATAGTATTTTACGGCTGTGGCCAGTTCTTCACCTGTCAGAGCATTCACAATGATGGCACGTGCAGAGTCGCTACCGTAGTCTAATCCAATTACATATTTGTTTGCCATATTACATTAAAGCTTTGTTTAATAAGTAATAGATTTCATTCAGATGCAATTCTTTTTTGAAGTTGCTGATGGTAGTGTCTTTATTAATAACAACCAATTCAATGCGTGCCATCTCAGCAAAATCTTCCAAATACTCTTGAGTAAGGGCAAAAGAGAAGCTGGTGTGATGAGTTCCACCTGCAAGTATCCATGCAGCAGCACCTATTTCAAGGTTTGGTTGAGGAATCCAGAGAGCGGAAGCAACAGGAAGCTTAGGCAGTGGTTGAGGTTTGATTACATCTACTTGATTAACGATCATACGGAAACGGTTGCCCAGATCTATAACAGTGGCGGCAACTCCGGTTCCTTCGTGAGCGGTAAATACCAAGCGTGCAGGATCATTTTTTCCACCGATACCCAGTGGATGAACTTCCAAAGTAGGCTTTTTAGCAGCGATAAGCGGGCAAACTTCCAGCATGTGTGCTTGAAGGATAGCGCTCTTGTCACCATCGAAATGATAGGTGTAATCTTCCAGAAAGGAAGCACCACCTTCGAGCCCTTGTCCCATAAACCACATAGTGCGGTAAAGGGCAGCCGTTTTCCAGTCTCCTTCAGCTCCAAATCCGAAACCTTCTGCCATTAGGCGTTGAGAAGCAAGACCCGGTAGCTGATCTACTCCATGTAGCGCATTAAAGTTAGTTGTGAATCCTTTTGCCCCTTTTTCCTTAAGGAATTTGCGAATGGCTATTTCTTCACGAGCGGCTTCAATCACTTGTTTGCGATCTTTTCCACCTTCTTTTGCATTGTCGGCAAAAGTATATTCTTCTTCATAAACCTTCACTAATTCAGCAATTTCAGCATCTGTCACAGTATCCTGAACAGCTACTAAATCACCGATAGGATAGTAGTCCACATGATAACCCAGACGAAGTTCGGCCTCTACTTTATCGCCATCGGTTACAGCTACATTATTCATGTTATCTCCGAAGCGGACAATCAGCATATCTTGTGCATCTGCCCAGGCAGCAGCTACACGCATCCATATGGCTATTTTTGCCTGAGCTTTTTCATCTTGCCAGTGACCAACTACCACCTTGCGATTTTTGCGCATACGGGTAACCATGTGGCCAAATTCGCGATCACCATGAGCCGACTGATTCAGATTCATGAAATCCATATCAATTTCGCTCCATGGAATTTGTTTATTGAACTGTGTATGGAAGTGAAGAAGAGGTTTTTTCAATTCCTGCAATCCGTGAATCCACATTTTTGCAGGTGAGAAAGTGTGCATCCAGGTAATAATGCCGATACACTTATCATCGTTATTAGCAGCCCTGAATGTTGCCGTTACTTCCGGTGCGGAATTAACAGTACCTTTATAAATTACTTTTACAGGAAGATTGCCTGATTCATTCAGCCCTTTAACTATTTCGTTAGAGTGTGCGTCCACTGCGATAACTGCATCGCCTCCGTAAAGGAGCTGTGCTCCGGTTACGAACCATACTTCTAAATCTTGAAATGCCATAGTGTTTTTAATTTATTATAATTATTAATCTGATTTTTATGATCACTTTTGTCCGTAATAAGCTCCCGGACCGTGTTTTCTATTAAAATGTTTTTCTACCAGCAAAGGATTCATGGTCAATGCCGGATTTACGGAATAAGCAATGAAAGCCATTTTGGCAACCTGCTCTATTACTACAGCGTTGTGAACGGCATCCTGCGCATCTTTTCCCCAGGAAAAAGGACCATGATTCTTGACCAGTACCCCCGGAGTATGTACCGGATTAATATCTTTGAATCGTTTCACGATCACGTTGCCTGTCTCCAGTTCATAAGCACCTTCCACCTCTTCTTTGTTCATATCCGCAGTACAGGGAATGGCATCGTGGAAGTAGTCCGCATGGGTCGTACCAATGTTTGGTAAGTCAATTCCTGCCTGAGCCCAAGCTGTGGCATAAGTAGAGTGTGTATGTACCACTCCGCCAATTTCAGGGAAGGCTTTATAAAGGACCACGTGGGTAGGAGTATCGGATGATGGTTTCAGTTTTCCTTCCATCACATTTCCATCAAGATCAACTACTACCATATCTTCTGCTTTCATATCGTCATATGATACTCCACTGGGTTTAATCACAATCCGTCCGCTTTTACGGTCTATAGCCGAAACGTTTCCCCAAGTGAATATGACCAATCCGTGCTTCACCAAATCCAGATTAGCACGGAATACTTGTTCTTTTAAAGCTTCTAACATAATTTTATTATAACTTAAATTTCGGATCTTTTCGATAAATCTTATTATTAAACTTATATAGATAAGCACCTCTTTTTGATCCTGTCTTATCTATTTTATTTGTTTTTTCAATATAATCCATATCCGCCACCCGTTTTCGGAAATTGCGTTTATCAATGGGTTCTCCATAAATAGCTTCGTACAGTTGTTGCATTTGTGGGAGTGTAAATAGATCTGGCAAAAGATTGAAACCAATGGGCTCTACGGCTGCTTTTTCTCTCATCAGGTTACGAGCTTTGATGACCATATCCTCATGGTCAAAAATAAGTGGAGGAAGTTCGTTTATGTTTAACCAATGGGCATTGTGCTTTTGCACAAAAGCGCGATCATATTCATTAATGTTAATCAACGCATAATAAGCAACAGATAAGACCCTTTCTCCCGGATCACGATTGATTTCTCCAAAGACACCGACTTGCTCCATATAAACATCGTCTAATCCTGTTAGCTCACACAAAACTCTGCTAGCTGCTTCGTCGATGCTCTCTTCCTTTTGAAGAAAACCTCCCATAAGGGACCATTCTCCCTTTGCCGGTTCAAAGTTGCGCTTTAGTAGCAATAAATTTAATTCACCTTGGCTAAATCCAAAGATGATGCAGTCTACCGCTACATAAAAGCGTTCATTATTTTTATAAAAGGTATTCATATCATTTACCGGAATATTATATATGAGAATATATAGACTTCTTTTTTCTGTTATTTCTTTACTGTGAATTTAAAAATGCAATGACTGTTATAGGTCTTACCCGGTTCCAGCACTGTCGAGGGCCAGTTTGCTTTGTTAGGACTATCGGGATAGTGTTGTGTTTCCAAACAAACAGAAGCTCGTTTATTATAAACAATACCTTTTTTGCCCTTTACACTTCCATCCAGAAAATTGCCGGTATATACTTGAATGCCTGGTTCATTTGTATAAACCTCCAAGGTGATGCCACTTACCGGTGAATAGAGCCTAGCAGCCACCGATTTTATATTGTCTTTGGTGTTTAATACCCAGTTGTGATCGTATCCGTTCCCGTATTTTATTTGTATGAAATCTGTCTTATTTATATCTTTTCCTACTTCTTTAGGAGTTGTAAAATCCATAGGAGTGCCTTTTACCTGAAGCATTTCCCCGGTTGTCATAAAAGTACTGTCTACGGGAGTGTATTGGTCGGCATTAATATAGAGTATATGGTCGGTGGCTGGTTTGGAAGGATCTCCGGATAAGTTAAAGTAAGAGTGATTGGTCATATTGATGATCGTCTTTTTATCCGTAGTTGCTTCATAGGTTATATCAAGTGCATTGTCATCGGTTAGTTTGTAAGTTACCTTAGCTACCACGTTTCCAGGGAAATTAGAATCTCCGTCGGGAGAGTTCATCACAAGTTCCAATGTAGAGTCATTTATTTTTTTGGCATCATACATTTGATATTGCCATCCTTGAGGCCCTCCATGCAGGCAGTGTCCAAAGTTGTTTATCGGTAGTTGAATAGTGTCTTCATCGAGCACAAACTTACCTTTGTTAATACGGTTGGCGTAGCGGCCGATCGAAGCTCCAAAATCACTTGGGGTATGAATGTAATTGATTATGCTGTCGAAACCAAGCACCACATCCTGCATTTTTCCGTTTTTGTCGGGAACCATTATAGATACGATTCGTCCTCCGAAGTTAGTGATACAAACTTCCATCCCTGCTTTGTTTTTCAAGGTATACAGATTTGTCTGTTTTCCTTTTACTTTAGTCTGAAAATTGGTTGGATTTAATCCGGAAAGGGTTAACTCTTTTTGCTGACTGCTGCATGAGGTAAGTATACCTACCATTATACAGCAAATAAATAATAACTTCTTCATGTTTTTCAGTAATTAAGATATGTTTTAAAAATATTTTTTTATTTTGGTGTAAAAGTAACACTTATAGATATAGGTGCTCCTTTTTTCTATATGTTATTGAACATAAATCAGATAGAAAGTGTCCATAAAACACTTATTTAACGTTTCTGGAATAAAAAATGCGGTGCTCCGAAATCGGATACCGCACTTTTTTATAAAAAGAATAGAGTTCTATTTAAGCTAACTTACGAGAGCCATCACTGATCACCACATCATAAACTTTTGGAGTTTTGCCGAATTTTGCTTTGAAGGATTCAACTGCATCTTTAACAAAAGCATCATAAAGTTCATCTTTTACTAAATTGATAGTGCACCCACCGAATCCACCACCCATCACGCGTGAACCGGTTACACCATTTTTCTTAGCGCAGTCGTTAAGGAAATCTAATTCTTCGCAGCTTACTTCATATAGTTTACTCATACCATGATGAGTGCCATACATCTTTTCACCTACAGTTTCGTAATCTCCTTTTTCAAGTGCGTCGCAAACTTCCAATACACGTTGTATTTCTTCAATCACATACTCAGCACGCATAAAATCTTCTTCGCTTACCACACTTTTAACGTCGTAAAGCATAGACATGGTGGCATCACGAAGGAATTGAACTTCAGAATGGTTCTTTTGAATGGCAGCCACTACTTTTTCACAAGATTGACGACGCTTGTTATAAGCTGATGAAGCCAATTCGTGCTTTACAACTGAATCTAGTAATACTAATTTGTATCCTTTGGGATTGAATGGATAGTACTTGTATTCTAAAGAACGGCAATCCAAGCGGATTAAACTGCCTGCTTTGCCAAAGACAGAAGCAAACTGATCCATAATACCACAGTTTACTCCGCAGTAGTTATGTTCTGTAGCCTGACCAATCTTAGCCAACTCAAACTTATCGATATTACAATCGAACAGATCGTTCAGCGCAAAAGCATAGGTGCTTTCCAATGCAGCGGATGAAGACATTCCTGCGCCCAGAGGCACATCGCCTGAAAAGACGGTGTCAAAGCCATGAATTTTTGCTCCTCTTTTAATCATTTCACGGCATACACCAAAAATGTATCTTGCCCAGCTGGCTTTGGGAGCATCTTCTTCGTTCAATCCGAATTCAACGAAATCTTTTAAATCAATGGAGTAAGCCTTTACTATATCTGTTCCGTTGAGTTTTATTTCAGCAACCATTCCTTTATCGATGGCTCCCGGAAAAACAAATCCTCCATTATAGTCTGTATGTTCTCCAATAAGATTAATACGTCCAGGAGACGCATATACAGAGCCTATAGCTCCGTTAAAGTGCTTTTTAAAGCGACTTCTTACATATTCTATATCCATAGTATAAATAATTTATTATTCTGCTGATTGTTTAACTTTAGATCCTAGTAATGCATAATAGAGGATAAATAATTCTCCTAAAATAACGACGAACCATGTCCATCTCCATCCTCCCAAAGCATCGGCAAGCATACCTTGTAAAAGGGGAATAATAGCTCCACCAACCACACCAATCATAAAGACACCGGATGCGATAGAAGTGTATTTCCCAAGTTTATCCACTGATAAGGTAAAGATAGCTCCCCACATTACAGAGTGGAATAAACCTACGGCGACTAATAACCAAGGATTATCGGTCATGATGGATAAAATTGTGAAACAGGCTGCTAAAATAGAAGTTAGTGTAAGTTGAGTACGTGGAGACACGCTGCTTAATGAACTGGAAACCAAACGACCAACGAGCATACCTCCCCAATACAATGTTGCCATTAAGGCGGGTATTGCGAAATTAATTCCAAAAACAGTGACAGAATTCATTCCGAAGAAAGAAAGTCCACCTAGCTTTGTCTGTGCTTCGAGTGCATAAAGATTAATGTTTGCACCAATTGCTACTTCAACCCCTACATAGAAGAAGATAGCAATAACGCCCAATGTTAGATGACTGAATGACCATATGCTCTTTTCCAGTTTTTCTCCTACTTCAGTTTTTGTTCCTTTGATATCGGGTAAGGAAAGTCTGGTAAGAAGAATCACAATAACAGCAATGATTACCATCAATGCCAAAAATGGGATCATTAACTGGCTTGGCTTTACTTCTTCCATTGATAAACCACCAAATACGATACCTGTAACAAAGAATGGTGCGAAGGTCGTACCAATAGAATTAGATGAACCTCCAATATTTAAACGTTGAACGGCTTGTGTCCCTTTTACGTAGCAAGCTGTTAAATAGGGGTTGATAACTACTTGCAGGATTGTTGCGGCAGAACCTACTACAAATGAACCCAATAAGAATATAAAATATCCTAAAGGAATGGTTGCAGAAGCGATTTGCACGCTAGAACCCGGAAATTGGACAGTATACCAAGATGAAGAGAAAAAGATTCCCAGACCTATAATCATCACTAATAAAGCTCGGACCAATGTTCCTTTATATCCGTACTTGGTAACCCAAGATGAGCCGATTCCTCCTGTGAGTGGATATGCTAAAAACCACGAAAAAGAGATGAGAGTAGTAAATGTATTTTTTAAATCTCCTGCACCACTTAAAAATGCGGCCTTTAATGGTCCTTGAAACTGACCGTTTGCTGTCGTTAAAAATCCGACAATGAAAAATAAGAAGACCAGTGTAATAAATGGTCCCAGATAGCTTTGTTGCTCTTTTTGAGTCATGGCATTAAGTTTAAATTATTTGTTATAAATTAGGTTTGTTAGAGTGAATTATTTTTCTACTCCGAATTTGTAAATAGTAACTTGTTTATATTCTTCTCCCGGATGTAAAACAGCAGATGGAAAATGAGGATTATTGGGAGTATCGGGGAAGTGCTGAGCTTCAAAGCATATTGCACTTCTGGCGGGGAATGTTGCTCCGTGAGCCCCGCTAAAACCATTGAGCCAGTTACCGGTATAAAGTTGTACGCCCGGTTCGGTAGTGTAAACCTCCATAAAGCGTCCGCTAAGGGGCTCTATACATTTGGCGGCAAAGCTTAGCTGACCTACTTCTTTCTTATTCAACACAAAGCAATGATCGTATCCTGCTCCGTTCGCAATTTGTTGATGATTGTCATTAATGCGTTCACCAACCGTATGAGGAGTTCTGAAGTCCAGCGGTGTACCTTCTACTTTGGCTATTTCACCAAAAGGAATACATACATCGTCTATGGGTGTGTAGAGATCCGCGTTAATGGTCAGGATGTTATTAAGAACGGTAGGGGTGGGATTGGCAATGCCTGCGAGATTGAAGAAACCGTGATTGGTGAGATTTACAATGGTTGTTTTACTGGTAATCGCTTTGTAAGTGATCAAAAACTCATTGGCATCATTGATGGAATAAGTCATCAGTACATCCAGTTTACCGGGAAATCCTTCCTCACCATCTTGTGCGGTATATCTCAGTTCCAGTGAGTGTTCGCCAATTTGCTTGGCATCCCATACCACCGCATGAAATCCCTTTGGCCCTCCATGTAGGGAATTGGGACCATTGTTTGTGGCAAGTGTATATTCTATGCCGCATAACGTAAATTTACCTTTGGCAATTCTGTTGTCATATCGTCCGATGGAAGTGCTCAGAAAAGGTTCAGGGCTATTTATTACCTTATCTATACTGTCGTGTCCCAGAATAATATTCCCATATTTCCCGTTTTTGTCAGGAGCCATGATGGCAAGTATTGCTGCGCCATAATTGGTGACTGCTATTTCTATACCATGGTTATTCTTTATAAAAAATAAATCGGTTGCTTTACCGTTTACTGTTTTTTGAAAGTCTTCAGGCTTTAGCCCAGATAGGTTCTTATTAGCAATTGGAGTGTTTATCATGTTTGATCTGTTATTAAGTATTTCCTTGCAAATAAAGTCAAATTCTTTGGTATGCCCAAATAAATTAGTGTAAAACTGATACTCTAATTAAGAAAGTTTAGCCCTTTGTCGGTCTATGTAACAAATAGTACCCCATGAAGAAACAAACGGGCACCCTATACTATCAAAAAGCATACGCTAAGAAAACAAACGCATAAGTTCTGTTTGCTTTAAATATAGTAATTTTACAGCATTGAATAGAAATAATAAAAAATAAGTAAACGATGAGAAACGTATCTCTTTATTTGTTAACTGTAATACTGTTTATGTCTTGCGCAAGGCCGGGATATGATAAAACCGTGGATGGGGTTATTGTAAAATTGAAGCAAGAACGGCACTCTGATGTCAGACTAGTGAGATTACAAGTGATGAACGACAAAACGATCCATGTTTCCGCTACTCCCGAGGATAAATTTTCAGAAGATAAAAGCTTGATTATTGTCCCTGAAAAAGGTAAAACGCCTTTTTTTTCTGTAAAGACGAAAAAGGATATGGTGCTACTTTCCACCGATTCTTTAAAAGCTTTTGTTAGTCTGACAACTGGCGAAGTGACTTTCACAGATGAGAAAGGGAACTCTATTCTGAGAGAAAATAAAGGTGGAGGTAAATCTTTCACTCCCATAGAAGTGGAGGGGACAAAGGGATACAGCATCCGTCAGGTTTTTGAATCTCCCGATGATGAAGCTTTCTATGGATTGGGGCAGCATCAGGCTGATGAGTTTAATTATAAAGGCAAGAATGAATCGCTTTTTCAATATAATACGAAAGTTTCTATTCCTTTTGTTCTTTCAAACAAAAACTATGGCATTTTATGGGATAACTACTCTTTAAGTAAGTTCGGTGATAACCGCGATTACGGACAGTTGAATCAGTTTAAACTTTATGATGTCAATGGCAAGGAAGGCGGTCTGACCGCTACATATGTTCCTAATTCAAGAAGCGGACTGCAAACATTGACTCGTACGGAATCCATTATTGATTATGAGGATATAAAGACGATTAAAAATTTACCGGCTAATTTTCCGTTTAATGGCGCTAATGTAACTTACTCTGGTGAGTTGGAAGCCGATCAGAGTGGCGTTTATCGTTTCTGGCTATATTATGCCGGTTATACGAAAGTGTTTATTAATAATGTAGAAGTAGTACAGGAACGCTGGCGTACTGCCTGGAATCCGAATAACTATAAGTTTACGGTCCGGCTCGAAAAAGGCAAGCGTGTTCCTGTTCGTATAGAATGGAAACCGGATGGAGGGATTTCTTACTTAGCTTTACGGGCTTTGAGTCCGGTGGCAGATAGCGAACAAAATAAATTGGCTCTTTCTAGTGAAATGGGAGATGAGATCAATTACTATTTTATAAAAGGTAAAAATATGGATGAGGTAATCAGCGGTTACCGTTCACTCACGGGTAAGTCACCCATTATGCCCAAGTGGGCGATGGGGTACTGGCAAAGTCGTGAACGTTATAAAACACAGGATGAATTGTTGGGCGTATTGAAAGAGTTCCGCAAACGGCAGATTCCTATTGATAACATTGTGCTCGACTGGAATTATTGGCCGGAAGATGCATGGGGAAGCCATGGCTTTGACAGTAGTCGCTTTCCGAACCCAACGGCTATGGTGGATTCGGTGCATCGGTTAAATGCAAAGATTATGATTTCCGTTTGGCCCAAGTTCTATATCACCACGGAAAATTTTAAAGCATTCGACAGAAAGGGATGGATGTACCGGCAAGCGGTTAAGGATAGTATCCGTGACTGGGTGGGTGAAGGATATATAGGTTCTTTTTATGATGCCTATTCCGATGGGGCACGGAAGCTTTTCTGGAAACAAATGCAAGATAGTTTATATACCAAAGGTTTTGATGCCTGGTGGATGGATGCTTCGGAGCCGAATGTACGGGATTGTACGGACATGGAATACCGGAAGAAACTGTGTGGACCAACGGCTTTGGGCCCTTCTACTAAATATTTTAATGCGTATGCGTTGATGAATGCCGAGGCCATCTATGACGGACAGCGGGGAGCAGACCCTGATAAACGAGTGTTTCTGCTTACCCGTTCCGGATTTGCAGGATTGCAACGCTATTCCACTGCTACCTGGAGTGGAGATATTGCTACCCGATGGGAGGATATGAAGGCACAAATCTCTGCCGGACTCAATTTTGCGATGGCGGGGGTGCCTTATTGGACCATGGATATTGGCGGATTCTGTGTAGAAAAAAGGTATGAAACCGGACAACGCTTGTTTGACAAGACTGGTCAGGAGAATGCCGATCTCAGGGAATGGCGGGAACTTAACACCCGCTGGTATCAGTTTGGTGCGTTTGCTCCTTTATTCCGTGCACACGGTCAGTTTCCTTTCCGCGAAGTCTATAATATAGCTCCCGAGGATCACCCCGCTTATCAGTCCATAGTCTATTATACCAAGTTGCGTTATAGCTTGATGCCGTATATCTATTCATTGGCAGGAATGACTTATTTCAATGATTACACCATTATGCGTGCTTTGGTAATGGATTTTGAAAAAGATACGCAAGTGAACGATATAGGAGACCAATATATGTTTGGCCCTGCCCTTATGGTATGCCCGGTATATAAATACGAAGATCGTTCACGAAACGTTTATTTCCCTGCTACTACCGGTTGGTATGATTTCTACACCGGGAAATGGATTAGCGGCGGACAAACGCAGAAAGTAGACGCACCTTATAAGCAAATGCCGCTTTATGTCCGTGAGGGAGCAATCATTCCTTATGGCCCCGATATTCAGTATACGAATGAAAAACAAGCTGATCGAATTACTCTATATGTATACGGTGGAAAAAACGGTTCTTTTACTTTGTATGAAGACGAG
>JAATGU010000083.1 GCA_015654535.1 Bacteroidales bacterium
TAAATCTTTATTCTCATCAAAATAGGTTGAATATGGACATCTCAATTTGCATACCAGTTTACAATGTTGAGCCTTACTTGAAAAGGTGCTTGGATTCTTTGTTTTCACAGGATTTTAGTGGTGATTTTGAAGTGATCTGCGTGGATGATGCATCCACGGATAACAGTCTTTCTATCTTGAAAAATTATCAGTTGAAGGAACCACGACTAAAAATATTGGAGTTAGCTGAGAAGAAAAAGATATCGATTGTCCGTTCTGCAGCGATTCGTGCTGCTTCAGGTTGCTATATTATGCAAGTTGATTCTGACGATTGGTTGCTACACGGTGCACTTAATTCTCTTTATCAGAAATGTATAGAAACAAATGCAGACATTGTTGTTTATGATTACGTAATAGAGGATGATTCAAGGAAATCGATTGTTCATAAACCATTTGAAAAAGAAGGTTTTGTCAATGGGGATAAGGGTTGCATTCAAAGGATATTCAGTGGGGCATCTATCTGTAAGATAGTGAAGCGTAATTTGATAACTAACTTGTTTTTTTATAGTTTTGATATAAGCTGGGGGGATGATTTCTTATACAATACTGAAATACTATTAAAGGCGGAAACGATCTATTTGTTTCCCATCGCTTCTTATGTTTACTGTATAAATCCTAATTCTATTACTTTTAGCATAATGAAGAATGAAAAAGAGATGTTCGAAGACCGGATTACTTCAGTGGAAGCTACAGCTCTTATCCTTAGCAAATTTTCAGCATCTGATAAACTTAAATTATCCTTATTGAATTATCATATATACAAGCTGCTTTTACTTTTGCTCAGAATTAATTATAAGGATGGTGAGAGAAATAAACGATTTAAACCTTTGATAAATAGCATGAAGAAACTTCCGTTGATGAGTGAATATCGTTATAGAAAAATTAATTTATCCGTTAAATATCCATTTTATGCTTTAGCCTATATGGTGTTGTGCTTTGATTGGAAGTTAGGTATAGGCTTTTTTTATAAAAAACATCTTAAAAATGAGTGATCTCCATAGAGATATAAAAATATTGCAACTTCCGTCCTGGTATCTTCCCGAAGGAGGACAGTTTTGTAAAGATCAGTCTTTATTTCTAAAAGAGAGAGGCCTTGAAGTCCATATCCTTGCCAATGTAATGTTACCTTGGAGGAAGTATAAATTGAAAGCTTTAACAGCACCATGGAAATCCTTTGTGGTAATGGAAGATGGGATACTGACCTACCGTTATTACTTCCGTCGCTTTCCGATGCAGAATAAGGTAAATTTGATTGCTTGGTGCAAACGAACACTAAAATTATTCGATGAATACGTTGAAAAGTATGGCAAACCGAATTTAATTCATGTGCATAGTAGTATGTGGGGAGGATATGCGGCCTATTTGATAAAGGAAAAATACGGTGTGCCTTATGTGATTACCGAACATCGAGGTGTTTTTGGCATGCGTTCCTCTTTTGCTAGAGATTATTTCATTTCTATGTATACCCCCTTTTTACAGAAAGGATTTTCTAACTCCTCCTATATTATACCTGTGTCCGAACAATTGATTCCTAAAATTAAGGAATATCTCACCGCTGACGTTCCCATAAAGACAATTTCGAATATCCTGGATACGGATTTTTTCCATTATCTACCTCGTGAACCGAAAGAAAACTTCACTTTTGTCACTGTTAACGGATATTATGAAGTGAAAGGATATGATATTCTTCTTCCCGCATTCGATTTACTTTGCGATAAAGTAGCGCATGTTTGTTTGCGAATGGTGGGAGAAAACTTTGAGCAAAAAGCTTTTCAAGAGATCTTATCCCGATGCAGGAACAAAGATAAAATTGTTTTTACCGGATGGCTGAAGCCGGATGGAGTACTTTCTGAATTGGAAGAAGCAGATGCTTTTGTGATGTCCAGTAGGGTAGAAGCTCAACCCATTGCAATACTGGAAGCTATCAGCACCGGACTTCCTGTTGTTTGTACCGAAGTAGTTCCAGAAGCAATAGTATCTCGAGATGAAGGTTACCGTGTTCCGGTAGAGAATGTGCAGGCTTTAACAGATGCTATGATGAAAATGATTGCTAATTGGGGCAAGTTTGATGCAAAAGCTATTTCCGCCCACGCAGCTTCAGTTGCTGGACCTCAGTTGGTAACGGATAGTCTGATTTCTATTTATGAAAGCGTGCTTCAGTCTCGTCGGTAGTAGATGGAATAAAGCAATTTAAAGAACCACGAGTAGTACTTTTCAATTCTTAAGTAGGGTTTCTGAATAGTGCCAAATTGGCGATAAGAATTCTCTATACCTTCCACCATACTTCCTTCAAAATCGAAGTCACGGGTTTTATTGGCAAGGAATTTAATAGCTTCCCAGATTACTAAAGTAGAGGCTCCCGAGGAAGCATATTCAGGTGCAATGGAGTATAAAAGAGCATAAGCAGATGCATTATCCCATACCGTGAAAAGACATGAATGAATTGTTTCTTTTCCATCTTTAATAGCAAATAGCTGTCCGGCATTATGCTCTTGAGCAGCTTTGTATACATGAAAAAAGAGTTCGTAGGGATAACTAATTTCATTCCCTCGTTTTTTCAAGGTTTGCTTATGATGGTTATAGAATTCGTCCGGCTTCATATCTAGGGAAAGGTGTAATTTACCTTCACTTTTTCTTATTTGTCTTTGTTTGGCTGGACTGAAACGGCTGAAAATACTTTTCGGATTAGCAATATTATTAATCAAATATGTGTATCGGGTTGTTTGCTTATATCCTCGCCAATAAAACGGAAGCCAATTGGTAATGCTTAGATGGAAACATTGCTGGTAAAAGGAGAGCTCCAAATGTTCTAACTGAGTAATTAGTTCATTGAATACTTTTTTCTCATTAGATAAGCGAATATTATCCACGGTTACGGGGTCTCGTTTTATCCAAATTCCATTGTACTGAGTTAGTTGAGGCTGAACCACACAGCGAAAACCGAACTTTTTTCTCAAATGATAAGGCAGAGCTCCTACTATTTCTCCTTTTTCTTCTGTCAAAAGAACGTCCCATTCATTGGGGCATACAGCATCCATCCACCAATCTTGGCAGAAAAGAGGAATGCTTTTTTCCTCTTTGCACAATTCTCTGTATCGCTCCTTATCAGTCATATTGGTTTATATCGTAAGTCCATCGAGCAGTTGCAGATAGATTTCAATTGCTTCTTCTATTTCATTAATCAGGATATATTCATCCGCGGTATGTGAACGAGACGATTTTCCGGGACCGATCTTTACGCTTGGGAAAGGCATCAGTGCCTGGTCCGAAAGGGTAGGAGAACCAAAAGGTATTCTTCCCCTTTTCATCGCACGTTTTATGAAAGGATGATCTTCTCCTATCTGAGAAGAATTCAGACGAAACGAACGAGCTTTGACTTCGCTTTTAATATTTTCCTTAATGGTAGCATAGATCTCTTCATTGGAATAAAGTTCATTGCTGCGGATATCTACTACAAAAGAACATTTATCGGGAATTACATTGTGCTGAGTACCTGCATTTATTTGAGTAACACTCATCTTAACAGGTCCCAATAAAGGAGATTTTTTTTCAAACTTAAAGTTCTTGAACCAATGAATATCCTCCAATGCCTTGTAAATAGCATTTTCTCCTTCATTACGGGCAGCGTGTCCCGCTTTGCCAAAGCTGGTTACATCTAGCACCATTAATCCCTTTTCTGCAATGGCCGGTTGCATTTCCGTAGGTTCCCCAACAATTCCCAATGTAATAGGTGGAAGTTCAGAAAGTACACTCTCAATCCCTCCTTTTCCCGAAACTTCCTCTTCGCAAGAGGCCAGATAAATCAAATTGTAGTTCTGATCCGTTTTTGAGAGTTCCTGAAACACTTGAAAGAGTGTGACCAGACTTGCCCCCGCATCATTGCTGCCTAGCCCAAATAACTTTCCATTTATTTCCGTAGGAGCAAACGGATCTTTTCGCCAACCATTCACCGGCTTCACCGTATCAATGTGTGAATTAAGTAAAATCGTAGGCTTTTTAAGATCAAACATCGGCCCTAGGCAAATTATATTATTCCCCTTTCTCCTTGTCTCAATACCGATGGATTCAATATAATTCTGAAAATAATCGGCTGCCTCCTCTTCTTCCCTACTGAAAGAAGGAATGCTTATCAGATTTTTCAGTAGACCGATAGCCTCAGACGAAAGATATTCAGTGTTCATTAATTTTAGCTTTTTAAAACACAAATATAAGCATTATATAATTACCGATATTTATATAGAGCTGTTTTTTGTATAGTTATAGTATATATAGATTAACTTATTCCCTACAATATCAACAATTGTCTTAAACAAAATGCGGATGCATTACTTTCTAATTAATTCATTTTTTTTGTAACTTTAATAAAAAAAACTGTAATTTCGCCAAGGAAATAATAACTTTTGATGTTGTTTACTTTGTTAATTATTTTAAAATTAAGAATTAAAATAATGCTAACTTACACCCTATTATTATGAAAAATGTAACTCTAAAAAAAGATGTTTAGTACAA
>JAATGU010000005.1 GCA_015654535.1 Bacteroidales bacterium
ATATACGTGATGGTGATTTTTTAAAAGAACTTTTTCAAAAATATCAGCCGGAAATTGTTTTTCATTTGGCTGCCCAACCATTGGTCCGTCTTTCGTATGATAGACCGGTTGAAACTTATGAGGTAAATGTGATGGGCACTATTCATGTGATGGAAGCTATTCGTATAACGGAAAGTGTGAAAATCGGCGTGATGATTACTACTGATAAATGTTATGAGAATAAAGAACGAATTTGGGGATATCGCGAAAATGAGCCTTTGGGAGGATATGATCCTTATTCATCTTCTAAAGGAGCGGCTGAAATAGCAATTGCTTCATGGAGGCATTCGTTTTTTAACCCGAATGAATATTACAAGCATGGGAAGTCTATAGCTAGTGTTAGAGCTGGTAATGTGATTGGTGGAGGAGACTGGGCTTTGGATCGTATTATCCCAGATTGCATTAAGGCTTTGGAAGCAGGAGATGCAATTAATATTCGTAGCCCTAAGGCTGTTCGCCCTTGGCAGCATGTCTTAGAGCCATTAAGTGGTTACATGTTGTTGGCTCAAAAAATGTGGAATGCTCCAACTGATTACTGTGAAGCTTGGAATTTTGGACCTCGTTCAGAATCTATAGCCAGTGTATGGGACATTGCAACAAAAGTAATTAGAAATTATGGCAATGGAGAATTAAAAGATTTATCTGATCCAAATCAACTACATGAAGCTCAATTATTAATGTTAGATATATCTAAAGCTAAGTTTCGTTTAGGTTGGGAACCTAGGATGAATATTAACCAGACGATTGAGCTTACAGTAGATTGGTATAAAAGATATCGATCAGATAATATATACGAACTTTGTTTGAACCAGATTATTAAGTATTTACAATAATAGAATGATAAGTATAAAGAAAGTTGTTTTATTAACTGGTGGGAGTGGCTTTCTTGGCAGAAATATTAGAGAGAGCTTTTTAGCACACAAATATAATCTATTAGCTCCCTCTAGCAAAGAGTTGAATCTTATTGACGAGAACAGCGTAGATAACTATTTCAAATTGCATAAAGTAGATGTTGTTATCCATGCTGCTGTAAAGCCTACGCATCGGAATGCCAAAGATTATTCTAACCTATTTTATGCAAATACTCGTATGTTTTTTAATCTGGAACGGCATAGCGATGAATATGAAAAAATGCTAATAATAGGTTCCGGTGCCATTTATGATAATAGAAATTATCGACCTAAAATGACGGAAGATGAATACTGCCGTTTCATCCCTGCGGATGATCATGGTTATTGCAAATACGTCTGTGAAAAAGTGATAGAACATTCTCATAATATATATGATTTACGCATATTTGGTATTTTTGGTAAATATGAAGATTATTCTATTCGCTTCATCTCAAATGTAATATGTAAAATTCTTTTTGACTTACCGATAACGTTAAAACAAAATAGAAATTTTGATTATTTGTATATTGATGATTTCCTTTCTATTCTTGAAATTTTTATTGAGAATGTACCTCATTATACGTCCTATAATATAACTCCCGATCATTCAATTTCTTTATATGATTTAGCTCTTCTTGTGAGAAAAATTGCCAAGAAGAATTTGCCGATTATAGTTGGACGAGAAGGTATGGGACTTGAATATAGTGGAGATAATTCCAGATTAAAAAAAGAATTTTCTCAGATAAAATTTACTCCAATAGAGAAAAGTATTCAGTATTTATATGATTGGTATAAAATGAATAAAGAGATCATTGATAGAAATATTTTATTAGTTGATAAATAAAATGATATGATAAAAGTTAGTGATTTTATATTCAAATATTTAGTAGAAAAATACCAAATACATCATGTATTTCTAGTTACTGGAGGAGGGGCAATGCATCTCAATGATTCAATTGGCCACACAGCTGGTCTAACTTACATTTGCAATCATCATGAGCAAGCATCCGCTATTGCTGCTGAGGGTTATTATAGAGCTTCAGGTAAATTATGTGTGACCAATGTCACAACAGGTCCTGGAGGAACAAATGCCATCACAGGTGTATTGGGGCAGTGGTGTGATTCAATTCCGGCATTATATATTTCCGGTCAAGTGAAGCAAAGTACCACAATAAGTGCTTGCAAAGAGTTGAATTTGCGTCAGCTTGGTGATCAAGAAGCGGATATAGTAAAATTAGTTAGTTCAATTACTAAATTCGCTGTGATGATTACTGATCCACTAGATATTAAATACTATTTGGATAAATGTATATACTTAGCGCTAAATAATCGACCTGGCCCTGTTTGGCTGGACATTCCTTTGGATGTACAAAGTGCAATGATCGATGAAAAGCAATTAAAAGAGTTTAATCCAACTGAAGTTAGATTGGTGGCAGCAAATGATATGTTAATTACTCAAGTAACAGAATTGTTAGCAAGAATAAAAGAAGCTAAAAGTCCTGTTATTTATGTTGGTAACGGAATAAGGCTATCAGGCAAAACAGAGGACTTTATTCAATTGGCTGAAAGACTTAATATACCAGTAGTAACAGCTATAAGTGGTTCTGATATTATTTGGCATGATCATCCTTTATATTATGGAAAACCAGGAATCTGTGGTGACCGCATAGGTAATATCATGGTTCAGAATTCAGATCTTTTAATAATCTTGGGAACTCGTTTGAGCATTCGACAAACAAGCTATGCCTATGATCTTTTAGCTCCTAAGGCTTATAAAGTTATGGTTGACGTAGATGCTGCTGAAATGGATAAGCCTACTTTGTCAATAGATTTAAAAATTCATGCGGATTTAAGGCGCTTTTTTGATGCATTGAATGATAAAATTCAAGATTTTGTTTTGCCGGATTTTGGAGACTGGAGACGTTGGGGTAGGGTCTGTCAATCTTTTTTGCCAACACTCTTTGAAGATAATCCTTCTATTAAAGGATATGTAAGTTCTTATGTTTTTTCTGATGAGTTGTTTAAACAATTGCATGACGGTGACGTTGTGGTGACAGGTAATGGAACGGCATATACTTCAACCTACCAAGCAATGCAAGTCGGTAAAGGTGTCCGAGTTTTTGCTAATCAAGGTTGTGCCGCAATGGGTTATGATTTGCCAGCTGCAATAGGCGCATGTGTAGCTAACACAAAAGGGCGAACGATTTTAGTGACAGGTGATGGAAGTATCCAAATGAATTTACAGGAACTTCAAACATTGTTAACTTATCATTTGTCAGTAAAAATATTTTTGATTGAAAATGAAAGTTATTTAGCAATAAAAACAACTCAGAAAGCTTTTTTTGAGGGACATTTCACTGGATCAAATCCGGCAAGCGGAGTCATTTGCCCAGATATGAAGCGCATTGCAAAAGCTTATGGTATTCCATTTGTCAGAATAAATAAGGAAGGTGAACCTTTAATTGATGCAATAAACAAGACACTAAGCATGCAGGGACCAATGATTTGTGAAATTAAAACATTCCCTATGCAAACATTGTTTCCTAAATCTGCTACTTTTGTGGGAGAAAATGGGAAAATGACCTCGGCTCCATTAGAAAAGATGGCTCCTTTTATACCAGAAGAACTACAAGAAAGATGTGTATATAAAAGTAATATATGAAATCTAGTGATAAAATATTGTTGTCTATTTGTATACCTACCTATAATAGGGCTAAGGTCCTAGAAAAGACTTTATTGTATATAACTTCGGATATTGATTTCGATGATGAGGTTGAATTAATTATTTCTGATAATTGTTCTACAGATAACACACGTGAGGTCGTATCTAAGTATATTGAAAGTTTTAAAAATGTGTATTATTATTGTAACGATACAAATATCAGAGATCATAATTTCAGTAAGGTTTTAATGTATGGCAATGGACTTTATTTAAAGCTTCAGAATGATAATTTGGCTTTTAAGCCTGGAGGACTGAAATTCATGAAAGATAAATTACATGAAAGTTTATCTTTAGGCGTACCTGTCTTTTTTACTGGAAATAAAATATACACTCGTAAGAAAAAAAATGAGATATTTTGTAACTCGTTGGATGAATATGTTCAATCAATTTCAACTTTTGTAACTTATATAAGTTGCTTTGGAGCGTGGAAAAGTCATTTTGAATGTTTAGAAAATAAAAATAGATATTCAGGCCTATTGTTAGCTCAAGTTGATTGGAGCTATCGCCTTGTTTTAGATAAAGGTAAATGTATTCTTTATGATAATGATATTTATTTAGGGGTGCCAGTGTCTCTTGGAATTAGACAAGGATATAATTATTTTGAAGTTCAGGTTGACAATTATTATAAAATAATGAAACCTTATATTGATAAAGCGATTATTAGTAGAACTACTTATTATCAAGATAGAATGTATTCTTTGAAACACTTTAAAACACAACTATTTTATACCTACATATGGCATGATAAATATTTTCAGTTCGATACCTCAAATACTATAAAAGTGTTATGGAAATATTATAGAGGTATTCCTTTATTTTATTTCTACATTTTTTCATATCTCTTTTGTTTTCTATTAGTCCCTTTTTATTATCGAAGATATATTCGTCGCGAAAAAAGATATAGTAAAGTGAATGTTACTATGTCTTAACTTTATGGCTCATTGATTACTTGATTGTATATATTTATTATATCCTTAGCTATTTTTTCATCACTAAAATGTGTAACATATTTTTTCCCTTGGTCAATCATTTTGTTAGCGATGGCTTTTTCAGAAAGAACTTTTTTAATAGCTTCGCTCATTGCCACTTCGTCATTAGGATTAATATAAATTGAATCAGGACCACCCGCCTCTTCTAAGCATGATCCCGTGGCAGCAATAACAGGTATACTAGAATATAGCGCTTCAATGATGGGGATTCCAAATCCTTCAAAGAATGAAGGATAAGTAAACAAGGAGGCCATTTGATAAATCGCAGGAAGTTCATCGAATGGAATATTACTAAGCAAACTAACTTGTCCCTCTAATTTTAGCTTTTGGATATGTTCTTTTACAATGGCAGTATATGCCGTTTGCTTGCCGATAGCGATTAGATTAATTTTCTCTTTCAGTAGTCCGATGGCTTTTATTACCAATAATAAATTCTTTCTGCTCTCAATGCTACCGACGTAGAGTATATAACGTTCAGGAAGATTATATTTTTTCCTTACCATCATTTTTTTATCACTAGAGGCAGTTTGTTTAAAAGATTGGTCACATCCTTGGTAGATAACAGTGATCTTTTTTTCAGGAATATGAAAAAATGAAATAATATCCATTTTTGTCATTTCACTAATTGCAATAATTTTAGTGGCTTCTTGGCAGGCTTTTTTAAATTTATAAGCATATATATGTCTGTCGATCCAAGGGTAAAACTGTGGATATCGCAAAAATATTAAATCGTGAATCGTGACTACTGATTTTATTTTTGCTTTTTCTAAGCCAAAAGGGAGCTCGTTACTTAAACCATGAAACAAGTCTGGTGAATTTCCTTGTAAGTCTTTTATAATACCATATGAACGCCATAATGATTTAAAATAGCGTATAGTATATAATCCTTTTGGATAAAAATCTTTTATTTGTTGCTTCGCAGGGATTTGGGTACGAAGGTTTGTTTGTCCTTTGGATGGAAAATAAAGTTGATACTGATGATCCGGGTAATATTTTGATAAGATATTAATTATATAACGGCTGTAGTTTCCTAGTCCGGTAGAATTATGTGAAATCCGTTTTGCATCAAATGCTATTTTCATATTGTTATAATTTTATAGAAGTAAAGACTATAGAAGGTACAAAATAGGAGATAAATATTGTATTTAACAAACATTCCTATTGCTATTTTAATTCAGGTCAATTTTTTACTCTTTAATTGTATGTTTGTTCTATCTAAAAAAATAAAGCATTATCTTTGACCGTTAAATAATATTGTAGATTAAAAGTGAAAGGTACATCTGCATTTGATATATAACACAGTAATGAATATAAAAAAAATAATTGTGATTCGTTTTAGAAGGGTAGGGGATTCGGTTCTCTCAATACCCATTTGTAGTAGTTTGCGGAAAACATTTCCAAATGCACAGATTGATTATGTGTTGAATGCCAATATTGCTTCTTTGTATGATGGGCATCCTGATATTGATCATGTGATAACTTTTGAAGATGAGGTAAACAAACATTTTTTTAAGTATATATACAGGGTTTGGAAAGTTATGAGGGCGAATAAGTATGATGTGATTATTGATACTCGAAGTACAGTTCGTACACTTTTATTCTCCTTATTCTCTTTGTTGACTCCTTATAGAATTGGGACAAAGAAGAGCTATAATTTATTTTTTCATAATTACAGAATAGATAATCATAGTGACAATTCTATAGATATGGTTCAACATAATCTGATGTTATTAAAGCCTTTGGAAAAAGAGGCGGATGTGCATTATTGTGCGGATTTTAAATTATATACCTCTGAAAAAGAAAAACAAGATTTTCGTTCTTATATGGAGGTACAAGGAATTGATTTTTCCCGTCCGGTGGTTTTGGCTATGGTCACTGCTCGACTTGCTCATAAAGTGTGGAATAAAGAAAAAATGAAAGAAGTACTTTGTAAAATGATTTATAAATATCATACACAGGTAATATTTAACTATGTCAGCAATGAAGAAGAGTTTGCTGTAGCTTTTCATCGTGATATGAACTATGATAAGAATATATTTACAAATATCAAAGCAAATTCCTTAAGAGATTTATGTGCATTAACTGCAAACTGTGATTTTTTTTTTGGCAACGAAGGTGGACCACGACATATTGCACAAGCTTTAAATGTTCCCTCTTATGCTATTTACCCTCCCGGTATTCTTAAATCGGTCTGGCTGCCTATTGTTGGAGATCGCTATTTAGGTATTAGTCCAGACGATTGTTGTTCGGATGAACAGCAGCAAGCTGGAATGGATTATCATCAACGGTTTAATTTAATTACGGTGGATAAAGTGTGGAATAGATTGGATTTAATGCTTGCAAAGTATTTAAGATAGTAATAAAAATAGTTTGCTATCAGGCGCTATTTATTATAATTGATTAATAGTATAATTTATTTTTCTGACTAAGTCCATTTGTGGATAATCTAAAGTTATCTTGTACCTCAGTATTTCAAAAAATATCTTATAAAATATAGTTAATCAATAATTTCAAAGAATAACAATTGATTCTTGATGAAAATTAGCAATAGAATATTTTTAATAAATAGTATAGATAAAAGATGGTTGATTTGTAATTTAAATTGTATTGAAATATAGAGGCATGAATAGGATCAGGAACTTCCTGTTTTATTTATTTAACATATAATTATGCAATACATTTATATTATCTGCATTTTATATATCCACGATTATACTATCTCAAGAATGAGAACTAATATGCTAAGATAACATAAATAGTGATAAATAGGAGTATATTAGTTAAATTTTTTATCTAATGAATAGATTTTATAATGAACGATACATTATGGATAGAGATATCCAAACATGACTGATGAAATAATTTAGTATGTAATTTCTGTAATAAAAAATAGTTTCTGAATATAAAAAACAAGTTTTATGAAAGCTGTCATTTTAGCAGGAGGATTTGGAACCCGCCTGAGTGAAGCAACAACCATGATTCCTAAACCTATGGTTGAAATAGGTGGAAAGCCTATTCTTTGGCATATTATGAAATCGTATAGTTATTTTGGCATCAATGACTTTATTATTTGTTGTGGATACAAACAATACATTATAAAAGAATATTTTGCCAATTATTTTCGACATAATTCTGATATGACCGTGAATCTGTCTAATAACACAGTACAAATTCACGATATCCATTCTGAGAACTGGAAAGTAACAATGGTAGATACAGGGTTAAATACGATGACTGGAGGACGTATTAAGAGAATCCAAAAATATGTGAATGGTGAACGATTCTTATTGACATACGGTGATGGAGTCATAGATCTTAATATAGCAGATTCTATAAAAGCACATGAAGAATCAGGATGTATTCTTTCATTGACAGCTTACAAGCCTGGAGGTAAATTCGGCGCTCTTCAAATTGATCTTGAAACGGATAAAGTGCTTTCTTTTCAAGAAAAGCCTAATGGTGATCGTAATTGGATAAATGCTGGATATTTTGTTTGTGAACCGGAGGTTTTTAAATATATAACTGAAGGTGATAGTACCGTTTTTGAACGTACTCCGTTAGAAAAAATTGCTCAAGATGGTAAAATGCATGCCTATTGCCATAGAGGCTTTTGGAAACCAATGGATACACTGAGAGATAATTCAGAATTAAATGATATGTGGGATAATGGTAATGCCCCTTGGAAGGTTTGGTAAATGTGCTTTTGTTGATAGCTATAAATAGTAAAAATTATTAGTTACTGAAAAATAAAGATATATTCAATATGTCAGAACTTGTTAAGAGAAAAAATTTCCTTATTGTTTTATTTGTAGTTATAATATATCAACTTTTATGTATTGTACAGGGATTTGATCTTTCGGACGAAGGGTGGGCTATGTATTTTTATCAGCAAATATTTAAAAATCCGGAAACAGTAGGTGCTCAGATGCCATATTGGTTTACTGGGATAATTGGAGGGCTTTGGTATAAGTTATTTCCTACAGGCGGTTTTTTTCTTATGCGGTTATTTGGAGTTTTTATAGTTACTTCGACATTCTGTATTTCATATAACTATTTAAAAAAGTTTTTGAACCCTTCTATCTTGCTGTTGGGGCTTGCAGCACAGATTCTGATTGTTGCTGGTGATCCAAAACCGTTTGGATATAACTCTTTGTCTGCTTTTCTGATTATTATAACGGTCGTGTTATTTTTTAACGGTATGGAGAAGCGGAAGCTTTTTCTCTTATTCTCGGGTGGATTTTTACTAGGTATTAATATATTTGTTAGAATCCCTAATATTGCCAGCCTTGTTATCCTATTACTTATTCCTACTTATATATATTTAAAGGAAAAACGTTTTTCAATTATTAATAGGTATTTCTTTGTTGGTGTATTGGGAGTTGTTGTTGCAGTTATTAGTACAGTGATCGTAATGAAGATGTTAGGACATTGGAATCTATTTGTGAATTCACTTACTGCGGTTGCTAATAGCGCATCCGATAAAGCAAATTCTCATCAGTTTGGGACAATGTTTTTTCAATATTTGAAAAATTATTTAGGTATATTGAAAGTCGGGATTTTTTGCATGTTAATTGGTATTATTTATGCAGGACTAAAAAAGCTCTTTCATAGTTCTTGCTACCAGTATTTTTTGGTTCTGCTGACTGCTGCCGTGATAGCTTATTATTCTGTAAAATGTAATAGAGCATTGAGAGAAAATGATATGTTTTTTGTTCATTTCATTTCTTATTTTTCTATAGCTCTCATTTATATGAATGTAAAAGAAACAAGGTATTCATTAAAATTTGCAGCTTTTGCAGCTTTTTTAATGGTTGTGTTCATTCCTTTGGGAAGTGATAGAGGAATAGTTACTATATGGACTTCTTCTTGGTTGTCGTTGCCTTTGGGAATAGCTTATATATATTCTCAGTTAAAAGGAATCCGAATAACAATAAAAGATTGGACTTTGAGCATTGACAAAAAGACGTTGGTCGAATTTTGTGGTATTGTTTACACTGTATATATGCTAACTGGCATTTATAAAAATGATTGTTGTGCTTATTATGATCCAGGCACACGTTTTGAGAAAGTTCATGCTATAAATAATCCATATTGTCGTTTTATTTATACCAACAGTTATAGAGCAAAATTGATGAATGAATTGCTTCCAGCCTTATCAAATTTTGTGAAACCAGGTGATTACCTTTTGGCTTATGAATCTATTCCTGGAATAAATTATATGACGGACACGGACTCATATGTTCCTAATGCCTGGCTATGGTGCTATTCTGGTGAAGAGCTTGAAAAACAAATTAATAAATCTATTAGGGAAAAGAAAACTTTTCCTATCGTATTGAGGCAACATTTTGTTGCAATAAACAGATGGAGAGAGTTTGATCCGAATTTCTTTAATAAAGATAATCCTGATATTTCTTATTCCGAGAGTAAACGTATTCAGGTTATTAATCATTTTTTATCTGAAAATAATTACCGTACGGTTTGGACAAATAATTATTTTGATATATTGCTGTCTGAAAAAACAGTTCATTCAAAATCAGATAATATAAAATGAATTTGAAATTAGATAATAAACTGGTAAGATTTGTTTTGGTTGGAGTTATTAATACTGCTTTTGGCACTGGACTGTATTGTTTATTTATTTATTTAGGGCTATCTTATAAACTATCGGTTCTGCTAAGTACAATATTGGGAGTCTTGTTTAACTTTAAAACGATTGGGACTTTTGTTTTTAAAAACAAAGACAACCGATTAATAATAAGATTTATTTGTTCCTATGTTATTGTCTATTTTATGAATATAGTTTTTATTAGATTATTACTTCAAATAGATTTCATTAATGAGTATATTGCTGGTATCGTCGTGACACCAATTGCAGCTGTTATATCATTTATTTTGCAAAAAAAAATATGTTTTAAAAAGGAAAATAAATAATGAAAAGGAAAATAAGTATTGTTACTCCTTGTTATAATGAAGAAGAAAATATAGAAGACATCTACAGATTGGTAAAAAAACAGTTCCGTGATTTGCCGGAATATGAATACGAGCACATTTTTATCGACAATGCTTCTAAGGATAATACAATTGCTATTCTATGTCGGCTGGCAGAGAAAGACAAAAATGTGAAACTTATTTTGAACGCCAAAAATTTTGGGCATATACGCTCTCCTTATTATGGATTGTTGCAAGCTAATGGTGATGCTGTGATGTTAATGGTTGCTGACTTGCAGGATCCTCCTGAACTAATCCCGGACTTTATTAAGAAATGGGAAGAAGGTTATAAAATGGTACTTGGGGTAAAAAATAAGAGTAAGGAAAACTCTTTAATGTTTTCTCTTCGTAAGTTCTTTTATGCAGCTATATCCAAATCATCCTCTACTGATCAGATTAGTAATTTTACCGGTTTTGGCCTCTATGATCAGTCGTTCATCAAAATTCTAAGAACTATTGATGACCCTTATCCCTATTTTCGAGGTATGGTTGCAGAGTTGGGAAGTGACTATTATAAATTGAAATATACTCAACCGGCCCGATCTAAAGGAAAGACAAAGAATAACTTTTATACCCTTTATGACATTGGAATGTTAGGTTTTGTCAATCACTCAAAGTTGCCCCTACGAATGGCTAGTTTTATAGGTTTTATTGTAGCAACAATCAGCCTATTGATAGGTCTGGGCTATTTAATTTATAAATTAATATATTGGGATAGTTTCAGCGTAGGTACGGCTCCTATAATAATAGGACTCTTTTTCTTTTCCTCTGTCCAACTTTTTTTCATTGGAATCATTGGAGAATATATTGGTGCAATATATACACAGATACGTAAGCGCCCACTTGTTATTGAACGAAAAAGAATAAATTTTTAATTTAGTTTTTGAGTGCTTCAATGGTTCAATCTAATTGTGGTGAATAAGGTTTGGATATGATGCTTACCAAGATATATAAGAGATCTTTTTGCAGGAATTATTTCCTTCCAAAATCCGCAGGAATTTCTCCCCACTTTTTAGTATCCCATTTCAGTATTTGGGTAGTATATTTATTGGCCTTTAGCCAGTTTTCTGCCCGTTCTATTATTTGGAAGAGCTCGTCATTTTTTTGTGTACGAAGAAGCTTTGTTTTGCATTTTTTTTGTTTGATCCAGCTAATCGCTGTTGCGCTGTCACTATAGATAGGTATTGTGAGTTTTTTTTGGTTGAGTAGAGCCAATCCATGGACTATAGCCAAGAACTCACCAATATTATTTGTTCCTTTCATGGGACCAAAATGAAAGAGTTCTTCTCTTGTTTGTACGTATATTCCTCGATATTCCATTGCTCCCGGATTACCACTACATGCGGCATCTACTGCCAAGCTTTCTTTAATTACATTTACAGAAAGAGTTCTTGCTGTTGTCGATTTGGTCTTTTTTCCCATATAAGCATACGGAGAGGAAGAAAGTGCTCGGTCGGCTTCTTCTTTTGTGGCAAAAGATTTATATTTTGCCCCTACATATCCTTTTATTTGAAGTTGACACTCTGCCCAGGAAGTATAAATTCCCGGAACTACTCCGTCCCAAACCACATAATATTTTTGTTTAGCCATCCTTTTTTATCTAGAGTTATTGTTTTACATCAGTCTAAATTGCGGGTAAAGGTAAGGAAATATTATAAAATTGGAAGAGATGTTTATACTAATTGTTTAGAGGCATTAAAAAACAGAGCGAAGATGAATACTATTAGTTAAAGCAGAAGTTGTTTTAAGAATAATCAGAAAAATAGTCTTACTTTTGTATTCCAATAAAAAAGCAACTATGATAGATAGATTTTTGGTGTGGAATGGGAGGGCAGATGAAAGGAATTGAAGCACTTATCAGACAAAATAAAAGCTTTGTTATTTATCGGGTTCCACACGAGGAGCCGGTTTTAATTCTTCAGACTTTTGGGCAACCGCTTTGTTTGACAGATCTGGAAGAACTAAATGGAAAGACAGGATTTGTCTTTGCTCCATTTCAAATGATGGACTTGTCTCCGTTAATGTTACTCAAACCCGACATTTCAATAAAAGGATGGGACAAGATTAAAAATTATTTATCTTTGGAAAAGGAAGGCTTGGAAACAAATCCTTCAATTGAGAAAGTGAAAAAAGGCTGTTTGCAGAATGATAATTACAATTCCTATCGACAGGCTTTTTCTTTCTTTATTGATTCACTTCGAAAGAAGGAATTTGAAAAACTGGTATTATCTCGCATGGCTGTATATCCCAAAAGTGAGTTTTTTTCTTCCGAAAAGGTTTTTTATAATGCTTGTCATTGGTATGCTGATGCGTTTGTGTATCTATATCACTCTCCTCAAACGGGAACTTGGCTAGGTAGTACGCCGGAGATTTTACTTTCAGGGGAAGCAGAGCACTGGAATACCGTAGCAATTGCGGGAACGGTACCTTTTCGTCGAGCTATTTTTCCGGATGCTTGGAGTGAAAAGAATAGCAGAGAACAACAATTAGTGGCTGACTATGTGCGTAGTCAGTTAATATCTTTTGGAATAAATTCTTTAGAAAAAGGGCCATACATGATCCGTGCTGGTGAGCTGGCACATCTTAAAAGTGAATTCTCTTTTGATTTGCCGAAAAAAGAACGTTTAGGTAGTTTGCTCTGTTTGTTACACCCTACGCCTGCTGTATGTGGATTACCAAAGGAGGAAGCCTATCGTTTTATTATTGAAAAAGAAGGATACAATCGTCGTTATTATTCTGGTTTTTTAGGATGGCTTAATCCTAATGGAAAGACAAATTTATATGTAAATCTACGTTGCATGGAGATAAAGGCTTCTTATCTGACATTATATGCTGGTGGCGGATTACTATCCAGTTCAGAGTTAGATTTGGAATGGAAAGAGACTGAAGCAAAATTGGAAACCATGTTGGCAATAATCAAATAGAGGAGGCTCATTGTATGTACTCAAATAAAAAAAATATTCTTCAGTTAGTCGCTTTGCTTTGTGAACATGGCATTGATCATGTGGTTGTTTCGCCAGGTTCCCGCAATGCTCCTATTATTCAGACGCTTGCTCAGCATCCTGCATTCCATTGCTTTACGATAGTGGACGAGCGAAGTGCTGCTTTTTTTGCCTTAGGGCTTATCCAGAAACTTCAACGCCCAGTGGCTATCTGCTGTACTTCTGGTACAGCTCTGCTCAACTTTAGCTCTGCTGTGGCTGAGGCTTATTATCAACAATTGTCACTTCTGGTTATTTCTGCAGACCGTCCTGCGGCGTGGATTGGGCAAATGGATGGACAGACTCTTCCACAATTGGGCGTGTTTAATACTTTGGTAAAGAAGTCTGTTCAGCTTCCTGAACCAGTAAGTGAAGAAGATGAGTGGTATTGTAATCGTTTGATTAACGAGGCTATTTTAGAATTAACCCATCATGGGAATGGTCCGGTGCACATAAATATTCCTCTTTCCGAACCTCTCTTTGAATTTACCGAAATAGAGCTTCCTCGAGTGAGAACCATCCGTTATTCAGAAAGCCATACTTTTTTATTGGATCATAGCGAACGATTCAGAAGTCAATGGGTTCAAAGCAATAAACGAATGATTTTAGTAGGGCAGCTTCCTCCCGATAAAAAGGTGAAAGAAGTACTTGAACATATTTCTAAAAAATGGGATTGTGTAATTTTGTCAGAACATATAGCCAACATATCTTCTCCTTTGGTAATTGGGAACTTTGATGAAATAATATATGCTCTTCCTTCTGATAAATGGGAGGTCTTTGCGCCTGATCTATTAATAACCTTTGGTGGACATGTAGTTTCTAAACGATTAAAGAAGTTTTTGAGAAAACAACATCCTGCTCAGCATTGGCATTTATCTGTTGATGGAGCCGTTCCTGATCTTTTTCAATCACTAACGGATGTCATTGAAACTGATGTTGAAAGCTTTTTGCAGCAGTTTGATTCCTCCGAAAATAACCGCTCCAATTTTTATCATTCACTCTGGGAAGAAGAATCAGCTCAGCTAAAAAAGAAAAGTAAAGCGTATATGTCAACCATACCATTCTCTGATTTGTCTGTACTGAAAGCCATCTTTCCTCTTTTACCAGAAAAGGCAGCCTTGCAATTAGGAAATAGTTCGACAGTACGTAATGCTCAACTGTTTGGTTTGAATCCTGAAATTCCAGTTTATTGTAATCGGGGCACAAGCGGCATTGATGGTTCTCTGTCTACTGCTGTAGGTTTTGCTTCAATATATCCCGCACTCACTTTTTTGGTGATAGGTGATCTTAGCTTTTTCTATGATGTGAATGGGCTTTGGAATAAACATATCAGTAAAAATCTCCGTATTTTATTAGTAAATAATGGTGGCGGAGAGATCTTTCATTTGCTCCCTGGGTTAAACAAAGCAGAATCGCTGGAAGAACATATTGTGTACCGGCACAATACAGAAGCAAAAGAATGGGCCACAGCGATGGGACTTCATTATCTTCCGGTAACAAATGAAGCGGAATTAGAAGAAAATAAAGCTACCTTTGTAAGTGACACTTGTGAGCAGCCGATATTAATGGAAGTGAGAACTTCGATGGAAGTTAATGCGGACGTATTTAAAGCATATTATCATTACTTAAAATAGAAATTAGTATGGAAAATAGAAAATGGGAAACCATCAAGGAATATGAAGACATCCTGTTCCAATTTTATAATGGAATTGCAAAGATAACCATTAATCGTCCTCGTTACCGGAACGCTTTTACGCCAACCACTACGGGTGAAATGAGTAATGCAATGTCTATTTGCAGAGAATGTGCAGATATTAATGTGATTGTCATCACCGGGGCTGGAGATAAAGCCTTCTGTTCGGGAGGAGATCAGAATGTAAAGGGTAAGGGAGGATACATTGGCAAAGATGGTGTTCCCCGACTCAGTGTACTGGATGTACAAAAACAGATTCGTTCTATTCCCAAACCTGTGATTGCGATGGTGAACGGATATGCCATTGGCGGTGGTCATGTGCTTCATGTGGTTTGTGATCTGTCTATTGCTTCCGAGAATGCAATCTTTGGACAAACAGGTCCTAGGGTAGGCAGTTTTGATGCTGGATTCGGATCGTCTTATCTGGCAAGATGTGTGGGACAAAAGAAAGCGCGTGAAATTTGGTTTCTTTGTCGTCAGTATAATGCCTGGGAAGCTTTGCAAATGGGGCTCGTTAATAAAGTGGTTCCTTTGGAACGGTTGGAAGATGAAGTCGTAGAGTGGGCCGAGACAATGATGGAACATAGTCCATTGGCACTTCGTATGATAAAAGCAGGGTTAAATGCTGAATTAGATGGACAAAGCGGTATTCAAGAATTGGCTGGTGATGCAACTCTTCTATACTATTTGACTGAAGAAGCTCAGGAAGGTAAAAATGCCTTTTTGGAAAAACGAAAACCTGATTTCAAACAATTCCCTAAATTTCCTTGATTATGACTTGGCAAACCACTATACATTCTTGCACATTACACTTTAAACAACCAGCCGGAACTTCTCGTGGAGTGTATAATACCCGAAAAGTTTGGTATGTAACGATCTCTTCTACAGAAGATCCTAAAAGAAAAGGGATAGGGGAGTGTGCTCCATTGCCCAATCTTAGTTGTGATGATCTGCCGGAGTATGAAGATATTCTTCGGGCTGCATGTCACAAACTGGAAGAAAGTGGTGAGTTGGATAAAGAGGCATTGCGCCCTTATCCTTCTATCCTTTTTGGTCTAGAGACTGCTTTTCAGCATTATGAGGCAGGGAGTTTTGCTCTTTGGGATACTCCTTTTTCCCGTGGTGAACGTGGAATCTCTGTCAACGGACTTATTTGGATGGGTGATTATGCAGAAATGTTTTTTCAGATTGAAAAGAAAATGAAGCAAGGTTTTCGTTGTATCAAACTAAAAATAGGAACCATCAACTTTGAAGAAGAATTATCTCTTTTACGGCACATTCGCAAGCATTTCTCTGCAAGAGAAGTACAACTCCGAGTGGATGCGAACGGAGCATTTGATCCTAAAGATGCATTGGCTAAGCTCAATCGTTTAGCAGAACTGAATATACACTCTATCGAGCAACCCATACGAGCTGGACAGTTGGAAGAAATGGCACAGATTGCAGCGGTTAGCCCTATCCCCATTGCATTAGATGAAGAACTAATTGGCTGTAATTCACTTATTGGAAAAGCAGCACTATTAAAGGAGATCAATCCACAATATATTATTTTGAAACCGTCTCTTCATGGAGGAATTTGTGGTTGTACGGAATGGATTAATGAAGCTACTAATCAACAAATAGGATGGTGGGTAACTTCAGCTTTGGAATCTAATATTGGATTGAATGCTATTGCACAATGGTGCGGCACACTTTCTACATCTCTTCCCCAGGGGCTAGGTACTGGAATGCTTTTTACGGATAATGTAGAAATGCCTTTGGAGATCCGTGACGACAAATTGTGGTACAATCAAAATAAGGAAGCAAATGTATGAGCTAGATATTCAGAAACAGACGTTCACTTTGGGCGGTGTTCTTTATTTAAGGGAGGAATTATTGCATCCGCTGGGAGTCGAACAGGAATATGTAGAATTACATAAGTTCTTATCGGAATGGTTTGATGATAATACTTATATAAAAGTACATACTTCCGGTTCTACAGGAAAGCCTAAAGAACTAATTGTTCGCAAAGAACAGATGATGCAAAGTGCTCGCCTAACTTGTGAATTTTTAAAGCTCAGAGAAAGAGAAACAGCCTTACTTTGTATGTCTTTGAATTTTATTGCGGGAAAGATGATGGTGATTCGTGCCTTGGTAGCAGGGCTCGATCTGCATCTTATTTCTCCTTGCGGACATCCGTTTGAGAGATTAGATAAATCCTTTCGTTTCTCTGCGATGGTGCCGTTACAAGTATTCAATAGTTTGCAAATTCCAGTGGAAAGAGAGCGGTTGCTTCATACAGAGATTCTTATTATCGGGGGAGGAGCCATTGATTTTCAATTAGAAAAAGAACTAAAATGCTTACCCGGTGAAATCTATTCTACTTATGGAATGACCGAAACTCTTTCACACATTGCTTTGCGCAGAGTAAACGGACCGAAAGCTTTTTCGAGTTATTTCCCGTTTCCGTCCGTATCATTGTCTCTTTCATCCGAAGGAACGTTGGTCATTAATGCTCCATTAGTGAGTGATGAATCTCTGGTTACAAATGATATTGCAGAAATTCATGCGGATGGTAGTTTTGATATAATAGGACGAAAAGATAATACGATAAACTCCGGTGGAGTAAAGATTCAGATAGAGCAAATGGAAGATCGAATTAGACCGTTGTTTCAAACTCCTTTTGCAATTACTTCTTGTCCTAATTCTAAGTTTGGCGAGATAGTCGTCTTATTAGTTCAATCTCCAGTAGATGTTGATTGTTTGAAAAGAAAAATAGCCACAGTTCTCCCTCCTTATCAGATTCCTAAAAGAATTATTGAGGTTAATGCCATTCCACTCACTGATAGTGGAAAAATAGACAGAGCAATGGCAAAAGAGATAGCCTCTATATTATTATGATCGTTTTTTAGTACATCTAATATTTAGTACAAAAAATATTTTTGATTATGTATTTGCAGCTCTATTATTTTTTCTATAACTTGCCAACGTTTATGAGAGCTCGGTTAGCAGAGTAATAAATGATAGCTATCCTTTACTCATACTACCCCTATTAATAGGCTTTTTTTAAATTATATAATTATTAGTTAGATAACCTTAAGTAATAATAATGAAAACAAAACTGCTTTGCTTTTTTATCGGAATAGGAGGAATACTGTCTACTATTAATAGCCAGACCGTTACTCAGTTAAAAGCTGGAAAAGACTTTCCATATGAAATAGAAGATCCTGAATGTTTAGGTATTAACAAAGAGCCTGCTCATGCTACGCTTATGCCGTACGGTTCACTTAACGAAGCATTGGTTGCCAAACGTCATGCCTCTTCGTACTGTCGTAGCCTCAATGGAATGTGGAAATTCAACTGGGTAGCATGGCCGAATCAGCGTCCGATAGATTTTTACAACCCTACTTTCGATGTGTCGGATTGGAAAGAGATTCTGGTTCCTTCCAATTGGCAGGTGTTAGGCTATGGAACTCCTTATTATAGAAATATGGGGTATACGTTTAAAATCGATTTCCCTCACGTAATGAGTGAGCCACCCAAAAACTATACGGCATATGAAGAACGCAATCCTGTAGGCAGTTATCGTCGTGATTTTGATCTCCCAGTTGATTGGAACGGTCGTCGTGTTTTTATTACCTTCGATGGCGTGGATGCCGCTTTTTTTCTGTGGATCAATGGTCAGAAAGTGGGATACAGTACCAACAGCCGCAATGCCGCCGAGTTTGATATTACCCGTTATGTAAAACCAGGGAAAAATATGGTTGCTGCCGAAGTTTATCGCTATTGTTCAGGGAGTTACCTCGAAGATCAGGATATGTGGCGACTAAGTGGCATTTATCGTAATGTAACCCTCTGGAGCGCACCTCAAACTCACGTTCGCGATTTCTTTATTCAGACGGATTTTGATAAAGACTACCGTAACTCCGAAGTGAGTGTCGTGGCAAAGGTCAAAAACTACGGTGCTGTTCCAGTTCCTGCCCGTAAATTGGCTGTTTCGCTTTATAATAATGCTCAACTTGTAGAAGGAGCTTCCGCCATTACTAATGTTCCAGCTTTGAAATCTGGACAAGAAAGTCTGGTGACATTGAAATTCAATGTAATGAATCCGGTGAAATGGACGGCCGAAACGCCTAAACTCTATACCACTGTTTTGACTTTGCAAGATAATAAAGGGGTGGTTGAAACACTCTCTTCGCCTACCGGATTTCGCAAAATAGAGATCAGGGGGCGTCAATTTATGGTGAATGGTGTACCCATAAAATTAAAGGGAGCCAACAGGCACGAACATTGGCCTGAGACTGGACATGCCGTGTCCGAGGAACAGATGATTCGTGATTTGGAAGTCCTGAAACAGGGTAATTGCAACCATGTGCGTACTTGTCACTACTCTGACGATCCACGTTGGTATGAGTTATGTGACGAATGGGGCATTTGGTTAGTAGCCGAAGCTAATGTGGAGTGTCATGGCATCGACGGAAAACTTGATGAAGAGCCACGGATCAAAGCTGCGATCATTGACCGGAATGTGGCCAATGTTGAGAACTTTAAAAATCATCCATCAGTTATTATCTGGTCACTTGGAAACGAATGTGGGGGTAAAGGTTCCAATTTCATTGCGGCTTTAAATGCCATCAAAACAATCGACCCTTTGCGCCCAACGCATTACGAACGTTTTGGTATAGATAAGAAAAATCCGGCCGATCTTGATAGCCGTATGTATACCAGCCCTGAAAATACAGAGAAAATTGCGAAAGACACAAGTTATACTAAACCCTTCTATCTGTGTGAATATGCTCATGCAATGTTTAATTCGATGGGATCAATTGGAGATTACAATGATTTGTTCGATAAATATCCAGCACTTTTAGGTGGAGCGATATGGGAATGGCAAGATCAGGGACTTTGGAACCGACGAGATCCTAAACGTCCGATTTTGGCCTATGGTGGAGGCTTTGGTGAGTATCCCAACAACGATCTTTTTATCCACAAAGGGGTGGTTTTTGCTGATCGCTCTCCCAAGCCTCATTACCCCGAAATGAAGCGGGCTTATCAGTGGATAGGTATTGCTCCGATTGATTCGACTGCTAAAATATTCAAAATTCAGAATAAATATCAGTTTATCTCTCTCGATGGATTCTATGCATTGTGGACGTTAAGTGAAGATGGAAAGGAAATCACCAGCGGTAAAATAACATTGCCGTCTATAGCTCCGTTAGCCAATACCTCTATATCCATTCCGTGGCAGGTGGAAAACCCGAAACCGGGTGCAGAATATTTTTTGCGTGTCTCATTTACGCTCAACCACGACGAACTTTGGGCGAAAAAAGGATACGAAGTGGCAGCCGCTCAGTTTATTCTTCCGGTGAAAATACCTTTATCAGTTAATAAAGAGAAAAAAATAGCTCCTTTGAAGATGACACAGACAGATCGTGAAATAAAGCTCCTTGGCAGTGACTTTTCATTGGTGTTTGACAAACAAATTGGAACATTCAGTGAAATCAATTATGCTGGTGTGAGCTTGTTGAAAAACGGAGGTGGCCCTAAACTGCATCTTACCCGTGCCGCTCACCTTTATGACGACCGATGGGCCGACGATCAATGGAAAAAAGTGGGATTGAATAATCTTAAATGGACTGTATCGGGTATTTCTGCCAAGAAAATAGATAAATCTACAGTGCTAATTTCGGCTTCACTTAAAGCGGAAGGTCTCAATGGATTTACCGTCAGTCATGATGTAACCTATACCATCTCTGGTGATAAAGAAATTATTTGCAAAAACAGTGTTTCTACTAACAAACCCGATCTTCCAATTGCACGTATGGGAGTTCGTATGTTATTGCAGCCGGAATTAAAACAATTTGAATACTTGGGCCGTGGCCCGATGGAGAACTACTCTGATCGCAAACGTGGCAGTGACATCGGGTTGTATAGCAGTACTGTGGCAGAGCAGCTCACTCCCTACGAAAGGCCAATGGAAGGAGGTAATCACGAGGATGTACGTTGGGGGAGAGTCAGTAATGATGCAAATACCGGGCTCACAATTTCGGCTGTTGAGACTCCGTTACAGATGTCAGCTATTCCATACAGCGATGAGCAATTACAGGCGGAAACCTATCGCATCGATCTCCCTAAAAGCGACTGGACGGTGCTCTGCATTAGCCAGCATACTCTGGGTGTCGGGTCAAACGGATGTGGTCCCCGACCGCTTGAACAATATATAGTGCATGCGATACCAACCATATTTACTTATGTTATACGAATCAAATAGAAATTAGGATGATATTTCTTCCGCACTCTCCTTTTTTGTAGAGTGCGGAAGAAAAGGTCCGATTTATGCTGAAACTTACTATTTCATTGTTGCAAATTTGAGGCATACTGGACGATCAATTTTAATTATTTTTTCTGTGTCTTTCAAAAGACCATTCTCGGCATTGATAGTAAAAATTTGAATGAAATTACTATCTCGATTGGCCACTAATAAGAATTTCCCATTAGGGGTGATAATGAAGTTTCGAGGATGTGTGCCTGTAAGTTGATAGCCAACCTTTGTCAATTTACCAGTTGATTGATTTACCTTAAAGATAGCAATGCCATCTGCCTTTAGACGGTTGGAGGTATACAAAAACTTTCCGTTTGGAGTCATATGTATATCTGCGCTTCCCTTCTTGCTTGTTCCCGAAGTTGTGTCGGAAGCAATATATTGAATGCTTTTCAAAGCTCCACCATGATACTGAAAGACGGTTACTTTACCAGATAGTTCATTAATCAGATAAGCAAATTTTCCATTGGGATGAAAGGTTAGATGTCTTGGTCCCGATCCTTTTTCCACTTTATAGGCTGAAGGTTCACCCACTTGCAAAAAGGGTGCTGAATCCGATTCTTTAGTAGGATACCGAACCTTGAATTTATGAATCTGATCCTTTCCCAAATCATCGGCAAAGAGATATTTTCCATCGGGTGTAAAAGCCACGCAATGCAAGTGAGACTGAGTTTCATGAATATTTTCTTTGTTCTTTTCCTCGAAATTAATTACTTGATTGGCGGGAAGGAGAGCTCCGTTTTTTTTAGTTTTAAAGACAGATATATTTCCTCCTGAATAATTAGCAGTAATCACATAACGTCCCGTAGGATCTGTGTTTATATAACAAGGATCGGCCCCATTTGTCTTTTGTTCATTCAGATAAATGAGCTTTCCTGCTTGCTTATTAAAAGAGAATGAGTAGGCTAGTGCTTTATTTACTTCATTCTCGCTAACTGCATAAACAAACTTTTCGTTGCGGGATACCGTCAAGTAAGAAGGATTGGATATTCCTTTGGTTTCACTCACATAACTGTTTTCTCCAGTAAGGGTATTGAAACGGTATACATAAATACCTTCTTTTGATCCAGCATTGTATGTTCCGATAAGAAGGTAGAGATTGCTGTTTTTTGTCTCTTTTAAAATATTTCCTTTAGAAGGAAAGGGGAAAAACATTAGGGCAGTAATGCAAAATATTCCTATTTTTTTGATCATAATGTAAATTTTACGAATAGATTTATTTTGCAAAGATAAATAATATCTCTGCAGGTAGGAAAATTCTTCCTTTTAATTTTATCTTTGCAGTTCAAATCTTAAAAAAACAGCAGGACAATGACTCGGATCTTCTTAATCGGATATATGGGAGCGGGAAAGACAACTCTTGGGAAGGCTTTTTCAAAAGAACTAAACCTCTCCTTCGTAGATCAGGATTGGTATATTGAAGAGCGTTTTCATAAAACTGTGCAGGAGATTTTTAGTGAGAGAGGAGAACAGGGCTTTCGGGAACTAGAACGCCAGATGCTGCATGAAATTGCTGAATTTGAGGATGTAATTATTTCTACCGGCGGTGGTACTCCTTGTTTTTTTGATAACATGGATTTTATGAATCAGCAAGGTGACACTGTTTTTTTAAATGTAAACCCGGAGATTTTGTTTCATCGATTAAAGGTATCTACCCATTCTCGTCCCATATTGCGAGGAAAAAAGGACGAAGAACTCAAAACCTTTATCATTGAGGGTCTTGAAAATCGAAAACCTTTTTATACAAAAGCCAGCTATATTTTTGATGCTGGAGAACTGGAGGATACTCACCAGATAAAGACATCTGTTTGTCAGTTGCGAAAGATCTTGGGATTATAAAAACTTTTTATTTTTGTAAAAAGTCTTTTCTCATAGGATTGAACGTATCAATCAGAATCCCTGCTTCCATACAAATACATCCATGAAGACTATTTGGCTTCATATAAACTCCATCGCCGGCTTTAACGATTTTGCTTTCTCCATCGTTTGAAAATTCAAATACACCACTTACTACATAAGTAACCTGCGTATGAGGGTGAGAGTGGACAAAACCAATTGCTCCTTTTTCAAATTTTACTTTGACCATCATAATATCGTCATTGTACGCCATAATTTGACGTGTAACTCCCGTGTCTGGATTTTCCCAGGCTATTTCGTTCTCAAACTGAAACTTTGCGCTTTCGTTTTTCATTTTTATATTCAGTATTGTTTGTGCAAAAGTAGTATTTTTTGTTTTATATATATAAGAAATCCTTGCATTTGGTAAAAATATACTTCTTACCGATTGTAAACTATAGATTTATACGTACTTTTGCACCATTAATAACTTACATAAAACAGCATAGGATTAGAAAATGAGAAAATGGCGTATTGAAGATTCAGAGGAGCTTTACAACATTACGGGTTGGGGTACCTCGTACTTTGGTATCAATGACAAAGGTCATGTAGTAGTTACCCCAAGAAAAGACGGAGTAGCTGTTGACTTAAAAGAGTTGGTTGATGAATTGCAACTGCGAGATGTTTCAGCTCCGATGTTATTACGTTTCCCGGATATATTGGATAACCGGATTGAAAAAACGGCAAAATGTTTTCAGATTGCATCTGAGGAGTATGGGTATAAAGCGGAGAACTTTATTATTTATCCAATCAAAGTGAATCAAATGCGTCCGGTTGTAGAAGAAATTATCAGTCATGGTAAAAAATTTAATTTAGGATTGGAAGCAGGTTCTAAACCTGAACTGCATGCGGTTATTGCAATCAATACAGACTCCGATTCTTTAATCATTTGCAACGGGTATAAAGATGAAAGTTATATAGAACTGGCTCTTTTGGCTCAAAAGATGGGGAAAAGAATTTTTCTTGTAGTAGAAAAGCTGAATGAACTGAAATTAATAATTAAAATAGCCAAACGGCTCAATGTAATCCCTAATATTGGCATACGTATTAAGCTGGCTTCTTCAGGTAGCGGAAAATGGGAAGACTCCGGTGGAGATGCGAGCAAATTTGGCTTGACTTCTAGTGAGTTATTAGAAGCACTAGACTTTCTGGAAAAGAAAGAGCTGAAGCATTGTTTAAAATTAATCCATTTCCATATTGGAAGTCAGGTTACTAAAATACGCCGAATAAAGACCGCTCTGCGGGAAGCTTCTCAGTTCTATGTGCAATTGCATGCTATGGGCTTTAAAGTAGAGTTCGTTGATATTGGTGGTGGACTGGGTGTGGATTATGACGGCACTCGCTCTTCTAACAGCGAAAGTAGTGTAAACTATTCTATTCAGGAATATGTGAATGACTCTATCTCTACCTTGGTGGATGCCAGTGATAAAAATGGCATTCCTCATCCTAATATAATCACAGAATCAGGACGTTCTTTAACAGCTCATCATTCTATTCTGATCTTTGAGGTATTGGAAACGGCAACTCTTCCTGAATGGGATGATGATGAAAAAATAGCTGATGACGACCATGAATTGCTTAGAGAACTTTATTCTATTTGGGATTCTTTGAATCAAAATAAGATGCTTGAAGCTTGGCATGATGCTCAGCAAATTAGGGAAGAAGCACTGGATTTGTTCAGCCACGGGCTTGTGGATTTAAAGACCCGTGCTAAGATTGAACGCCTTTTCTGGTCTATAACCAGGGAAATTAATCAAATAGCTTCTGGTTTAAAGCATGCTCCAGATGAATTCCGCCAGTTATCTAAATTATTGGCAGATAAGTATTTTTGTAATTTTTCGCTATTTCAATCTCTTCCCGATTCATGGGCCATTGATCAAATTTTCCCGATTATGCCTATTCATCGGTTAGATGAAAAACCTGATCGTTCAGCTACCTTACAGGACATCACTTGTGACTCCGATGGAAAGATTGATAATTTTATCTCTACCCGCAATGTGTCGCATTACTTACCTGTTCATAGTTTAAAGGCAAAAGAGCCTTATTATATGGGTGTGTTCTTAGTGGGTGCTTATCAAGAAATACTCGGTGATTTGCATAATCTTTTTGGAGATACAAATGCCGTTCATGTTTCTGTGAACGACAAAGGTTACTGCATTGAGCAAATTATAGATGGTGAAACGGTGGCTGAAGTATTGGATTATGTGCAATACAATCCTAAGAAACTGGTTCGTACGCTCGAAACATGGGTTACTACCTCTGTGAAAAATGGGCGCATTACAGTGGAAGAAGGAAAAGAATTCTTGTCGAATTATCGTTCGGGGCTTTATGGGTATACTTATTTAGAATAATCATGAAGGAAAAGCTGATTGTAATTAAAGTGGGTGGCAAAGTGGTTGAAGAAGAGGATTCTTTGACTCAGTTGCTGAATGACTTTGCTGCTATTCAGGGAAATAAAATATTAATTCATGGAGGGGGACGATCGGCAACAAAGATTGCCTCTCTACTGGGAATTGAAAGTGAAATGGTAAATGGCAGACGTATTACTGACTCCGAAACTCTAAAAGTGGTGACGATGGTGTATGGCGGACTGGTTAATAAAAATATTGTAGCCGGACTTCAAGCTAGAGGAGTAAATGCTTTAGGATTGACAGGTGCGGATATGGATATCATTCGTTCAATTAAACGTCCGGTTAAGGAGGTTGACTATGGTTTTGTGGGGGATGTGGAGCGAGTTAATGCTTCTGTACTTGGAGATTTAATAAAAAAAGGAATTGTTCCAGTGCTAGCTCCTCTTACTCATGATGGCTGCGGGCATATGTTAAATACAAATGCAGACACCATTGCAGGAGAAACTGCTAAAGCATTGGCTGGGATTTTTGATGTGACTTTAGTTTATTGTTTTGAAAAAAGAGGAGTGCTTCTGGACGAAACAGATGATAATAGTGTGATTCGTCAGCTCACTCGTGCCGAATTTGATGCTTATGTAACCCAAGGGGTGATACAAGGAGGGATGATTCCCAAATTAGAGAATTCTTTTTCTGCAATTAATGCAGGAGTTTCCCAAGTTGTAATAACCTTATCCTCAGCGATTAATAGTAACGATGGAACTCACGTTATAAAATAATTAATTTTTTTTCTTTCTACCTGTAACTTTTTATATTCTCACCCGTCAATTAAATAGAGATGCAAGAGATCAGCTTCCGAAACGACATTCTGCCATTGAAAAATAAGCTTTTTCGAGTGGCACTCAGAATCACTTTAGATAGTGCTGAGGCTGAAGATGTTGTTCAGGATACTATGATCCGAGTGTGGAACAAGCGTGATGAGTGGTCACAATTTGATTCGATTGAAGCTTATTGTTTAACAGTTTGTAGGCATTTAGCGATAGATAGAAGTCAGAAAATGGAAGCTCAAAATGTGGAATTAACCCCCGATATTGAACAGTCAATTGAAGCATCTGGCCCTTATGATCAATTAGTGAACGAAGAGAGATTAAAAATTATTCATCAATTGATTAATGAATTGCCAGAAAAACAACGAGTGATCATGCAACTCCGGGATATTGAAGGCGAAAGTTATAAAGAAATAGCAGAAGTTTTGCAGCTGACAGAGGAACAGGTTAAAGTGAATCTTTTCAGGGCAAGACAGAGGATTAAAAAAAGATACATAGACATTGAAAATTATTGATTATAAGTATATAGAACAGCTGTTGGAGCGATATTGGCAATGCGAAACTTCCATTCAGGAAGAGCAGATCTTGCGTTCTTTCTTTTCTCAGGAAAAGATTCCAGCTCATTTGCTTCCATATAAAGAGGTGTTTGTATATCAACAAATGCAGCAGGAAGAAGTAAAATTAGGTATCGACTTTGACGCTAAAGTATTAGCTGCAATAGAAGTTCCGGTAGTAAAAGCAAGAAGACTTACTATTACAAGTCGCTTTATGCCACTAATGAAAGCGGCTGCGATGGTGGCTTTTGTGCTTACTTTAGGAAATGTAGCTCAACACTCGTTTTTAGGTGGAGATGACTTGGATTATAATTACGAAACATATAAAGATACATATAACGATCCGGAAGTGGCATACGAAAAAATATCATCTGCATTGATGAAAGTATCTGAAGGTATTCATAAATCTCAGAGTAAATTATCATCAGATAGTTTACTTAAGGTTAATAACCCAAAAGATTCAGTTACGGAATAATAATGAAAAGCGCTCTTTTTATACTTTGGATGAGTCTAATATCCATTTCAGTCTGTGCTCAGGACTTTACTTCTCGCTTTTTGGAGAATCATAAACCTGATACAAACCTCACTTGTGTAACTATCAGTCCAAAGATGATGCAGAAGGTTATGAAGATAGATGTGGAAGATGAAGATGTAATGATGGATATGATTTCAAAGTTGAAAAGTATGCAAATGCTTACGGCAAATGTCAACGGACAGAAGTATTATAAAGAAGCTTTAGGTGTTCTTAATAAGAATGCAAATCGGTTTAAGCCATATATTTCGTTTGAGGATAAATCTCAAAATTTCCAGATAATGACTCGGAAAAAGAGATATACAATAGTTGAACTGGTAATGTTAATATGTGAAGATGATAAATTCACAGTTATAAATTTTACCGGAAATATGAGTGAAGATTTTATAGCCAAGTTGGCTAAATCAATGGAGCCTAAACACTCCTAAAATAAAGGACAATTTTCATTTGCAAATATAATCTATAACAGTTTTTGTGCTTAATTAAAACAACAATTTGATGAAACTGTGAAGTTTCGATCCTCTCAGATTTTCATAAATAACTAACTTAAGATAAAACGGGTTATTGCCACCACAAGCAGTAACCCTTTTATTATTTTAAGAGGTTAATTTTTTAGATCCCATGTAGCGTATATTCCCAAAAATAGAACGACGAAACCAAGGACGATCGTGTACACCACCGATGCACCAAGCGCATCCTGTATATCCGTTGGGATCTCGTCCGTCTAGTTGATATTTGTCGTTTAGATAAACAGCTGTTTGCATGGCTTCTTTTGCCGTAGCTGACCATTCCAGAATCTTTTTTCCCCAATACATCCGTAGATAATTGTGCATGATTCCGGTTTGCACCAATGTGTTCTGTGCATTATTCCACAAAGAGTCATGGGTCTTTGCTTGTTCAAATTCAGAAAGAGAATAAATATATTCCCGTGTATCAGACTGATGTTCCAATAATGTTTTTTGTGCCCAAGAAGGAAACCCTTCAAAAGAATCATAATGAAGATTGTAATAGCAAAAGTTTTCGGCTAACTCTCTGCGGACTATCAATTGTTCTAAAAAAGCCTCTCTGTTTTCGTCAACGGGCAACTTCATTACTTCCAAGGCTATTTGCAATGCAGAAATTTGCCCAAAATGAACATAAGGTGATAATTCCGAGCAACCATTGATTTTAATTTTGTTGCGTGCTACAGCATAATCTTTTATCCGTTCATTGATAAATAGTTGTAACGCTCTTTGAGCGGCGTTTTCTCCAGCCGTTTTTAAGGAGGGAGAAATATTTCGATCAATATTTAGGGAAGAGAGAATTTCTTTCCAATCAACAAACTCAATCTTCAAAGAGGATTCTTGTCTCAGTGTTTCCGTTTTGGGGAAAGGGTAGAGATAGTCTCCTAAAAGTTTATTGACCTTTGGGCGAAAGGTCCGGGCAGCATACTCTTGTTTGCCAGAGGCTATCCAGCAAGGGACAATATTGTGCCCGTCTACCTCATAAATAGGAATAGAGACTGAAGGAAGTAATTCGGCTTTCCAAAGAATGGCGTGACGAAGGGGATTAAAATCTATGATCACAATTGAATTTTTGTGAAGATTAATATATTCAGAAGTTTGCGACGGAACCTCTCCCATTCTCAGATAGAAAGGAATACCTAGAGATTCTAGCTGAATTTTTACTTCTTGTAATCCCTCTATCATAAAAGAAAAACTCCGGAGGTTTGCACCAGGATAGGTGTCATCGATTACGAAAAGTACTTCCAACAGTTTTCCACTCTCTTTGGCCAAATAAGAAGCGAAGATTAGAGCGGCATTGTCGTTAACTCTTTGCTCCCTGCTCATCCAATAAAGTACATTACCCATACCTGACTTTCCATCCTGAATTAAACGACTGCGATTTTTCATTGTTGTGAACGATTGTATTCTACAAATATAGTAAACGGATTTTTAGGATGCAACTATTCTGTATTTATATAATAATTTTATGAACGATGTTTGAGATCTTGGCCAATATCGCTTTTTTACAGAATGATTTATCTATATATTTTTATTCATTTCTCTTGGAGAATTTTTAAATGTACGTACTGCTTGTTTAATTAAAGAGTAGAGCTAATAATAAATAAGTGTACTCTTTATTGTAGTTTGCTCTACGAGTTTCTATGGATCAGTTTGCATTCTTGGGGGAATGTTAAATCTGTTTTTTTTTATGCATAAATTTTAGCGATTCTAAAAAGGAAAAATTTCATATCCGTCACTCCTCTGAATGAAGCTCTGAAGAATTTGAGTTTAGCATTAAATGAT
>JAATGU010000105.1 GCA_015654535.1 Bacteroidales bacterium
CACCGCTGAACTAAGTAAAAATTTCTGTGGTACTTTAAAGCCTTTGAGCATCATCATCCAAAACGTTGTTGTATTTAAATTCAACTTCTGTTACAGGGCGTTATTTGCCAATGGTATATAGTTTTTCAGCAAAGTATATTATTTAGAATATATATTCTTGCGACTATTTATGTACCAATCTTCAAGTATTATATAATTAATTACTCAATTTGAATAATTATTGTAACGGATTAAGGCGTTAGTTGTATATTTGATTAATTATTAGCGAATTGTGCCTAACAGTAGCGAGTTTCTGACTTATCTGCCAATGATAGATTTGTTTAATGTCGGAGCACTGTCTGAAAATGAAATTATGAAGGAGAGTGAGCTATGATTAAGCTACTGGTGAATTAAGATATACTGAAATGCCTTAATTATGAGAATTTACGTTTGGCTGATTGCTTCTATATGTATGTTTGCTGCTTGTACTTCAAAAGTAAACGATACACCGTTTAGTCCTACTGAATTTAAGCAGGCTATAAAAGATTGTCTGAATGAGTATTCTTTTCAGAAACAAGGCTCTTTTGATACAAATGCTATTCCGGTTTATGTGATAAAAACCAATTATAAAATAAGGGATACATTGTTTTGGATGAATAAACTTCTAAAAATCAATCCTTTGGATACAAGTTATACGCATGAGCAAATGATTACTGTTCAGTTTAGTTCTCCCTCAAACAAAGAGTGTTTTTTGAAGATGGTATACACGCCCGGTGATTCTTTTAGGTTAATTCAAGAACGGAGATTTAAACTGGAGAAAGGAGTTTGGAAACTTGATTTTAAGGATTCCGTAATACAGGATGGTGAATTTTAATGTAGCATTCGATATTGATAAGAAAGGAAAGGTAGCTAATTCCCGTTTCCTTCCTTTCTTATCAGCTTTTATTTTATAGTTCAATAGTTTCACCGATAGTTGGTAAAAATAGCTGTTTATTCTCTCTTTGGAATTTTGACACTTTCTGTTAGGAGTTGACTTTAATCCGTTGGATACCAGCTTTACCCGAGAGCAATTGATTCCTGTTGAGTTCAGTTATCCTTCAAAAAGGGATTGCTAATTAAAGATGATTTATACTCCAGGTCATTCTTTTAGTCTGGTTCAGGAACGGTGTTTAAACTAGAGAAAGGTGTTTGGAAACTTGATTTTAAGAATTCTGTATTATACGATGGACTGTTTACTTAATTGGCGCTTTTGTAGCTTATAAAAAAGAAAAATTGCTGTGGTTTGTTTCTGCTTATATTTTATATAAATAAAAAATGAAAAAATTCGCTAACTGTGGGTTTATTCTCACGTTTCTTCTTCTATGTAATTGTATAGGAACTGGTGCTAGTAAAAAGGTGCCTGGTAATCACTTTGATAAACTGTTAATGTTTTCGCTTGATTATGTCTTGAAAAAGAACAAATTAGCCATAGCTTACTATAATCAGCCTCTTCGAATTGTTCAATCAAAGAAGTTTCCGATAAATGGGCGTATTGTGGTAAGTAGTAGAGAATGTATACTGTTACCCGAAAGCACTAAGCCAATGGATATCATTCGGAAAATGGACATATTTAAGCCTGTGCCTCTGGTAGAGATTGGTGACTTTAAGTCCATAAACAATGCAATTATGCTAAAATTGATATTTAGAGCTACAGGTAATAGTTTTGATCTCCACATTACTCAGGTTGAAGATGGGAAATTTGCTGTATCCAAAATGGAGAGGTTTGAAATTTAGGTCAATCGTCATTATTGCTGTTACGATAATATGAAATTGTTGAAATACGGTAATTATCTTAATTATGAGAAATTATATTGTGCTAATCGCTTTTGTAGGTGTATTTGCTGCGTGTACTTCAAAAGTAAAAGATACGCAATTTGCGTCCCCCCTGAATTTAAGCAGACCATAAAAGACTGTTTAAATGACCATTATTTCCAAAAAAAAAGGCTTTTTTGATACAAGAGATATTCCGGTTTAAGGGATAAAATCCAATTGTAAAATGAGGGGGCTATTTGATTAAAGAATTTTATAGCTGATAAGAGAGGGAAATTGCGGGGTACTCGTTTTCACCTTTCTTATCAGCTTTTTATTTACAGCTCAATAGTTTCGCCGATAGCAGGCAAGAACAATTGCTTATTCTCTCTTTGGAATTTCGCTACCGCTTCTTCGGTATCAATTTCAATAACAGGGAAAGTATTATAGTGCACCCCAATTACACGGTCACAGTTGATATATTTTGTAGCAATCAGCGCATCATCAACATCCATAGTATAATTACCACCAATAGGTAAAATTGCATAATCCAGGTTATACAGTTCTGCCAGTAATTTCATATCTGCATTCAGTGAAGTGTCGCCAGCATAATAAATCACCTTACCGCCAATCTCCAATACAAAACCAGCAGGATTACCGCCGTAACTTCCATCAGGCATAGAGCTTGAATGTGTAGCCCAAACCATCCGGACCTTACCGAAATCGAATTTGGTAATGCCGAAATTCATTGGATGGATATTAGTGATCCCCTGTTTACCTGCCCAGTCGGCAACTTCAGGATTAGTAATAACTAATGCACCTGTTTGCTTAGCCAGCAATTCAAGATCTGCCACATGATCGCCATGGCCATGACTTACCAGTATATAATCTGCCTCAATGGCTTTAGTATCAATTGCTGCTGCCTTTGGATTCGGAGTAATAAATGGATCAAAAAGAAACTTCTTTCCATCAGTCTCTATAAGGAAGCACGACTGTCCGTAATATGTATATTTCATTATTGTATATTTTAATTAATTGCCAAACATTCCACCTAAACCGCCCAGCATATCTTTTGTTGCCGCTTGCATTTCTGTCGCACTTACCTCTTCTGCTTGTAGCATTACTTTGTTTACAGCTGTTAACAGTAACTCTTCCAGCTCTTCTTTATCTGCCTGTTTAAAGAAATCTTCATTTATCTCTATAGCAGTGACAGTTTTATTCGCTGTTGCTGTAATGCGGATTGCTCCGTTTTCCACTTCCGCAAAAACGGAAACTGTATCTAAACGCTTTTTTATTTCGTCAGCTTTCTGCTGAGCTGCCATCAATTTATCG
>JAATGU010000008.1 GCA_015654535.1 Bacteroidales bacterium
GTGACTGCGTGACTTTTTAAACAAATAAAAATAGTATTGTAATATGTCCAGACTCTTTGAACCAAGAGTACAGACATCTTTCTATAAATCTCTGGACACTTCTAATAAATACTTTCCTTTATGTACTTTATAACGTTTAATAGAATGTCCCGTTCTAAAATACAGATTAACTCTATATTTAGAACGGGACATTTTATTGTTTAGAGAACTTAGTTTTTCCAGCGAGGGTCGCCAGCTGTTTCCGCACCAGCAAATGAAGGATCTTTAATCTTAAAGTTCCCGCTTGATACATCTTCAAATAAATCAGTAGAACTTTTATCATAAATATTTCCAATACTGTATCCTGAGGTATAAGGACAGTCAGCTGTAGTGTATACATTTTCTGCCGTAATCTTATCCTTTAAACTACAAGCTTTGACACTCTTTCCATCTGCATAGTCGTATAACTTTGCAAAAATTGTATTTTTAATTGTAGGGAAGATTGTCTCAATCTTATTCACATCAATAAATGTTTTAGTGTTAGCTGCAATATTATAGAATGTACATTGATCAATAAATATATAAACATTTGCTTGAGATACATTAAGTATAGCACTGGCATTTATTCCATTGAAAGTTGATTTGCTAATAGATATATTGCCGATTTTGGTACTGGTCATATCTTTAGCATTAACGACTCCGTAGCTTCCAATATTAGTTGCTATACTATTTGTAATTTCTATTGTTCCAATATTACTACTGTTACCAGCTGTTTGAACACGTACGATACCTCTAGTGTTGGAGATTGTACAGTTTTCAATGCTTAATGAATTGATAGCTGTAGTTATTGCTTGATTCACAATATAATCATTATTAGCATCTGTATTACTTAGATCCAGATTATAGAATCTTAGTAGATCTAAGTTTCCAGCAGCTGAGATCCCTTTTGGATGGAATTGTGCTTTTGTAGTACCTCCTGTGGCTCCCCAGAATATGATGGAACTAATATTTGCTGGAATAGCCATAGATCCTGCTAATTGAAAGTTTGATCCAATGGGAAACAGCAAAACAACATTGCCCTGTAGAGAAGCAAGTACTTTAGGTATACTGTCTGTTACAGCAAGTTTAACAACAGAATATCCATCAGGAAAATTCTCTGTTGTAGTAAACTTCTTTGATCCGCGTTTTGTCTCATTATTCCAAAGATTGACAGTATAATCAGTAGAAGGAGTCAAGCCTTCCAGAATTATTGTTCCTTGTTCAATCTCGGTAGCAGTTAAATCTATACGAACGGAATCTTTTCCTGATGCCTTTAAGCCTAAATGAGTAACTGCTTCTCCCGCTTTCCAACTAAGAGTCGCTTTTGACCCCGAAATAGCAGTAACATCATTAAATAGTTGTTCTGACGGAGTCTTGAATGTTAGCGTGGCAAATTCAGAAGAAGGAATACCAGCATTAGATATTGATTTAATGCGCACAGAATAGCGAGTTCCACCTACTAGATCAGTAAGTACAAAGGTATTTGTAGTAATTGAGTTATCAGCACCGAATGTTTTTAAATTTGTAGTGAACTGCAAACTGTCTCTGCTTAACTCTACAATATAGGAATCGGCTTTGGGAACACTACTCCAGGTTAGTGTTGCAGTAGTGGCACTTAGTACCGTTGTTTCTATTTTAGGAGTACGAAACAACTTATTAAAGCTACTGTCTGCATCAAAATCCCAGTCCTTACAGGAGGAGAGGAGTATCAGGCTGCCTATAAATAGCAAGCCTGATAGTTTCATATATCTATTATTTATTTTCATTTCTTTTTCAATTTAATTATTGATTTACCAACCATATGAGTTTTTTAATTTATCATTAGAGTCACTTATTGTTGTGGTGGATAGTGGATACAAGTGCCTGTTATCAGCTACTCCGTTTATTTCTTTTTTCAGGCCACTACTAAACACGGTTGCTATTTCAGTATATTTAGTAACATCTGAGGCTTTCATTCCACCGAACCATGTAATGCTCTGATATGTTAGATCACTAGTTTTATCTACTGTTCCGTCATAGAAATTAATATCGGATTTTACCAAATTCTCACCAGCAACATCATATTTAAAATAAAGAGTTGCAGGCATAAAACTATATTCGCCTTGTTTATAGATCATGCGTGAGAACTGATCACGTGAATCTTGTATTTTACTCATTAGTAGATTCCAGCGAATAAGATCATATTTGCGGATCGCTTCACCTCCGAATTCCCATGCCCGTTCATTTACAATAGCATTGAAAAAGTCCTCTTCTCCAGAAAGATTATCTACATATGCATCAACTTTTATAGCTTTGTCTTCAGAAGAGAAAGCACGGGCACGAACTTGCTTAAGAGCTGCACGGGCAATATCGGTAGGACCTCCATTTAAAGCATTTTCTGTCTCAGCGAGCATTAATAACACATCAGAATAGCGCATTATTACCCAGTTTATACCATACCCGGCTTTGTTAGTTGCTTGTTTATTTTGGGAAAGAAATTCACTTCCCATCATTCTTTGATCCCATTTAGCAAAGTTAAATCCAAAAGGATTAGTGATCATTATTTCTTTTAAATCTCCTGTACCATTACTATATACATTGTAAGCAACCGTGGCGTCACGGCGAAGATCCTCTTGGTCAAAAGAGTAAAAATACATTGCTGTGGTACAAACTACATTACTGTTATTCTGGAATCCATATTTGGTATTGGTATAGAAACGTACTCCAATGGAATACCCCATTTCACCACTGCTTGATAAACCATGAGCTACTTCAAACATATCTTCATAGTATGTTTGGTCCAGTTCAAGCTTATTTAGTTTTTCAAAAACATTTTTATAAGATGGATTTAACTTATGAGTGCCATTTTCTTGAATTTCTTTACATTCTTTATTTGCTAATTCATAATATTTTTGCCAGTCAGATCCTCTTTCAGTCGGATACCCTGGCTTGTTACGTATAGAATAACCTCCTCTTTGAAGTGCTATACGAGCAATAAGTCCTTTAACAAACCCTTTGGTAACACGTTCTGTACTAGCATAGTTTCCTGTTCCTACCCACGGGACATTTTGTTCAGCTTCCTGAAGATTGACTAACAAAGTATCCATAATTTCATCCCTATCTGTAGCAGCAAGATAAATGTTTGATCCGTCTAATTTGGTTGCTTCTGTTTTGAATGGAATGTCACCAAAATTGCGGAGTAAATCAAAATAAACCATTGCCCTTAACGTTAATGCTTCACCTTTAAATGCAAGCATCGTGGCAATTTTTTCTTTATCTGTTCCTTGGAGAATAGGACTTCCTTCTATCCCTTCAATACAAAGGTTTGCTCTTTCAATTAAAGCATAAGATTCTTGCCAACAATCCAATGATGAGTTGCTGGGAGTTCCCATATAATTAGATAAGCCTCTGTTTTTTGCTTCTTTATAACTAGTTGCATCTGCTCCTACAATTTCTACATCTGAATTCGTTGCATAGTTTAGTGGGAAACGAGCGCCGTATGTTTTATCTAAAATAAGCTTGGCGTACACACCCAGTAAAGCATTCTCTGTGTAAACAACAGACGAATACGTAACTTCCGGAGTTAGTTCCGAAGGTGATTGAGTATTAAGAAAGTCTTCACATGATACAACAGTCATGCTGAAGGCTACTATTAATAAATATATTATTTTCTTCATGATCGTTTAATTAAAATGTTAAATTAATACCTCCAACGAATGTACGACTCTTTGGATAAGCTGAATAGTCGACACCCGGAGTCAGAGGATTATTCTTACTACGAGTATCTACTTCCGGATCATAGCCGGAGTATTTTGTCCAGCAGTGCAGATTGTAACCTGTTACATAAACTCTCAGAGATTCTATTTGTAGTTTTTTCATGAGCGATTTAGGAAGATTATAACCGATTGAAACGTTATTGAGACGTAAAAATGATCCATCTTCAACGGCCCATGAATGTAGAGGAGTATTTGTGTGAAGAGGCATCCATATGCTGGCGTTTTGGTTTAGTTCTTTCAAGCGTTCAGGATTGGCATTCGATCCATAATAAATATTGTATCCTGTAAGCGGATCGATAGTGGTGAAACGATGAGTTAGATCCATCTCAGAGATAAGGTTTTGATATTTACGTGAAAGTAATTGTGCTGAATAATCCAGTTTATTGGCATTATAAACATCATTGCCATATGACCAATTAAAGAAAGCCGAAACATCAAAATTTTTATATCGGGCTGAAATACTGAAACCACCAGTATGAATAGGATTAGTATCACCTATAACCGTTTTATCATTTTGGTCTACTATATTATTATCTTTATCGGCTATATTTTTAAATTTTAAAGCACCTGGACCAAAATAATTACCTGAGGAAGTGATTGCGCTATTATCAGCTACTCCGTCATTAAGTATCCATTTATTTTTGCTTGTATCGAAAGTGAAGTCGTCAAATGTATACATGCCATCAGTTACATATCCATAGATTTTACCAACAGAACCACCTTGCTCAACTAGAAAATCTTCTAAAGGCTCGGCACTTCCATTCCATCCTGAAGTGTATGCCTTCTTAGTAGAGCTACCATTAACAAATTTGTCAATTTTGTTTTTGTTGAAAGCTATGTTAAATGTTGCAGATAGTGAAAAATCTTTTGTGTCTACAATGTAGCCTTGCAAAGAAAGTTCAATTCCCTTATTAGAGGTCTGACCAAAATTTTGGTATTGATATTTATAACCACTGTTGGCTGCTAATGGAGCTGCGATTAATAAATTTTTCGTTGTGTTCCAATATAGATCCAAAGTTCCGGAAAGACGGTTTTTAAATAGTCCAAAGTCAAGTCCAATATTACGTGTATAGGTCGTTTCCCACTTCAAATCAGGATTAGGCAAATAACTACTTGGCTCTAATTGATTGGCTATCTCTTCACCAGGGTAGTAATATTTATCTGTTGATGCAGAGTAAACTTGTTTGGTAGAGGAATTAGGTATGCGGTTATTCCCCGCAGAACCATAACTTAAGCGTAATTTTAGATTAGATAACCACTCCTCATTTTCTTTCATAAATGATTCATCAGAGATTCTCCATGCTGCAGCTGCAGATGGATAATATCCCCATTGATGACCTTTTAAAAATTTACTGGACCCATCGGTACGCACAGTAACAGTAAATAAATATTTATCCATAACTGTATAGTTAATACGTCCAAAAAAAGAGGCAAGACGATCATCTGCACCTATAAAAGTTGTTGTTGGCTGGGGTTTACCATAAGAGGGAGTTGCTAAAATTTCTCCAATGCTCATTTCTGAAGGGAAATAACGTGACTCCGCTGTATTGGTAGTTGTTTGTGAAGAAGTAATCTCTTGTCCAATCAACAGATTTAATTTGTCTTTCCACAGCAAATCTTTTTTATCATAAGTAAGAGTAAAAGCCTCTCTCCAACTTTGAGTCCTGTCCTTGTCTAAAACTAAAATCGGTTGGCCACCATTGTTTTTTGACGTGGAAGTCGAAGGTCCATACACGTTATCTACATCCGCATAAGCAAAGCTATATCCACCTTCACCTCTTGCTGTTAATCTTTTTGTTATGTTCCAGTTTAATCCTGCATTGTAATAATTGGAAAACTTCTTTTGTTTTCTGTATTCATCATTAACCGATTGAACCGGGTCATAAAGTAAACTGGATGATTCTGCACTATTGGCATCTTCATCATCAAGGTTTGAATCAAAGCCTCTCAGTCCTTTTGTCGGAGCATATTTAACAGCATTACGTAATTTTGTGTTTGAACCGGACCCATTAGATACACTTGCACCATCGATTACTTGATAAGATAAACGAGCACTAAAGTCCAGGCTTAACCATTTATTTATATCTGTATTAATTTTTGCATTTATATTATTTTTTTCAAAGCCGGACCCAATCATAATACTTTTTTCATCTGAGCGAGTGTAGCTGATATTGAATTTCGTGGCTTTAGATCCTCCACTGACACTCAGATTATAGTTCTGTTGGTTACCGGTACGCCCAAAAACTTTGTCTTGCCAATTTGTTCCTTTATCTGATTTATAGATGTTTAGATCGTCATATACACCATAATAACTATTGAATGTAGTAGGTGAACCTCCAGTTTGTGGATCAAGTTCATATTGATACATCACATATTCATATGGATTTAAAACGTCTAGTTCTTTTGCTATTTTTTTTACTCCAAAAGAGGTATTTAATGATACCTGAACTTTACCTTCTTTGCCGGATTTAGTGGTAATAATAATAACTCCATTGGCTCCACGTGCACCGTAAATAGCTGTTGAAGATGCGTCTTTTAGTACATCAATAGATTGGATATCTGTTGGTGCGATATCACTAATACTGCTTACAGGGAAACCATCTACAATATACAGAGGTGAGTTATCCTGAGAAAGTGACCCTCCTCCTCTCACGCGAATTTTAATTTCTGCATCAGGTGAACCTTCAGTTGTAGTGACTTGTACACCTGCCAATTTTCCTGTAATAGCTTCTGCCGCATTAGTTACAGGGATTGAAGCTAAATCTTTAGCACTAATGGACGAAACAGAACCTGTTAAATCTTTCTTTGCGACAGTTCCATAACCAATAACTACTACATCATTCAGTGTAACAGCATCATCTTCAAGGACAATGTCAATTGTGGTATTACCTTTAATTACAACTTCTTGAGATTTCATCCCAATATAGCTTGCTTTTAGTGGCTTTTTCCCGGAAATTTTTAGGGTAAACTTACCATCAAGATCAGTCATGGTGCCATTTGTTGTACCCTTTTCTACCACGGAGGCACCTATTATAGGTTCTCCGCTTTTGTCTTTCACAGTACCTTTTACAGTAATGTTCTGCGCCGATACGCTAAGCGATAATGCTGCAAATAGTATAAGCAGCAAGGCGCGAATGTTTGTGAGATTGTAAGACATTCTTTGCATTTTTTTTGTTTGATATTAGAAATGTGATTTTAAATTCTATTTTCAAAAATGTTAATTCATCGGCACAAAGATATATTTGAGTTAAAAAATACTTGTGTAATTATTGTTTTTAGCATTACATTTTTTGTCTTTATAAGACTAATTGTCGGAGAAATGTGCTCTAACTTATTTTTTCAATTAACTTGGCTAGATAGTTACTCTTAAAATCTCAATAGATTCTATCTTTGTGATAAGGATCAAGTTTTTAGAGCGATGAATATTTTGTTGACTGATAAGAAAAATTGTAGTAGGGGTAATTATAACCATTTATATATAGGAAAAAAACGCTGTTCCAATTTTGAAACTTGCTTGTTTTAATAAACGAAACGAAGTCTTATAACTTTTTACTGTATCATGATAATTGCAGTAAAAAGTTATAAGACTTTAAGATGAATCAATTGGTTATCAGCTAATTATTTCTCATTCAATGTCTTTATGGTGCTGATTGAACCATCTGAATAGGTCCTTTTTTCCAAAATAAGACCTGTTGCATTTTTATTTGTTTTCAATCCGGTGGTATCAAAATACTCGGTTGAGACAAGGTCTTTTTTAGTTTCTACTATGCCGGTAGGAACTTCTAATAATTTAATGAGATAAATATTAATGCCGCTACTAGCAGAAAAAAGATAGATCGTGGTAGCACCGCCAGTATAGGTAAATGTTTGACTACTTAAAGTTCCAGGCGTAACTTCTAATCTTCCCACTTCATTTGTTTTACTTCCTGCAGCAACAACTAAGAAGCGATTATCACCACTGTTAGAAGCGTGAGTAGCTATAATCTTTATATTTGTATTTCCACTTACTGGAAATGCTAGTATCCGGCTTACAGGTAATCCAGATGTTGCATCGAATGTTCCTGTCCCGCCTGTCTTTATACAATAAGTAAATGCATAATCTTCTATTTGTTTGCTACTTGCAGCAATACTAAATGATGCTGTACTTGTTGCATAAATTGTTAGTCCATCGACTGTTGTTGTTTCTGTATAAGATGTCGCAACTCCAAAACTTCCGCTACTGAAATTCCATTCCTGAGCATTTACGTTCATGCTACCTGCCATGATTATAAAGGTAGCAATAAATCCTTTGAGTAATTTTTTTTTCATGTGTATTGATTTTAAATGTTAATAAGATAAAGTCTCTTTTTAAAGATATTAGCAAAATACGTTTATTATATTTTTTTTCATGTGTA
>JAATGU010000136.1 GCA_015654535.1 Bacteroidales bacterium
CCTACCACTACAACATCATCCAATATTTTTGCATTCTCCTTTAATGTTATATTAATTATGGTACGCCCTGAAACCAGAACTGTCTGAGTAGTATAACCAACAAAAGAAAAATTTAATTTTGCATCACTTTTCGCCTGAAGGGTATAATTGCCATTAATATCTGTAATTGTGCCGATGCTTGTTCCAACTTGAAGTACATTTACTCCTATAAGTTCTTCGCCATTAGTGTCTTTTACTACACCTTTTATAGTAATTACCTGCGAAAAGGTCCATAGAGGAATAAAACAAAATAGAAATAAAAAACCTAAAGGTCTTGTTCTGTTAGTGTTTTTCATAATGAAAATTCATTTTAATAGTTAGTTAATGAAAAAAAATAAATTTAAGGGTAACCAAAGGAGTTTTAAGTTTTCATACGATTATTTATTTAAGGCGTTCAACATTTTTTATCAACACTACAAAGATATGTTTCTTGAATCTTTTTTGGCCATATAATTGTATCTAAAAGTTTATACATCGTTACATCTATTTATTTTCACGTTACATATTTTATTATAATAGTAACATTTAGTCTGATTCACTATGATTCATTGCAATAATTGCAATAAATCTATTTATTTTTATAATTTTGTATAGAATTTAATCTAAGAACAAACTATGAAAAACATTCTTCTTTTTTTTCTTTATATAATTATATTCTTATCTGCTTCAGAAAAGGGATTTGCTCAGGTCGAGAAATTCTATTCAACCGATAAAGATATATCTAACAGCTTGATTAATAAAATCTACCAAGACAGAAAAGGGTTTATATGGATTGCTACCGAAGACGGCCTTAATAAATTTGACGGTACCAAGTTTACAATCTATAAAAACATATCAAAAGATAACACATCGTTAAAAAATAACTACGTTAAAACCATGTATGAAGATAGTCAGGGACGCTTCTGGGTCTGCTGCATCAATGGTTTACTCTTATACAACAGAGCCAGTGATTCGTTTAAAGAAGTTGATGTATATAGAAATAAACAGAAAATTCACCCTCAGGTAATTTCCATTTTAGAATCTAAAAAAGGCGATATATGGATGACTACGTCAGGAGAAGGACTTATTTCAATAAAAAAAGGAGCTGATATATTTACTGTAGAAGAAAATATATCAAAAAATTTATGCAGCTCTTTTCTGACTGATATATTTGAGGATTCCAAACATCAGCTGTGGATTGGGTCAGAAAATAGAGGACTTAATACATATAATCCCTATACGGGAAAAATAAAGTGGTTCAGCGCTCCTAATGTAATTACAAATAATAACATATCATGCCTATGTGAAGATAAAGTAGGAAACATTTTTATCGGGACTCTTTCAGGCGGACTGAATGTGTATAATCCTAAAACAAAAAAAATAACACCTATTCCATACAAAAACCAATCCACAAAACTCAGAATTAAATCTTTATTAATAAACAGGCGGGGTGAAGTTCTTATCGGAACAGACGGGCAAGGGCTGAAAAACTATAATTACGCAAGAAACGTCATCGACGATTATGAGATAAACACGGTACTATTTGATTTCTCAAAAACTAAAGTACATTCAATATTAGAAGACAAAGCCGGAAATTTGTGGATCGGACTTTTTCAAAAAGGTATCTACTTTATTCCAAAAAATTCTAATAAGTTTAATTACTTTGGATACAGGTCACTTAAACAAAATAACATAGGATCAAGTTGTGTTATGTCTATCTTTAAAGATGAAAATAATACATTATGGGTAGGCACCGATAATGATGGGCTTTATGGAATAAGTAATAATGGTAAAAAGGCGACACATTATACCCAGACAAATAATTCAGCTTCTGTGTCAAACACAATCATGAGTATATTCGAAGACTCTAACCACACATTGTGGTTAGGATCATATATTAATGGTTTGGAACAATTTAACAGAAAAAACAATACCTGCTTATATACAAAAGAATTATTCCCCCATGAAAAGGATGTTCCCAATGATAAAGTGTCGTGCATATCTGAAGATAAAAATAAAAATTTATGGATCGGTACTTATGGATATGGGGTATATAGCTTAAACCTAAAAAACAATAAGCTTACCCACCATCCGTCGCGCATTGACGACAAAGACTCAAGAGAAAACAGGGTGCCAAGTAAGTGGATTAATTGTGTAATCTCAGATAGTGAGGGTTTAATATGGATAGGCACTTATAAAGGTGTGTGCTGCTATAATCCAAAAAATAAGAATTATCAGTCTTATTCAAGTTTAGATAACAAATTACCAGGAGATATTGTATTTACTCTGCTTGAAGATTCGTTTCATAAAATCTGGATAGGAACTTCGGAAGGATTAGCCTGTTTTGATAAAAGAACAAAAGAATTCACACACTATACCGTTAACGAAGGACTACCCAGTAACGTTATTTGCTCCATGTTTGAGGATAAACAAAGGAACTTGTGGCTTAGCACACATTATGGAATATCCAAGTTTATACATAATGAAAAGAAATTTATCAATTATTATTCGTTCGACGGATTACAAAGTAATGAATTCTACAGAGGGGCAGGATTTAAAGCGGCTAATGGTGAGATATTTTTTGGTGGAATCAAAGGGATCACTTATTTTTATCCAAAAGAGATTGTTGACAAAGTGACCAAACTAAATGTTGTTATAACAGACTTCTACAAATTTGAAAAACCGGTAAGAATTGGAGATAAATCCGGAAAAAACAATATTATTACGAAAGCGGTAATTGATGAAGATACTTTTGTGCTTTCATACAAAGATAATGCTTTTAGTTTCGAGCTATCTGTCTTGGATTTCAGTAATCCAGAGAGAATTGTGTATGAATACCAAATGGAAGAACTTGGCCCCAATTGGATCAGTACACGTCCCGGGATGAACAGGGCAAGCTTTACAAATCTGAGTCCTGGAACATACAAATTCAAATTTAGAGCACGTAACAATGACTATGTTTCAAAAACTAAAGAAGTAACCATTATTATAACGCCACCTTGGTATCAATCCTGGTGGGCATATTGCATATATGCATTGCTCATTGGATTATTGCTTTTCGGTATAACCATATATATTCTTTCTCGTATCCGCCATCGACAGGAAATAATGCGGAGGGAGCATGCTGAACAAATAAACGAAGCAAAGCTACAATTTTTCATCAATATATCTCATGAAATTCGTACTCCGATGACACTTATTATCAGCCCATTGGAGAAACTAATCACCGAAAACAAAGATTCAGAAAAAAAGAAAACATATCTGATGATTTATCGAAATGCACAACGTATTCTGCGCCTTGTTAATCAGTTAATGGATATCCGTAAACTGGATAAGGGGCAAATGCATCTGAAGTTCAGAGAAACGGATATTGTGGGATTCATTGATGACTTGATGACAACCTTCGAATATCAGGCACAGAAAAAGAATATCCAATTCTCATTTTATCATAAGGACAAGGACCTTAAAGTGTGGATTGATCTTAATAACTTCGATAAAATATTGCTCAATATCCTTTCTAATGCATTTAAGTATACCCCCGAAAATGGAGAAATCAAAGTAGAATTATCTACAGGAAAAGATGAATCAATAAAAGGACCGCTAAGAAAATATTTTGAAATTGTAGTTAGCGATACCGGCATAGGAATAGATAGTGATAAGATAGAAAAAATATTCGAACGATTCTATCAAATAAACAATGATCTTACCAATTCCAATTCCGGAACCGGAATTGGTCTGCATCTGTCACGCTCGCTGGCGGAACTCCATCACGGTACAATTAAGGCTGAAAACAGAGAAGAAGGAACAGGTAGTCGCTTCATTATCCGTCTGCCTCTTGGCTGTAGTCACTTAAGGCTTGATGACTTTGAGGATCCCCAAGATGCTGAATCACCGGTTAATGTACATCATTCTATAATTCCCACCTATCAATTTGACCAAGAGGAGAATATAGAAAAGAAAAAGATAAAATCAAAAACACGGTTCCGGGTTTTGGTTGTTGAAGATGAAGACGAAATACGTCAGTTCATTAAAGATGAATTATCTTACGAATATAAGATCAGTGAAAGCCTCAATGGTAAAGAAGCACTGAATATGGCTCTGAAAGAGATGCCTGATTTAATAATCAGTGATGTAATGATGCCAGAAATGGACGGAATTACGCTATGTAAAAAAATTAAGCAGAACATTAATATCAGCCATATTCCTGTGGTTTTACTTACTGCAAAATCTAAAACAGAAGATCGGATTGAAGGGCTGGAAATTGGCGCAGATGCCTACATTGTGAAACCATTTAATACAGAATTATTAAAAACAACTGTACAGAACTTAATAGAAAACAGAGAAATGCTGAAAAATAAATTCAGTGGGCGGGAACAGCTACAAAGCAAAGTTCAAAAGATTGAACTAAAATCTTCTGATGAAACACTTATAAATAAGGTTATGAAGGTGATAAATGAAAATCTATCCGATCCTAACCTGAATGTGGAAATGCTTGCCGAACATGTGGGAATGAGTAGAGTACACATGCATCGCAAGTTAAAAGAACTGACCAATCAGTCAGCTCGTGACTTTATCAAAAGTATCCGACTGAAACAAGCTGCGACACTACTTGCCGAAAAAAAAATCAATATATCCGAAATTGCTTATACCACAGGATTCTCCAGCCTTTCTCATTTCTCTAATTCATTTAAAGAATTCTATGGAGTATCTCCTAAAGAGTATATGGCGGAAGCTGCGGTAACAAGAGATCAGTCCACGAAAAATGAAGAAAAATCTATCTAGTGATAGACTAGATACACTACTTAATTACATAAAATAAGTAACTAATTAAAAAAATAATTGATTTTTCAACAAAAAATAATTAAACTTGCACTCCAAAATAAATAAAGGAACATGATAGTAACACATAGCAGGTAGTGTCAAAGGTATTTGTATGCTACTTAGCTATTAATAAATAGTAACAATGAAAAAAATATTCGCTATTCTTATAGTCGCAATGGTAACAGTTAGTGCCTTTGGGCAGAATGACCCTCTCTGGCTTAGATATACTGCAATATCGCCTGATGGTAAAACGATTCTTTTCACCTATAAGGGTGACATCTATTCAGTTGCTTCAAGCGGAGGAACTGCATTTCCTTTAACAATCAGCGAATCGTATGAGTATTCTCCGGTATGGAGCAAAGATGGAAAGAACATAGCCTTTGCTTCAGACCGTTATGGCAATTTTGATGTTTACATCATGCCATCCTCCGGCGGTGAAGCCAAGCGCCTGACTTTTCATTCGAGTAGCGAAATACCCTCTAGTTTTACTGCGGATAATAAAAATATACTATTTTCTTCTTACAGGCAGGATTTGGTAACAAATGCTCAATTTCCAAGTTCACTTATGAGTGAACTATATAGCGTTCCCGTAACCGGAGGAAAAGTATCCCAGATTCTTACTACTCCTGCTCTTAATGCGACAATCAGCAGAACCGGCGATAAATTAATCTACGATGATATAAAAGGTTATGAAAATCTCTGGCGGAAACACCATACTTCATCAGTAACTCATGACATCTGGAGTTATGATTTCAATAAAAAAGAATATACTCAACTAACCCAGTTCAACGGTGAGGACCGAAATCCTGTTTTCGATTCCAACGATAATGATTACTACTATCTGAGTGAACAAAACGGATCCTTCAATGTTTTTAAAAGTTCTCTCACTGCTCCTTTAAAGAATCAAGCATTGACTCATTTTACAAAAAATCCCGTGCGATTTCTGACCAGCTCCACAAATAATATCCTCTGCTTTAGTTATAATGGTGAAATATATACTTTGAAACCAGGTAGCGAGCCTCAAAAAATAAAAATAACTATTGCAAATGATGGACGAACACCCGTTGAGAAAAATGTGCAGGTTAATGAGAACTTTACCGAAGCTAAGTTATCACCGAACGGTAAAGAGTTTGCTTATATCTTCCGCGGAGAAATATTCGTAACAAGTATTGAAGGAGGCATTACAAAACGTATTACCAATACACCCTGGCAGGAACGTAGCGTTAGTTTCAGTCCCGATGGACGCTCGTTGGTATACGCGGCCGAAAAAGATAATAGTTGGAACATTTACACTACTACAATTACACGAAAAGAAGAACCTTATTTCTACGTATCAACCGTATTAAAGGAAGAACCTGTAATCGCTACCGCAGCAGAAGAGTACCAACCGGCATTCTCTCCCGATGGTAAAGAAGTTGCATATCTTGAGAACCGCGTTGTACTCAAAGTTATCAATCTGAAGTCAAAAAAGACACGCATCATCATGACGGCGGATAAAAATTATTCATATGCCGATGGTGATCAGTATTACAAGTGGTCGCCCGACGGGAAATGGTTTCTTGTTGAGTTTGGCTGTCCGGAACGTGTAATGACTCATGAAATTGGTTTGGTTGCTTCTGATGGGAAAAGTGATATCCACAATCTTACACTAAGCGGATATGACGATTTTATGCCCAAGTGGATAATGGATGGAAAAGCGATGATATGGGGATCTGATCGGGAAGGAACACTCCAGCAGAGCGGTAGTATTGTGAGTGGTGATGTGTATGCTATGTTTTTTTCTAAAGAAGCCTTTGATCGTTTCAATCTCTCAAAAGAGGAATTTGCTTTATTGAAAGAACAAGAAACAAAAAAAGATAAAAAAGGAAAAGAGACTGAAGAAAAAGCAAAATCGGCAGACAAAAAAAAGAAATCAGCTTCTAAGGTAGAGAAGGATTCTCTGAAAAAAGAAATTACTATTGACTGGGATAATCTCACCGATCGTAAAAAAAGACTGACCACCTATACTTCCTCTGCAAATGACTGGACGCTTTCAAAAGATGGGGAGAAACTTTTTTATCTTACCTCCTTTGACAAAGGTTATGACCTTTGGGTTACTGAACTCCGCACAAAAGATACAAAAATTTTAGCTAAACTTGGAGTTAATAACCCTTCCATGGAGCTCTCACCTGATGGCAAATTTATTTTCCTTCTGGCAGATGGAAAAACGATGAAAGTTGATGCAGAATCGGGTAAGGCTGAACCTCTAAAAACAAGTGGGGAAATGCTAATAGATCAAACTGCTGAGAAAGACTACATTTTTGATCATGCTTGGCGCCAACTAAAAGAAAAATTCTATGTTGAAGATCTACAAGGAGTAGACTGGGACTTTTATTATAAGGAATATAAAAAATTCCTGCCCTTTATAACCAATAACTACGATTTTGCGGAAATGTTGAGCGAGATGCTTGGTGAGTTAAATGCTTCACATACTGGCAGTGGTTATCGATCTAATAAGCCTTACTCGGATCAAACAGCTTCATTGGGCCTGTTTTACGATTACAATTATACGGGCAAGGGACTTAGCATTGCCGAAGTGATTGAAAATGGACCGCTGGACAAAGCATCCTCTAAGATAAAATCAGGTACCATCATAGAAAAGATAGATGGACAGCTACCCGATTCGATTGATTTCTATCAGTTGCTAAACCGAAAAGTGGGTAACCCGACTCTCCTTTCTGTTTACAATCCGGTAACAAAAAAACGTTGGGAAGAAAGCGTTAAGCCCATATCTTCAGGTGAGGAAAGTGAATTACTGTATAAACGATGGGTTAAAAACAGACGCCAAGAGGTGGAACAACTTTCTAATGGCAAAATCGGATATATTCATGTAAGGGCAATGGATGATGCCAGCATGCGAACGGTTTTTGAAGAAGCACTTGGACGTAATATAGGCAAAGAAGCATTAATTATAGACACGCGTTTTAATGGCGGTGGCAATATCCACGAACAACTTTCGGATTTTCTGAATGGTAAAAAGTATATGGACATTATACCTCACGGTCAGTATATTGGTTCAGAGCCAGGAGACAAATGGATTAAGCCATCTATTGTTCTGATTGGAGAAAGTAATTATTCTGATGCCCATCTCTTCCCAGTAGCTTATAAACTAAAAGGGGTTGGCAAGACGTTGGGTATGCCTGTACCGGGAACAGGAACTTTTGTGTGGTGGGAGACTCAAATAGATCCTACTTTGTATTTTGGAATACCAATGGGAGGATGGCGTACGCCTGACGGAAAATTCTGTGAAAACAACCAGATGGAACCTGATATTAAAATCAAAAATAATCCTGATATTCTTTCTTCTGGCCGCGATCAGCAGATAGAAGCGGCTGTACAGGCATTGTTAAATAAATAAGTATTGTTGTATTATGAAAAATAATTATCAAAACTTAAAGAGATTTTTATCAATTATCATTTCTTTTAGTTTCATTTGTAGTACAATTGCAGCACAAGATAATCATAAAAAGATCAGTTGGTGTGCTATTGGCGATAGTTTTACTTATCTCAATGATCATTTAAATGAAACGGGGAATAAAGTAAAAAAAGGATATCTTAGTAGAACTTGTGACAAAATTTCTTTTTTATCATATATAAACATGGGTAAAAATGGAAGTACAACACAAGCTTGGGTCAATCATTTAAAAGATAGTACCTGGGTGGTTCCTAAAGCAGATTTATACACAATCCTATTAGGAACAAATGATTGGAACCATGGTGATGTTACAGGCACTACAACTGATTTTAAAAATTGCACTCCAGGCAGTGTTCTTGGCAATATGGGAATTATAGTTTCAGCAATCCATAATGTAAATGCTAATGCTAAAGTAATATTAATCAATCCAACAGAAAGAGGACAATTCGTTTACTTACTCAAGCAAAGCAATAATGCTGAAGGCGGATGGTTTAAAAAAGACGGAGGGACCCTAAAAGAATTTTCCAGTAAGTTGTATCAAAGTTATTTAGAGACTGGTATTCCCTGTCTTGATCTATATTCTTTATGTGGATTTAACTTCAGTAACATAGTAAAATATAAGCATGTCAAGCTATCTGATGGCAGTTATAAAAATTTATCTTATCCTGAATATACCAACTATAAATTTGACAGCTCAAAGGATGAATACCCATATCCATTGGATGCAATGAATATGACTTATGATGGATTACACCCTTCTGATTATGGAAATGAAATTATTGCTACTTTATTGAGTAAAAAGATACTAGAAATATTAAATATAAGGCAATAATTTATCAACTTTAGTTCAATTAGAACACAGGATCTTCATTGATTTTAGTTTCTTTTCCAAACGATCTATCTAGCTATTCCCTAAAGGATCATTTGCCTGATAATGAAGAAGTAATAGCCATTTTTAAACATCTTCTTTAATTCAGGCGCGGAGGGTGCGGAAGGTATTTTCTTAAGCTCTATACTATAGATACTATTATATAAATCATATCTATCTATATTATTATATGAAGTCTAAGAAATACCCTCCGCACCCTCCGCGCTTGTAACCAGTTTCGACTCATTTGTTGCTTTCCCCTGTTTTTTTAGTCCTTCTAAAATATGTGTCTGGACTTCTTGTTCAATATGTCTGGACTCTTCGGGAGAAATGTCTGGACAAATCTTTAATACACATTTTGCCTTTGTAGTTCCCTGATTCTGGTTGACTACATTTTAGTGAATCGCACCAAATTTATCTTCCTTTCATTAGATTTGAAATATATCTGCATGAGATTTATGAATGATTAAAAAACAATATATACAAAAATGCAATTGACAAAATAAGCAATAAAATAATCAATAACCACTTGTTTCTAACAGCCCACTCTTTGTATATTAAACATATAATTCCTAATAAAATAATTCCTATTATAGGGAACATATCAATACCTTTTGCAAAAATAATTAATAAATATTGTTCCCCTCCAGCATGTTGAGAATCAACGGCACTTGCTACAATGTATAAAATAATCCAATAAAGAAAGAATGATATAAGCAATATTCGCAAAGGATTACACTTTTTCATATTTCGTTTTTATGTTTTTCATTAAGGAACAATTTCACCATTTACCAACTTTTAGAAAATATGTATTTGACTTTTATTTCTTTTGATAACACACCAAATTTGGAGCATTACCCTACCGTTATATAAACGACGATCGTATATAGAATATTATACAAATTGTCCAAACAATCAGTATAGTTGAGAATATTGCGACTCCTACTTTATTATTGTTTATCCATGATTGGTAAAAAAATGAACTAATAATAAAAGCAATAGTACAAACAAATAGAGCTAAATAGAAAGAATACACTGCAATTGCAAAGGGTTTTTCGGAAACATCATCTATAATAAACATAAACAAAATTGTTAATGTCACCAAAGCCCCTAAAGTAAGTAATGTTATTTTAACAGGATTCATGATTAATTATATTTAATTTGAAACTATATTGCCATCTACACCTTGTAGTATCCATATCTACAGCCCTTTTCATCTTCTCTTTTCCCGCAACCTCATCTTTTGAAACGGTTGATAATCTGATTACCGTTCTTAAACTGTATCGTATCCGGCAAATTTAATAAATTATACCAGATGGAGACTCTTTCACGGTCAAAACCTGCAATCATATTGCCATTAGTTATAGTACTCCATTAGTTAAATCTCTATTATTAGTAAAAGTGAATAAATAATGTAATCTGTATTTATAAAATGATTTGATAACGTCCGCTTAAATGCATCAAACTAAAAAGGTACAAAAAACCATCATAGTAGGCATCAAAATAACCATCAGCATAGGGTTCATGCTTTGCATTCCATAGTGCATCAACAAATTGGCGAGTAATATTATTATTTGCAGCGAGAGAAACGGCTGCGGAAGTAGCTACAAATCCCAATGAATGCCGAAGGGTTTGATAACCTCCCACTGGCAGTACAAAACTAACCGGAGTCCCATCTACATTATACTGATCTACAAAATCATTAATCCCTTGTTGATAAAGGAAACGCTGAATCCGATTGGCGTACTTTGTTTGGAATTCTTTATCAGCTGCCGACCATGAATAGTCTAACGCAATGTTCATCGGGACTCTCCAAGAGTCAAAACGAAACTGAGCTCCAGGGTGAAAACTCGTTGCTTTGGGTGTTCCATCATATTCTGAATAATCAGAGGTGAGTCCGGTTGTAGAATTCGTTGCTTTATGCAGGAACTTACGAGATTCTGCCGCACATGCTTTCCAGAAATCTGCACGCCCATCATTTGCCCATTTAGCCCAGACTTCATAAAATGCAGGAACCTGATAGGATGGATCGGTAAACTGATAACCACCTGTGTCGGGAACAAAAGTAATCAATTTATGCTCTTTATTAATGAGATTCGTTACCCCCTCTTTACCAGTCTTTGACATCATAACATCCAAAATATGCCTTGCTTCGGCATGGTAATTGATTCCTGTATTGTCTCCCCAACGATTGGAAGCAAAAAGCAATGACGTTACAAAGTAGAGTTCTCCATCCGATGCTGAGCCTTCTGCATTATGTTCTCCTGTTACTTTACAGCTCCAGGCAAAATAGGCATCCTTGCTTCCTCCCTGATATTGCATATATCTCTTTGCCCAACGCCAGAGTCGATCAAAAACATCCTTCTTATCAAACTGGACAGCAACCATCAATCCATAAGACATTCCCTCCGTGCGAACATCATTATTCTTTAAGTCCGATACGTAAGCCATTGAGTCGCCTTGTTCAAAATAAACTTTGTGCACCCCTTCAAACACTCCCTTGTATGCAGCTTCCAACTTTAAGTTTATAGAATCCTCTGGATATCCTGCTTCGGCAAAGAGATTACGATACTTATTTGTTTCCCAAGCTCCTTTTTCCCAAGGAGCCAATATTGGTTGTTCCTGACTTTTCGCTAAAAAAGCAAAGAATAGAGAACCGGTACAAAGAATGATCCGTTGAATAGTCTTTTTTTTCATGATGTTATGTCTTAAAAAGGCCGCTCCAATGAGTAAAATTGGAAGGGTCTTCATTACTAAAGGCTCAAAAATGAGCCATCTGTTTATTTCTTCAAAAATTTAGAAGTAACCACACCAGTCGAAGTGACTACTTTAAGAGCTTTCTGATAAGAAACATTGGACATACTGGAGTTTCCAAGCTCTATACCAAAAATCAGAAAAGGTTTGCCTCCTACTATGAACTGAGAGTAGCTTTGCCTTGCTTTCGTGTTTTCATTTTATAGATTTTAAGATTATCTGTCAAAAGTAACTTTTATATAGATAAACAACTTTTTCATAGGTAACAAAAAGTAGTCTATTGGTTACGTCGTTGCAAGATGTAACCCAAATGATAACATTTGACACGGAGGCAAAAGTAATATAAAAGAAATAAGGTTACCTTTGCCTCATTATTAATCTTCTAATACTATGATAAAAAGACTCATTAAAATATTTGTAATCTGCACCTTATATCTTTTCTCATTTAGCATACAAGGTCAGGTAAACCACGCTGCCTTCAACTATGTGGAATACAAAGGAATGGATACCCGCTTCAATCAGTCAATCAATCCTGAAAAAGAATATTTCAATCCTATTATCAGTGGCTTTTATCCTGATCCAAGCATTTGCCGTAAAGGAGATGACTATTATATGGTAAATTCCAGTTTTGCCTTCTATCCGGGGATTCCTATTTTTCATAGTAAAGATCTAGTGCATTGGGAGCAACTGGGGTTTGTCTTAAGTCGTCCGTTACAATTAAATCTTGATGGAATACGGATCTCCGGCGGTATATATGCTCCATCCATTACTTATAATAAACTGAACGACACTTTTTATGTGATCACCACTTGTGTGGATGGTATTGGAAACTTTGTGGTAAAAAGCAAATATCCGGAAAAAGACTGGTCGGATCCTATTCCACTTCCTGAAGTGGGTGGGATTGATCCATCTCTCTTTTTTGACGAAGATGGCAAAGGATATATTGTAAACAATGATGCACCGGCAGGAAAAGCTGAATGGGAAGGGCATAGAGCTATTTGGATTCATCAATATGACAAAGAGTCCGATCGCACTTTTGGTACTGCCCAAGTAATTATAGATGGAGGATCAGATAAGAGTAGTCATCCGGTATGGATTGAAGGACCACATCTTTATAAGAAGAATGGATCATATTATTTAATGGCTGCCGAAGGAGGAACTGGAGAAAAGCATTCGGAAGTAGTCTTTCGCAGTGATAAAGTAAGCGGGCCTTATTTCCCCTACAAAGAGAATCCGATTCTTACGCAGCGAAACATGCCTCAAAAAAGAACCGACAAGGTTACTTGTGTGGGACATGCTGATTTAATAGAAACGCCTCAAGGAAAATGGTTCGCAGTATTTCTCGGTTGTCGTCCTTACGAAGGCGATTTCTATAATACCGGACGAGAAACCTTTCTACTTCCTGTTACTTGGAAAGATAATTTTCCGGTTATATTGAAGAAAGGAGAGCCTGTTCCAACTATTGTAAAAAAAGAAAATCTCAGCCCGACTACTACCCCCTTAACAGGAAACTTTTCTTGGAAGGATGAGTTCAATACAAAAAAAATAGCATATAAATGGACTTTTATCCGTACTCCACGCGGAGATTGGTGGAAACAAATAGACAGGCAACTTGTTATAGATGCTTTACCACGCAACATCAATAAAGTATGTAATCCTGCATTTATAGGAATTCGTCAGCAACATTCTTGTTTTGAATTTGTCACTGAAATGAACTTTGTACCTAAAAACGAATCGGAACTGGCAGGTGTTGTCTGTTTTCAAAATGAAAATTATCATTTAATTTTTGGAAAGACAAAAATAAAAGGAAAAGGAACATTAGTTGTGGAACGTTCCGAAGGAAAGTCTTTGCGGATTAATGCATTCATCATTCCAGAGGTTTACAAAAATGCTTCCGTCAAGCTTAAAATAGTTGGAAACGGAGGAATCTATTCTTTTTATGCGGCATTTGGCAAAAAAAAGAATTGGCTACCCATTGCACAAGACGTGGATGGCAAAAATCTAAGTACTCACCTTGCCGGTGGATTTGTAGGAAGTATTATCGGACTATATGCGACATCTGCCAGTGATTCAAAAATCGAAGAGAAAAAATAGATCATTACTGAGGCAACGAATTAGGTTTCAGATCTTTAATTATCACTTTTTCTTCTTCCTTTTTACCGGTGAGCATAACATCATTCAGTGTAAAATTAGGATTGATTAGATTCACATCTACATACCCACGAATTCCATCGACTCGTCCTGTATGAGTAAACTGCCAAATTTTCCATTCGTTACCATCGCGTAATACCGGCTTTCCTTCTCCATACTGAGCCACAAAAATTTTATAACCCGTGTAGTGGTCTGCCAGATAAAGATTATAAAAAAAGCTCATCGTATAGATAATGGGCTTCTGCCCGTAATAAGTTTCCAACTCATTTAAAAAAATCTGAAATTGCATGTGAAACATTTCAGGAGTCCAGTGCTCACATTCCTCAATATCCACTACAGGTATAAGATCCTGAGACCCTTTATTAACACTCTGCTTAAAGTTTTCAAATTGTACTTCCGCAGAAGATCGGGTCGTAAAATAATGATAACTACCCACTAAAATACCTTTTTCTTTAGCATGTTGAATATTTCTTTCATAATATTCATCTTTAATAGTACCTCCTTCAGTAGCTTTCACATAAACAAAACTAATTTTATTATTCATGTAATGCTCCACTTGATTCCAGTCTATTGTTCCTTGGTAGTGAGAAACATCAAGACCGCATATTCCTTCCACAACCCGGGGCATTTTAGGTGCTCTGGCTACTCTGATCACTTTAGAATGCCGGGCCTTTTTCTTTGGGATATAATGATGTCTTCTCCTATGAGCATCAACATTCAAAGATAATATAAGGAATAATAGAGATAATATAATTGATAGGTATTTCTTCATTGTGCACTATTGAATAAAAGCGGAGCAAAGGTACGGATTTTATTCCTTTGATAATATCTTTTGCAAAATTAGTCCGCTTTTAAAAAGAAAATTAAAGGGATTTTAAGAATTTTAGGAAAACTTTCCTTCAATAGACTCCTGATATTACTGATGAAAGGAATATTCAAGTTACTATTACGCTAAAAAACTATCAGATTAATAATATTTATCACACTTATATTAAGACTATATTATATCTTTGCGAAATATTTGTCTACAAAAGATACTGTATGTATATAGAAAGCTCATTTAGACAAAGAAAAAAATTACTTAAAAGAATGATTCAAAGATGAATAGACAAGTTTTTCAAACAGAAAACCCGTCAAGATGGCGAAATTTTAAATGGAGTATGAGGTTCTTCATTTTTATTGCAACTATTCTTATTACCGCATTAATCCTCATGCTCTTTATTGAAAAAAGTCCTTCGTTACCATTTAAACGAGATTATAAAAGTGTGATCACAGCTTCCAAGCCCTTTATGCAGGAAACAAAATTATCGAAGGAATACAAAGGCTTTCGTGGTTTTATTACGGATAAGAAAGCACAAACTAATTATGAAAAAGAAAAATTAGAGAGATTCGGAAAATATAAAAAGTCAAGTTCTAATTTAAGTAAAACTTGTCAGAATAAGTTAATCAAAACATGGAGTAAATTTCCAGCAGGTATTCGTTCTGCTTTTTATGTCTCTTGGGATCCACAATCATTTTACTCCTTAAAAAGAAATATTAAAAATCTAAATCTTGTAATGCCAGAGTGGTTCTTTATTGACCCGAATGCCGACACTGTAAAAATACAAGTTGATAAAAGAGGGTATAACTTAATGAAAAAAAACGGTATTCCAATTATGCCAATATTAAGTAATAACTCTAACCGTGTATTTAGGTCTGAAGCAATAGGCCGCATTTTACATAACCCTCTAAAAAGGCGAAAATTAATTGTAAAAGTCTTAGCTGAATGTCTTTTACATAATTATGTAGGAATAAATCTTGACCTTGAATCGCTAAACGAAAAGAACGATGCCTATTTAATTCAGTTCGTCAAAGAATTATCCAATGCCTTTCATTCAAAAGGATTGTTAGTTACACAAGATATCATGCCCTTTAACGAAGACTATAACGTTAAAGAATTGGCTAAATACAATGATTATTTATTCTTAATGGCTTACGATGAATATTCCTCAGACGGTGATCCAGGTCCTATTAGTTCACAAAAATGGACCGAAGCCGTACTTGACAATTTAGCCCGAAAAGTACCCTGCGAGAAAATTATTTTAGGACTTGGTGCATTTGGTTACGACTGGTCCAACTCTTCTGATGACAATCAAAGTGTTACTTTTCAGCAAGCATTATCAAGAGCCAGCGCCAGCGAATCTAAAATAGATTTTGACAACGATACTTATAATCTGAACTATTCTTATAAAACTGACCAGAATGTGATTCATCAGGTTTACTTTACAGATGCTGCCACTCACTTTAACACCATGAGATTTGGCTCGGAATATGGCTTGGCAGGTTTCGGCATTTGGAGACTTGGTAGTGAAGATAATAGAGTCTGGAGTTTTTACAATAAGGATACCTCAAAAGAAGGATCAAAAAAAATCAATATAAAGGCCTTCCAAAATATAAAAATGACCAGTGGTATAGATTACATCGGCGACGGAGAGATTCTTGATGTATTAAATACCCCTCATCCTGGAAAGATATCTATAGAACTTGACACGACAGAAATGCTCATATCCGAAGAAAACTATGAGAAAATCCCAACTAGTTATCAAGTAAGAAAATATGGGGAAGCTCCTCAAACAAAGTTGGCATTAACTTTTGACGATGGTCCAGACGAAACATATACTCCTCAAGTTCTTGATATTCTGGCCAAATACCATGTTCCAGGAGCTTTCTTTGTCGTAGGGCTACAAGCTGAAAAGAATCTGCCTCTACTTAAGAGAATCTACAAAGAAGGTCACGAAATAGGTAATCATACTTTTACTCACCGAAATGTGGCAAAGATTTCTAAAGAGCGAGCATTAATTGAATATAAATTAACTCGTTTACTTATTGAATGTATTACGGGGCACAGCACCATCCTCTTTAGAGCTCCTTACAATGCTGATAGTGAGCCTGAATCAATGGAAGAAATTATTCCTGTGGCTCTGGCAAGAACACAGAATTATCTAGATATTGGTGAAAGTGTTGACCCCGAAGATTGGCAAGTGGGGATCTCTGCTGACACAATTTTCGCCAGAGTAGTTAAGTCTGTTCAAGAAGGTAGAGGTAGTATCATTTTATTGCATGATGCAGGTGGAGAAACAAGAAAAGAAACAATCAAAGCACTCCCCCGAATTATTGAATATTTTCAAAAAAGAGGATACACCTTTACAGATCTGGCTACATTGCTTAATAAAAAAAGAGATGATTTAATGCCGGCTGTTCCAAAAGGAAGTGATTATTATATCATGCAATTCAATTTATCATTAGCAACAATCACTTATTGGATAAGTAATTTCCTATCTTCTCTCTTTATAATATTTATTTTTTTAGGGATAGGTCGTTTAATCTTCATGGTTATATTGACTATAAGAGAAAGGCGTAAAGAGAAGAACTTTAAATTTGATCATAGACTATTAGAAAATGCACCGTTAGTCTCCATTATTGTTCCGGCTTTCAATGAAGAAGTAAACGCCGTTTCTTCACTGAACAACTTATTAAATCAGGATTATCCTAATTTTAATATTATCTTTGTAGACGATGGAAGTAAAGACGAGACCTATAAAAGGGTTTCCGATGCTTTTTCTAACAATAGTAAAGTGGAAATATTTACAAAGACAAATGGTGGTAAAGCATCTGCACTTAACTTCGGCGTTATGCAGACAAATTCAGAGTATGTGATTTGTATAGACGCAGACACAAAGCTCTATCCTACTGCTGTTTCATTAATGATGCTACATTTCTTAGATGAAAATATAAATAAAAACCTGGGAGCAGTGGCAGGAAATGTGCAAGTGGGCAATCAGAACAATCTTCTTACAAAGTGGCAAGCGATAGAATATATTACCAGTCAGAATTTTGATCGAATGGCTTATGCTAATATAAACGCAATAACAGTTGTTCCTGGTGCAATTGGCGCCTTTAGGAAAGCAGCTATTGACGATGCCGGAGGATTTACTACTGATACGTTGGCAGAAGATTGTGACTTAACAATACGCATTTTAAAAGCCGGATATATAATAGGTAATGAAAATAGAGCCGTTGCTATGACCGAGGCTCCTGAGCGAACAAAACAATTTATCAAACAACGTACCAGATGGACTTTTGGTGTGATGCAAACTTTTTGGAAACATAGAGATACTCTTTTTAGCAAAAAATATAAAGGATTAGGAATATGGGCTATGCCAAACATTTTAATTTTCCAGTTCTTTATTCCGTTCTTTTCTCCATTAGCTGATCTCTTTATGCTTATAGGGATTTTTACTGGCAACGCAGAAAGAATAGGAATCTATTATCTTATGTTTATGCTTGTTGATATGAGCATTTCCGTAGCAGCATTTCTTTTTGAAAAAGAGAATGTAAGTAAACTGATTTGGATTATACCTCAACGGTTCTGGTATCGCTGGATCATGTATGTTGTACTCTTCAAAAGTTTTAGGAAAGCTTTGAAAGGAGAACTGCAAACATGGGGAGTATTAAAGAGGACAGGAAATGTAGGAGACATTTAAAGATAGATAAAGATTATTACTTCCTATAAACTACTTAAAAACGAGATAAAGATGATGAAAAAAGTTGCCTTGCTATTTGTTTTTATAGTATGCTCAGTTGTTTGCCTTGCAGGGAATCAACTTGATTCTTTATTGAATAAATTGGATAAAACCATTCAAGAGAGTAAAAGCTATGTAGAAATACGGGAAAGACGTATCAGCAAATTAAAAAAAGGGCTGAATAAAAAAACACTTTCACCTGAACAGGAATATTTTATTAATAAGCAATTATATACAGAATATAGGATATTTATATGCGATTCCGCACTACATTATCTAAATAAGAATTTAGACATCGCTGAATCTGTACACAATAAAAAGTGGATGAATGAAACAAAACTCTTTTTGTCTCACCTCCTTTCCTCTTCTGGCATGTACCGTGAATCCACAGATATATTGTCTTCTATTAACAAAAAACAATTAACGAAGGATTTGATCCCTGAGTATTATCGATGCAGCGAACATCTATATCATGAGATGTATCTTTATTCACATGACCAGCGATTATCCGAAAAGTATTTTGATATGTTTAAAGCCTATCAAGATACTTTATTAACAGTTTCGCTTCCTTCCACGGAAATTTATCTGGCCATAAAAGAACAAACGGTTCTCGAAGAAAGGAATTTCGATGAAGCCAGGAAAACAAATTCTATCAGAATGTCAAAAGCGGCTTTTGGTACACCAGAATATGCTCTGATAACTTTCCAAAGATCTCTTATTGATAGAGAAGAGGGGAAAACGGAAGATCAAAAGAAAGAGCTGATTTTTTCAGCAATGTCAGATGTGAAAGCCGCCATCAAAGACAATGTATCCCTATGTATACTTGCCACTTTACTTTATCAAGATGGCGATATTGACCGAGCTTATAAATATATTAAGTTTTCGTTAGAAGATGCCAATTTCTATAATGCACGTATGCGGAACATTCAAATATCTAATACTCTTCCCATCATCGAAAAGAGTTATCAGGTAAAAAGTGATAAGCAAAAAAACGATTTAAGAATCAGTTTAATACTAATCAGCGCACTCTCTCTCCTTTTAATTGGAACATTAGGCTACATCTATAAGCAGATGAGAAAACTGGCCAAGGCCCGTAATGAACTGCGATCCATCAATAGTCAGTTAAATGCACTTAATAATGAGCTAGCCGAAGCCAATCATATCAAAGAAGAATATATTGGTCTCTTCCTGGGAATTTGTTCTACTTATATTGATAAACTAGAGAGTTATCGTAGAATGGTGAACAAGAAGATAACTAGTGGACAAATAGCAGAGTTATTGAATATAACCAAATCGGCAGAACTTACTGAAAACGAACTCAAAGAATTCTACAATAATTTCGACAATACATTTCTTCATTTATATCCCAAGTTTGTGGAAGAGTTTAACGCACTGCTGGTGAAAGAGGAAAGAATTATTCTAAAAAAAAGCGAATTACTTAATACAGAATTACGTATTTTCGCACTCATACGTCTCGGCATTGATGATAGTTCTAAAATAGCCAATCTGCTCCGCTACTCTGTCAACACTATTTATAACTACCGGGCAAAAGTAAAAAACAAAGCGTTAGGGTCACGGGAAGATTTTGAAAGTCTTGTAATGAAAATCGGGGCTTTTTCTTAATCCACTACACATTATAATGAACAGAATGTCACTTTATCATTTTTATTTCTTTTCTTTTATTCTGAATTTTAATATATATCGTCCACTTTTTTAAAAAGGGGTATCGCCTTTATCTATTTAATTATAAGATGTTTATATAATAATAAACATCTTATAAATCCACCAATTAGCCACTTACAATAGGAACGCATCAATTTCTGTTCTACATTTGCTATCAAGTTATTCACGAGAGCTGAATAACGTAGTGTTAACTTTATAAATATTATATTCATGAAAAAGAGCAAGCAAAAACCAATCATTATTGAGGCAGACTGTTACAGAAGAGCTGCACTCATCGTTGTCATGGGTTTGTTTCTATCTCTAAATGCCTTCGCACAAAAAATAACAGTTACAGGACAGGTAAAAGATGCTACCAATGAAACGGTTATTGGGGCTAGTGTGATCGAAAAAGGCACGACGAACGGAACGATGACGGACATAGACGGAAAATTTTCTCTTTCCGTTTCTTCTAAAGCCATACTAACAATCACTTACATTGGCTACAAAAGTCAGGAAATTGCGATCAAAGGAAATACTCCATTAAATTTGGTATTACATGAAAATTCAGAAATGCTGGATGAGATTGTAGTTATTGGATATGGTTCAGTTAAAAGAAAAGATGTAACTACTTCCGTAGCAACTGTCTCTACAAAAGATTTAGATGAACGTCCCATGATTTCTGCTGCGGCAGCTATTCAGGGAAAAGCTGCCGGAGTAAATGTTATTCAACCTAACGGAGAACCAGGAGCGGGAATGGTAGTACGCATCCGTGGTAATTCTTCCATCAATGCCAGTAACGACCCACTTTATGTAGTAGACGGAGTACCGATGACAGAAATTAATTTTTTGTCGCCCAACGACATTGAAAGTATGCAAATATTAAAAGATGCTTCTTCCGCAGCCATCTATGGTTCGAGAGCTTCCAATGGCGTTGTGCTGATTACTACAAAATCAGGAGCAAAGGGAGAAGCTAAAATTAGTTTCTCTGCTCAGGCTGGCATCACAAAAGTCAGAGACAAAATGGAATCCTTAAATGTGGCACAGTATAAAGATTTAATGGATGAAATTGGTTCTATTAATCTTCCCGATGGTTTAAAAGACGAAACTGATTGGTTTAAGGAGACTTATAGAACGGGACAAACTCAGAACTATCAACTTTCGGTATCTAATGGTACTGATAAAATGAAATATCTTATATCCGGAGGATATACAAAAGAAGATGGTATCATAAAAGTAGCTTTCTATGAACGCTATAATTTAAGAGCTAATCTTGAAAACCAAATTCGGTCCTGGTTAAAAGTTAGCACGAATCTGGCTTATTCTGATTATAGCAGTAATGGCATTATTTCGGGACAAGGAGCCAATCGTGCCGGAGTGGTCCTTTCGGTTATTAACACTCCTACTTATGCTAAAATATGGGATGAGAACAAACCTAGTCAGTATTATAATAATTTCTATGGGGCAAATGTAACTCATCCACTTGAAAACATGTCACGCACTGAAGACAACAAAACAAACAACAATCGTTTGTTAGGAAGTGCCACTGCCGACATTACCTTCTCACCCAATTTGAAATTTAAAAGTTCAATATCTATAGACCGGGTATATTACAAAAATACAAGCTTTCTGGATCCTATCAAAACAGAATACGGGCGCTCACAATATGGTAATGCTACTGACAATCGATCATTAAGTACCATTTTAGTATTCGATAATATTCTGACTTATGACAAGAGCATAAAGAAACACAACTTTAACGTTATGGCTGGTTCATCTGGTACAACCTCCAAATGGTCTCAGACTTATCAGACTGTGAGCCATTTCGAAAACGGAGATGTTAAAACGTTGAACGCAGGGAACAAAGTTGAACAAGGAAATGGAACCACAGCTTCCGACTGGGCAATTATGTCTTATGTAGGCCGTGTAGCATATAACTTTGATAGCAAATATCTTGTAACTGCTAATTTTCGTGCCGATGGTTCTTCGAAATTAGCCCCTGGTAGTAAATGGGGATACTTCCCATCCATTTCAGCAGCATGGAGACTTTCTTCAGAAAGTTTTATGAAAGATATTAAATGGGTCAATGACTTAAAAATCCGTGGAGGTTGGGGAGAAACCGGTAATCAATCAGGTGTTGGAGATTACGGATATTTGCAACTTAGAAATATTGCCCGTCAAAACTGGTGGGAAGCCGGAAAAGAGAATGCTCTTCCCATCACTTCACCTGCCAATATGAGAAATCATGAGCTTACATGGGAAACCACTAAACAGACCAATATTGGTGTAGATCTCACTGTTCTTAATAACCGATTAACTTTTACAGCTGATGCCTATTATAAATATACCACTAATTTGTTGATGGAAGTTCCTCTTGGAGCAACTGCTTCTTTTGATCATATTTATCGTAATGAGGGTGAAATGGAGAACAAAGGACTTGAATTTGGAATTAATTCAAAGAATTTAGTTGAAAACTTTAAATGGGAAACCGACTTTAATATATCTTTCAATAAAAACAAAGTAAAAAAGTTCGATACAAAACCAGCCTATTTTTATCCAGATGCAGCTTCCGGACTCGGTGAATATATAACAAAGATGACACCTGGAGAACCTTTGGGTATGTTCTGGGGATATATCTCCGATGGAGTAGATCCAGAAACTGGTGATATTATCTACAGGGATATAGATAAAAGTGGAAACGTTACTCCAAGTGATAAAACATATATAGGTAATCCAAATCCTGACTTTACATTTGGGTTCACTAATAATCTGTCATATAAAGGATTTAACCTGAATATATTCTTCCAAGGGTCTGTGGGTAATGATATTTATAATCTTTCACGCATGGAAACAGAAGGTATGTACGATGCTAAAAACCAATCTACTTCTGTACTTCGTAGATGGAAAATACCCGGACAAATTACCGACATGCCCAGAGCTGTTGCTTCCAAAGATAATTTAAAAACCTCCAGTCGGTTTGTAGAAGACGGAAGTTTTTTACGGTTGAAAACATTAACGCTATCTTATAACTTCACCGGAAAGTTACTAAAGAAATGGAACATTACACGCTTGCAACCATACTTTACAGCTCAAAACGTATTGACTCTAACTCATTATAAAGGATTTGATCCGGAAGTGAATCAATGGGGAGGAAGTGCTCTGGTACAGGGAATTGATTGGGGAACTTATCCTCAAACTAAAAGCTATGTATTTGGTGTCAATGTTGAATTTTAAATAGAATAATACAATGAAAAATAAAATCAAACTTAGTCTACTATTGGGCATGGTGCTTCTAATGGGGAGTTGCTCACTTAATTATGACCCAATATCCAATGAAAGCGAACTCAACTTTGGTAACGAAGAAGGGGAATCCGGAATAAAGTATAAAACAAAAGCTGAAATGCAGCAACAATACGATAATATCTATAAAAGTATACAAGATGCACAAGAGTCGTGGTATATGGATATGCTGGTATTCAGTGAAACACATGCAGACAATGCTTATAGTGGAGCTACTGATGCCGAACTTGTTTCCTTGGAATCAAATAAACAAGATGCTACAAACAAGAATATTGAACGTGACTGGATATCTTATTTAGGATATGTTGTTGCAGCTAATCGAATAATATGCAATGTAGATTCTGTTCCGGACGTTACTTTAACGGATGCTGAACGCAAACAATGGAAAGCAGAAGCTTGCATCTGGCGAGCATGGGTATTATTTGATATGACCAGATTATGGGGAGAAGTTCCGGTGGTTATTAAAGAGACGCCCAATCTTACCGCTGGGAATGTAAAAGAAATGTATCCCATTCTCTTCCCTTCCCGTAACACAGTGGAAGAGGTGTACAAACAAATTCTAAGTGATCTACAATATGGACTTCAGTATGCTCCCAAAATGGATGCCGCCAACAAGTTTAAACTGACACAGTCGGTGGCTAAAACGCTTCTTGCAAAAGTCTACGCGGAAGCTCCGGTCAGAGATTATAGTAAAGTAATTGAATATTGTGAGTCTATAAAGAAAGATGGATTCTCTCTGGTGAACAATTACTCGGACTTATTTTCTGTCAATGATAGTAAAACGGATGTGAACTATCGAAATACTTCTGAATCAATCTTTGAAGTTGTCTATCCTTTAGGAAGTGGAAACTGGGTTACCTGGATGTTGGGAATTGATTTGTGCGATCCAAGTAGCACGTATAACTGGGCAAAATGGATCACTCCTTCACGAGATTTAATTCAGGCATATCAAAAAGAAGGAGATGATATTCGCATGAATGAAGCCATTGTCTGGGGACAACCTTCTTGGAGCATTCACTATCCATCAGACCATTATCCATTTATGTACAAAACCCGTTCACGTTACAACAGTACCATTAAGTTTCGTTTGGCTGATATCCTTTTATTAGAAGCTGAAGCGTATGTAGCTCAGGGTAACTTATCGGAAGCGGCAAATTTAGTAGATCAGGTCCGTGTGCGTGTTAAGTTGGGCAAACTGGATGCCACTACCAAAGCATCTAAAGAAAAGATGGAAGATGCTGTGCTCAATGAACGCCGGCTGGAACTCGCTTTTGAAGGACAACGCTGGTTTGACCTTGTACGTACAGGTAAAGTTTCTTCAATAATGAATACCCTTAATTCACGTGATTCGGGACGGAAAAAGATGGCTACTTTTACAGAAAACTCTCTACTAATGCCTGTTCCACAAACTCAGCTAGACAGTAATGTTAATTTAACTCAAAACAAAGGTTATTAATAATGAAAGAGAACTATAGAAATAAATTGCTAACTGTATTAACTGGATTGTTCATTGCTGGTTTTGCGTTTCTGGGATGCGGAAGTGATTCTGCTCCGGATCCCGGAAACTCCGGACAACCGGAAACAGAAACTTCGGATGTAGATTTGTACGTTACCACAGCTAATCAATCTTATCTATTCAAAAAGATTCCGTTAGTATTCAGTACCAAAGATAACATGTCTCCTTCCACTATCAGAATGAATCCCGCAGAGGTTTATCAGGAAATGGATGGTTTCGGAGCAGCTATCACAGGTTCTTCTTGCTATAATTTGTTAAAGATGGCGGCTGAGGATAGAGCAAAATTGCTGAAGGAGACGTTTGATCCAAAAGATGGAATGGGATACAGCTATATCCGCGTATCCATTGGGTGTTCGGATTTCTCTCTAAGCGAATATACTTATTGCGATACTCCTGGAATTGAACACTTTGCCCTACAATCTGAGGATAAAAATTATGTAATTCCTATACTGAAAGAGATTTTGGCTATTAACCCTAATGTAAAGATTATGGCTTCTCCATGGACATGTCCTAAATGGATGAAAGTGAATAATCTGACAGAGAAGAAGCCTTTTGACTCTTGGACTAGCGGACAACTGAATCCAATCTATTATCAGGATTATGCGACTTACTTTGTGAAATATATCCAAGCAATGAAAGCAGAAGGCATTAATATCACTTCTATTACAGTTCAAAACGAACCATTGAACCGTGGTAATTCAGCTTCATTGTATATGACTTGGCAGGAACAACGGGATTTTATAAAAACGGCTCTAGGACCCTCTCTTCACACAGCGGGTATTTCCACAAAAATCATCATCTTTGACCATAATTATGATTATGATAATGTGCCCGATCAACTAAATTATCCTACCAATATTTATCAAGATGCCGCAGCTGCCCAATATATTGACGGAGCAGGATATCATGCTTACAGTGGTAATAAGGAAGAGTTAGCCAATGTTCACAATGCGAATCCTGAAAAGAACCTGTATTTCACAGAAATGTCTATTGGTGAATGGGGATACAGCTTTGAGGGTGATTTAATGTGGAACATGGCGGAAGTGTGCATTGGTACTATCAATAACTGGACAAAAGCGGTGATTGTATGGAACTTCATGTTAGATAAAAATCGTGGTCCCAATCGTCCGGGGGGATGCACCACTTGTTACGGGGCGATTGATATCAATACAGATTACAAGACCATGACTAAAAACTCTCATTATTATACCATCAGTCATCTAGCCAAAGTTATTAAACCAGGAGCAAAGCGAATAGGAACTACCGGATATAAGGCCACAGGGCTTTATTATGCAGCATTCTTAAATCCGGATAATTCATATGCAGTGGTACTGCAAAATGATACCAACAGTGCCATGAATATTACACTGTCCGACGGCACGCACACCTTTGTCTACTCTGTACCAGCCAAAGCAGTGGCGTCTTATAAATGGAATAAATAAGTTAATCATTCAATAAAATACAATTATGAAAAAATATAAATCAATTCTATGTTCACTGATTGCTTTGGCAGCATTTAGTGCCTGCAATAATGAAGATAACACAGAGCCGCCCGTGGAAGGAAATCCTGTTCTTACTCCCAAAACACAAATTACTTCTGCAATGTTTGGTGATAGTCTCACTTTTAGTGCTAGTGTATCTGATGCTGAATTTCCTCTCTCTACCTTAAAAGCTCAGCTCTTCTATGGCGATGAGAAAGTATCGGAAACCGTTATCCGCACAAAGACCAACGGAGATTATACCGGAAAGGTTTTTATTCCCTATCTGGCTAATATACCCAATGGAACAGCGACTCTAAAGCTTATTCTTCAAAATACACATTTTGCTATTACTCAGCAAGAATTTTCATTGCCACTCACTCGTCCGGATTATGATCATCTCACACTTGTAACAAGTGAAGGGAATGAATATACAATGGAACGAACAGGGCTCTATCAATACAAAGCCACCGCTGAGTTTCCTCAAAAGGTAAAAGCATATATAAAAACTCCAAAAGCAGGAACTCAGGGAAATGAGATTGTTTTTGGATGGATTAATGGAGTTATTACTCAAGGAACGACCAATACAATAACATTCTCTAATTCCAATGCCGGTACATATGAAATTAATTTCAACACACTAACATATGTAGCTTCTCCGTTTATTAAATTACTATTCGGCGGCGAAGAAATGGCTATGGTGGATGACGATAACTACAAGATAGAAAAGGATCTTACCACTGGGCAAGTTTTGGAAGTTTCAGGTATTGGTAATTATAGTGAATGGTGGATAGACCCGGACTACTTTACAAGAGACGCTTCAGGCAAATTAACATTTTTACCAATGAGTGGTAAATATCGGATCACTGCTAACTTTAAATATAACTATTTCATCGTAGAACGTATGAATGGAACTGATTTTGCCACATTAGCCGACGCTGGAAACGGAGCTGTATGGATTATTGGCGAAAAGATAGGAAAACCATCTCTTATCAATGAAGTGGGATGGAATACGGATAAAGCTCTTTGCATGGCTCCTATTGCCGCTGGTAAATATCAAACAACTGTAGTTGCAGGTAAAGGTGCTTTGGGTAGTGTAGATACAGATGCCATAAACTTTAAGTTCTTCCACCAAAAAGGATGGGGAGGCGAATTCGGAGATGGAACGATCACTTCAAATAGTACGAATATTGTAGTTATCGGCGGAGGAGGAAATTTGGCTCTTGCTACTGGTAAAACGCTTACTACAGGAAAAACGTATGTATTTACACTCGATGTAACCGGAGGAAAAAGTGCTGCTATACTTACAGTAGTAGAGAAATAGTAAATAAAAATTTGTGAACGAAAGTAAAACAAGAAAAAAATGAACGGAATCAAACAGCTTATCTTAGTAAGTCTGACTCTTTTATCAGCCCCCTTTTTTGCTCAGCCAAGGGGGGCTGTTTATTTGAACGAAAAAAAAACAATTGAAGAACGGGTTGAGGATGCTCTTTCACGCATGACGCTGGAAGAGAAAGTGGCGATGTGCCATGCTCAGTCTAAGTTTAGCTCACCAGGCGTTTCCCGATTGGGAATACCGGAAGTGTGGACAAGTGATGGTCCACATGGTATTCGTGCCGAAGTATTCTGGGATGAATGGAACAATGCCGGCTGGACCAACGACTCGTGCATTGCTTTCCCCGCTCTCACCTGTCTGGCTGCCACATGGAATCCAGAAATGGCGGAACTCTATGGCCAGTCTATTGGCGAAGAAGCGCGCTACCGTAACAAATCTGTTTTATTGGGACCTGGAGTAAATATTTATCGGACACCTCTCAACGGACGCAATTTTGAATATATGGGAGAAGATCCTTATCTTTCTTCCACCATGGTAGTACCTTATATTCAAGGGGTACAAAAAAATGGAGTAGCCGCATGTGTAAAACATTTCGCTCTCAATAATCAAGAAATAGATAGAGATAACATCAACGTCAATGTCAGTGACCGCGCATTATACGAAATCTATCTTCCTGCCTTTAAGGCTGCCATTCAAAAAGGTGGCGCATGGGCTATTATGGGATCTTATAATAAGTACAAAGGAGAACATTGCTGTCACAATCAGTTTTTGCTGAACGATATTCTTCGTAAGGAATGGGGGTTTGATGGGGTGGTCATTTCCGACTGGGGAGGTGTACACGATACTAAACAAGCCATTTACAATGGATTAGACATGGAATTTGGTAGTTGGACAAATGGGATGAACTGGGGTACAAGTAATGCCTACGATAACTATTATCTGGCACAGCCATTTCTTAAATTAATCCAGTCAGGAGAGGTAAAAGAAGAAGAGGTAAACAAAAAAGTACGCAACATTCTCCGTCTGATATTTCGTACAGTAATGGACAAAAATCGTCCGTTAGGTTCCTTCGGCACAGAAGAACATGCCTTGGCTGGACGAAAGATAGCAGAGGAGGGAATTGTGTTACTACAAAACAATAGAAATGTACTGCCAATTGACTTGACAAAGGTTAAGAAAATTACTGTTATTGGTGAAAATGCAGTAAAACGGATGACTATCGGAGGTGGAAGTTCTTCACTGAAGGTGAAGTATGAGCAGTCTCCTTTGGAAGGTATTAAAAAACGGGTAGGTCAGAATATTAAGGTTACATATGTCCAAGGTTATGAATCACCTGCAGTAGTTGAACAGGACGTAAAAGGTGCAAAAGCTCCAGAAAAGAAAGTCATAGATGTTGAGAGATTAAAAAAAGAAGCTATCTCCGCAGCAAGGGATGCTGATGTAGTTCTTTTCTTTGGAGGATTAAATAAGAATGAGAATCAAGACAGCGAAGGAGCAGATCGCAAAGAGTATGGACTGCCTTATGGTCAGGATGAGTTAATCAGTGCATTGGCCAAAGTAAATCCTAACTTAGTAGTAGTGCTGCTCACCGGTAATGCTGTGGCTATGCCTTGGGTAAAAGAGGTTCCTGCCATTGTAGAAGGATGGTACAGTGGTACAGAAGCGGGAAATGCTATTGCTTCAGTATTAGTGGGTGACGTTAATCCATCAGGAAAACTACCATTTACGATTCCTGTGAGCTTGAAAGATAATGGTGCAATCGCTTTAGGTGAATATCCCGGAAATGGTAAAGAACAGACTTACAACGAGGGTATCTTTGTGGGCTACCGCTGGACAGACAAACAAAAGATAAAACCTCTTTTTTCATTTGGCCATGGATTAAGTTATACTTCTTTTGTCTACGGAAAAGTTGAAATAGATAAAAATATTCTTTCTCCAATGAGTAATCTTAATGTGAGTATAAAAATTAAGAATACAGGTAGACGAGCCGGATCTGAAATTGTCCAATTATATATAAGCGATTTAAAATCATCACTTCCACGTCCTGTGAAGGAGCTAAAAGGGTTCAAGAAAGTTTATCTCAATGCAGGAGAAGAACAAGTCGTTTCTTTCACCATCGACAAGGAAGCATTACAATTCTTCGATGACCGCAAACACGAATGGATTGCCGAACCAGGCAAATTTGAAGCCTTGATCGGAGCTTCTTCTACAGATATTCGCGGAAAAGTAAGCTTCGAATTAAAATAATAAATTAAAGTAACTGTACTTTTACAGCTCAAACATTGGCACTCTTTATGAGCGGAATGATTGAGCTGTATATTTTTTCTTAGATAACGTTTCTTTTTACACGTTTTTCATTCGGAAGAAAATAGGCTATAAATCCCAATAAAGGGAAAAAAGAACACAATTTATAGACGTATCCTATACTTTCTATATCAGCAATCTTTCCTAAAACAGCGGAGGCGATGCCAGCTATTCCAAATGCTAATCCAAAAAAAAGTCCGGAAATTATACCTTCATTACCAGGAAGTAATTCTTCCGCATAAACCAGAATGGAAGAAAAAGCAGATGACAATATCAGACCTATTATTAAACTAAGAATGCAAGTTCCGAATAAATTAGCATAAGGCATCATCAGTGCAAAAGGTGCAGCACCAAAAATTGATCCCCAAATTACATATTTTCTGCCATAACGGTCACCTATAGGACCACCAATAAATGTCCCCACAGCTATGGCAAATAAAAATCCGAATAAGTAAAACTGTGAATTTTGTATACTGATATGAAATTTATCTATCAGATAAAAAGTATAATAACTGGTCAAGCTTGCCATATAAACATACTTGGAGAAAATAAGAATGAGAAGAACCATTAAGATTAATTTTGTTTTACGTTTATTGTATAATGGCTTTTGAAGCGGCTTTTCCTCCTTTTTCTCCAAACGTTTTATCTTTAAATGAAGTTTATACCATTTACCAATATACATCATTAATCCAATCGCTACTAAAGCAATGATTGAGCACCAAACTACATTCCTCAGTTCATAAGGCGCAATGAAAAGTGCCGCAAATAAGGGACCTAATGAACCACCGATATTACCTCCCACTTGAAAAATAGACTGTGCCAATCCATGCTTTCCTCCCGATGCTATATGAGCTAATTTTGATGCTTCAGGATGAAAAACAGATGAGCCAAATCCTATTAAAGTAACAGATATAAGTACCGGATACCAATTTTCAGAGAAAGACAATATCAGGAAACCTATCAATATAATTAGCATGCCAAAAGGCAAAGTATATGGCTTTGGTCTCTTGTCAGTATACCATCCCACAACTGGCTGAAACACTGAAGATGAAAGTTGAAAAACAAGAGTTATTAGTCCTATTTGTGTGAAGTTCAATGCCATAGAATCTTTAAAAATCGGATAGAGCCCACTAATCAATGATTGTAATATATCATTTAGTAAATGTCCCATACCTAGAGCCAAAAGTATAATCAACAAAGGCTTCTCTCTTGAATTTTTCATCTGTTATTATTATTTTTTAAACTACAAAAGTAGAATAAATCCAGCACCAATTTATTGTACAATTCAAAGATAAAGCTGTATATTTACGACATGAAAAGATATAAGCAATATGAACCTTTTATAGTCAGTGATTTTAAAGAAGATGGTATATTACATCCATTCCATCAACATACATATTCTTCAATTATCTTTATATATAATGGTGAAGGGACTCATTTTATAAACAACAGCCAGATAGATTATGAGTCGGGAGACTTATTTGTATTGGTCCTGAAGATTTTCACGAGTTTAGAACCAAAACACCGACTCGTTTTATTTATTTAAAATTCACACCCGATTTCTTCCGAAGTTTGAAAATAGCTACAACTCAACAACCTGAGATTGATTCAATTATCCAACTCAATCAACTTAAAGAATTCAATATTGCATTGAATCAGGAAGAAAAACAAGCATCTATCCATTTAATTGACAGTCTTCTAGTGTATGGAAAAATAAATAACAGCATTGAATTTTCATATCACATTCTCTGCTGCTTAATAGAAATCATAAAAAAAGCGATTCTTAATAAGAATGTAACAATCGATGCTCCACCTCAGAAAGAAAATTTAATCACTTACATTCAACAATATATTTATATTCCTGAAGAAATAAGAATAAAAAGAATAGCAGAACAATTTCATATTTCTTCCAAATATTTCGGAACTTGGTTCAATAAGAATTTTGGCATCAATTACAGGACATACATAGACACGTACCGAATCACATTAATCAAAAAGCGACTTCAAGAAAATAAACTTACAATAAAAGAGATCACTCTGGAATTCAAATTTGCAGATGAAGCACATTTCTACAAGTACTTTAAAAATCATGTTCACATTACTCCAAAAGATTATCAAAAAAGTTTCTGAATTTATTTATGAATAATCAGCGCCGATAATCCGGGTACATAGACCTCTCCTCCATAGGTATAACCCATGCCATAGGGATTAATTATTCCATTTTTACAGACAACGGTGTACTTTCCCGGTTCAAGCGTAAACTTGCGGGGATATTTATCACTGTTTAAAGCTACGATGATTTCCTCCCAACTATCACCATTGGCATAATCTTTCAGCCGAAATACAATCAGATTATTTCCTGCCACAGGTAAAAACTCCATATGCTTACGTATCATTTCGGCACTTCCCATATGAAAGGCAGGGTGCGCCTTGCGTAGCGCTATCAATCCTTTATAATAAGTAAAGACATCTTTATAAAGTGTCTTGTTGTTCCAGTTGATCGCATTAACATTATCGGGACTTTTGAAACTATTATGCACCATCTTTTTATCCCGCATTACCTCCTCACCCCCAAAGATGAAAGGTACACCTTGTGAAGTAAATACCGCAGTTTGAGCCAGTTTATCAATCGCTGCAACCATCAATGGTGAAGCTTCGGGAAGAGTCGATTTAATTCTATCCACCAAGCACATATCATCATGGCAACTCACATAACTAATCATCTGAGTAGGTTGCAAAGTCCAATTCTTTTTTGTATAATTCACAGAGTCATAAATTATCTGCGGATGCTTTATCGCTCCTACCAAACCAAATTTCACACTCATTTCATTTCCCGGAACTCCAGCTAAAAATCCTCCTTTGGTATCCTTATTGAAAGGTCCGCGAAGGCCGTCTCTGAATTCATCACTAAAGGCAGCTATACGAGGCATTTGAACGATATTCTCCTTCATGGCCAACTTTGATTTAGGTAATGAAGGCTCTCCTGCGGCCCATCCTTCCCCGTAAATATAAATGCTCGGATCTATTTTGTCCAGTGCAGCGCGTATTTGATTCATTGTTTCAATATCATGAATACCCATCAAGTCGAAACGGAAACCGTCCACATGATATTCTGTTGCCCAGTAAACCACAGATTCAATCATAAATTTCCGCATCATTCCTCTCTCGGAAGCAGTCTCATTGCCACAGCCGGAAGCATCAGCTAATTTTCCATCCGCTTTGCGACGATAAAAGTAACCTGGCACAGTCAATTCAAAATTACTATTTTGAACATTCGACGTATGATTGTACACCACATCCATCACCACACGAATTCCTGTCTTGTGAAAACTTTGCACCATTTTTTTAAATTCTCTGATACGAGCGTAAGGATCTTTAGGATTAGTGGAATAAGACCCCTCGGGCACATTATAGTTCTGTGGATCATATCCCCAGTTATACTGATTCTTATTGAGGGTAGTCTCGTCAATTGATGCAAAGTCGAACGATGGTAAAAGATGAACGTGCGTAATGCCCAATTCCTTGAGATGGTCAAGACCCGTAGACTCTCCGGCAGAATTTTTAGTTCTCTTTTCTGTCAATGCCAGAAATTTTCCCCGGTGCTTGATGCCGGAAGTGCTATCCATGGAAAAATCACGGTAATGCATCTCATACAAAATAATATCAGCATCACTTTTCAATGCAGGTCGTTGATCGGAAGCCCACCCCACTGGATCCGTATCTTTCATATCAATAATAGCTGCACGTTTACCATTCACCCCTACAGCTTTAGCCATGAGACCAGGAGTCTCGCCCAGCCATTTATTCTTAATCTTTACATTAAACGCATAGAACTTACCTTTCAGATTGCTATTCACAGCAGCACTCCAAAGGCCACTCTCCCCCGCTTCCAACGTAACAGACTGATAAGCAGAACCTTCATCCCCCGAATCAAAAAGCATTAATTCTATTTGATCCGCTGTTGGTGCCCAAATAGAGAAGGTTGTTTTAGAGGGTGTATAAACCATTTCATTTATAGGTGCAGAAGGAATCGGATATTCATTAAAAGACTTATATACCTTCTTTTCCGGTGTACAACTCACTACAAAAATAACTAATCCAATAATGATTATTAACTTTGTTTTCATAAGGACTGTTTTATAATCGATTTACTTTAACTCTTTACTTTACCGGGATTTTTGCTGATAAAGTCCTTCCAACCATGATAAGCATCATCCAATTGTGGACGTCCAAATTGTAAATAATGACAATAAGCGGCAGCTAACCCATCCGTAGCATCCATTTGAGGAAGCATACTTTCTTTCGGGATTTTCAGCATCCGCTGTAACATATCCGCTACTTGTTCCTTACTTGCCCGTCCATTACCGGTAATAGCCATTTTAATTTTTAACGGTGCATATTCAGTTATTGGTATATCCCTGCTTAGTGCCGCTGCCATAGCAACTCCTTGCGCTCTGCCCAACTTGAGCATAGATTGCACATTCTTTCCAAAAAAAGGAGCTTCAATAGCTAGTTCGTCCGGTAAAAAAGTTTCAATAATATTAATTACCTGTTCAAAGATACGGCGTAATTTAAGATAATGATCACCACACTTCCGAAGATCAATTACTCCCATAGCCATCATCTCCGGTTGAGTACCTATTACCTTCAGTATACCATATCCCATGATGGTGGTACCCGGATCAATGCCCAAAATAATCTTCTCCTTCACGGGCTTTATCATTCCATAACCTCCAGTAATGTGGGGAATGCCACAACCTTATTTCCGAATATCTTTATCATCTCTTCACTTAGCGCACTACCTTGTTCAAGGTGCCAGCGATGTAACAAAGCACTATTTTCCACTTCCCATTGCAAAGAAAAGTTCTCACTATTTTCTTCCTGATGGCTTAGTACCCGAAGCAAACGAGGATGCGCTAAAATTCCATTCTTTTCAATCTCAGGAACATAAGCCTCCTGCAACCAAATAAGGAAATTACTTAGTACTTCTTCTTCTATATTATAAGTAGTATTATATATCAGCATATTTTAATTATTTATCGCAAAGATAGTTTATATATCGGAATATATGTATATATTCGCGCCGATATTATCGGAATTATTGGGGCATTAGCTCATCTGGCTAGAGCGCAACACTGGCAGTGTTGAGGTGAGCGGTTCGAGTCCGCTATGCTCCACCTATATAGCACATTTATAATCAGCGAATTATGGATGGATTTTCACAAAGTCAGTGTAAGTAACTTTAAAAAAAAGCGATTTTTAGCTCAAATTTAGACTAAAACCGTTTCGATTTTATTGTTGCAATAAATTTTTACACAATGACAAACTTATCATTATTAGTCATCCCAGCTAAGATATTAACTGACGGCACACACAAGATCAGAATTTTAATTTCACATAAACACGAGACCCTGTATATTACAACCCGCTTTAGCATTGATAGTCTCGACGATTTCAAGAATGACCGCGTAGTCAGTAGTAGGACACACCTGTTATAAATACAAAATTTCGGAACATAGTTAGATAAATACCAAGACGCGTTAGATAAGATTACGGAGAATGTCTTCACTCAAACTTTGCCGTCCTTCTCATAAAAGTAGTGACTTCCTTGGGAATAAAGAAAAATCCATCCGCTTTTCTTTATCAACCTGTGTAGTTCTATATACTTCATTATTATGTTTTAATTCGACTCCAAAAAAGTAACTATTTAGTTATTAATAAGCAGGCAGAGATGTATTCATTTTGAAGGAAATTACAACAAATTAATATTTCTATATTATACAACATAAAAAGTCTCTAAAAAATCTTTTTCACGTCTATAGATAATAAGTTGGAATTCTACTCAATATCTTCACTAGTGAACACGAGATGAATAGAGAATGAACTAAAACTCATTGAAAATGTTATAATTAGGTTGATTACATATGAAAAGAAAGAATTTTATTCTCTTCTTTTTTGAAGAATGAACACACTGATTGATTTTACTAAATATTAATATAAAAAAAGCAATTATGAAAAAAGTAATTTTAGGGTTAGCTATTGGTTCTGCAATAGGATATCTTATTCGAAAGATGCAAGATGACGATCAGTTTGGTTGTATTCGTGAACGTGCTGATAAATTTATCAGCAAGTCTAAGAGAGATTTAAAGAATGTTGCTGATATTACTAAAAACGAGGCCGAATATTTGAAAGATCAGTTTGGGAAAGCTGTAACGAAAGGAAAATAAGATTTCTGACATATAAAACAAACTTAACTTTTCTATACTTATTTAAAAGTTCCCTTACAACTAAGTAGGGGAACTTTTATGTTTTGTCTTATAAAAAATATGTCTGGACATCTTTCTAGAAATGTCTGTACTCTTTGTGCGAAGTGTCCAGACATATTTTTTAGGAGCTAAAGATTTTGTAGTTCCCTGATTCTGGTTCCGATTACTTCAAAGAGATATAGCCTACTTCAGCTACAATTTTTTGACCTGCATCAGAAAGGACATAGTTAATAAACGGGGTAACCTTTGCTGCATTTTTCTTATCATAGTAAAAGAAAAGAGGGCGAACAATGGGATAAGATTTGTTCTTTGCTGTTGCAACGGATGGTAATATGAAATTCTTTCCATCGTATGAAACTTTAATTGCTTTCACAGAAGGTGATACATAAGCAAGACCAACATAACCAATGGCTCCTTTTGTCTGGCTTACAGATTGAACTATTGCACCTGTGGCGGGCATTGAAAGGATTGATTTTTTGTAGTTCTTATTTTTTAATACGTGTTCTTTAAAGAACTCATAAGTACCGGAACTAGTTTCTCTTGAATAGGCAACAATAGGTAGGTCAGCTCCTCCAACTTCTTTCCAATTAGTTACTTTCCCGGTAAAGATATCTTCTAATTGCTGACGAGTAAGTTGACTTACTTTATTCCCCTTATTAACAATTACTGCCAATGCATCAAAAGCAATCGTTTTCTCAACAGGAGATTTACCTGCTTGCTGGAATTTGATTTTTTCATCAAATTTAATTTTACGAGATGCCGCGGCTATTTCGGTTGTTCCTTCAAGTAATGCGGAGATTCCAACACCACTACCACCTCCGGTTACGGTTACGTTTGCTCCACTTTTACTTTTCATGTAACTTTCTGCTTCTTTTTGTCCAAGAGGCAATACTGTATCACTACCTTTAACACGCTGAGCATATGTTCCTTGAACTATAACACTAATTAAAGCGATTGCAAAAATAATCTTTTTCATCATTTTGGTTTATTAAAATTTATACTGTAATCTTAGTGTAAAAATATTGTCTTTCACTTGAGAATTGTAATCTGCGATGTTTTTAGTTTTTTCATTTAGTGCCATATCATAGTAGGCCATCACTCTAAAATTATTGTTCATACGATAAAGATAACCAATGCCAATATTATGTTTAGCAACGTCACCTTTGCCGCTTCCCCCCAGGCCAACTTCATCTCCTGAAAGTTTGGTGTTGGGATCGTAAGAATCATATTTAAGTACCAAAGAGTGTTTAGTCTGAGCAATATCCTGAATGAAATATACATTATAACTCATAAAGTTACGACGATAAGTATCTGTTGTTGGTAATGTAGCGCTATTGGGGCTTTTTGAATCATTCAGCGCTCCTGGTTGTTCACCGGCTACCATCTCTGCACGTAAAGTAGTCATTCCTATAGGAGATTCTAGTAAGAATTGACCATCAAGTCCATAATAACAACGAGTAGAGTAATCGCCAACTTTGGCATCGTTTACAGCGACAAAGTCTTTTCCAGACATTTTGTATACTTTAGTAGAGCCTTGATATACACCTCCTAAATAGAGAGAAGCGCCTAATCCCCACTGTAAATTATCTAAACTTTGTTTGTATGTAAGATGAGAAATCCAATCTTTCTTATTATCAGTTTCCTGTTTGATACCATTTCCGGCAAATAATCCGGTCTCAAGTTTTAGAGGATTTAATGCATGCCCTTTAGGAGCTTGAAAAGTAAGCATTCCGCCCAAGTCGCGTTCATCGGGAAAAAGAGTTAAGCAACCGGTGCTTCGTTCGGGTGTTTCGCGAGAGCTGGATGAGTAGGCTATTTCATATCCAAACGGTCGGTTAAAAACTCCGGTACATAAAGTTATCCATCCGGACCACGGATCGGTCACCGTAAAATAAGCATCTTTTAGTCCAAAACCCTTTTCTGTTATGTCCATCTGAACTACAGCAGAACCAGTAGCAATTCCTAACAAGTTTAGATCGGTATAAGCAAACTTTAAGCGTCCACGGCGAAGCCCGATACGATTAAAAGAGGTTTCGCTGTCTGCTTTGGGTGATCCAACCTTTAAGGCGGCTTTTTCCTGACCAAATTGTAAATCACTTTGAATGTAACCTGAGATTTTTAACTTACTTAAGTTATCAACAATTAAGCTTAATCTGTCGGTTTCTGTTTGCACTTTTTCAAGGGGAGTCTGTTCAGGTTCCTGAATCACGACTTGGGTTGAATCAACTTCCTGAGCAATAACAAGAGTTGAAACGCATAAAAGAGAATAGACTAAAACTAAAATCTTTTTCATACTTACATTCTATTTAAATTTAAAGCTAAAATTAATGCTGCAAAGTAACTACAGCAACATTACATTTACGTGTCTTATAAATTACAATAGAAATACAATCGTGTTAATAACGTGTTACAAAAAAAGATGTATAGTTTTTATTTAGTATTACTCAATGTGTTATATCATGTAATATGTGTTTCAAAATGCTTTACCCATTACAAGTGTTTAATAACCGTCCGCAGTCTAATATCAGCAGATGAAGCCCCGACCCCAATCTCAAATTTTCCATTTGGAAGAACAAACCGACGCTCCGACTCACTCCAACGCATCAGTTCAGTAACTGGAACAAACAGGGTAATCTGTTTCTTTTCTCCTTTTTTGAGCATCACCCGTTCAAAGGCTTTAAGTTGTTTAATGGGATCTCCGTCTTCACGTTTCTGCTTGCTAATATAGAGTTGAACGACTTCCTCTCCATCTCTCATTCCTTTATTCTCTAATTGAAAAATGACTCTTAATGTGTCACTGGATTGCATCGTGTTATAATCTATTTTCAAGTGAGAATAACCAAAGGAGGTGTAACTTAGTCCGTAACCAAAGGGATAAAGCGGAGTGGCTTTACTATACATGTAAGTGCGACCGTGACGAAGATTGTAATCCATCATAGGAGGAAGATCGGTAATGCTTTTTGACCATGTCTGAGTGAGGCGACCAGCCGGATTATAATGCCCGAACAACACATCACTGACTCCGTGACCAAGTTCCTGACAACTCTGGGTAGAATGAAGAATTGCGGAAACTTGCTCCTGAGTCCTATTGATGGCATATGGAAAACTACTGATAAGTACCGCTACTGTTTTTGGATTAGCCGCACACACCTGAAGTACTAAATCCTCTTGTTCCAAAGTAAGTGATAGGCGATCTACTCCTTCTTTTCCTTCACTGGCCAACGGAGATTGTTCCCATCCTGCATTACACCACGGATGATTTCCCACACAGACAATGGCTACATCGGCCCATTGGGCTATAGTGCGGGCACTGTCCATTCTATTGGTTGCCGCATAACGAACCTCGGCATCACAATCTTTCAATTCTTCGCGGATGGCGTCTAATACAGAAACTTTATAAGCCGGAGTACCGCTATACCAATCTTCAATAACCTCGGTTGCCCGATTACCAATCACTGCCACCTTTTTAAGTTTGGACTTATCTAAAGGAAGAAGCTGATGTTCATTTCTAAGCAACACAATCGATTCATCCGCTACTTTCCGTACAAAAGCCTTGGTTTCTGGTTTGGTCCATGGCTCTACTGCATCGTCTACTCCAATATGGGCATAAGGATTCTTTGAAGAATCTCCATCCAGCAAACCAAGTTTGAGTGCCACCCGCAGATTACCTCGAATGGATTGTTCTATTTCTTTCTCTGTAATCATTCCTTTATCTAAAGCCTCAACTACTGAAGGACGATAATCGTCCAGAAACTTTGTGATGCCTGCTTTTAAACAAGCAGAAGCTGCATCGGCCAAATTAGTAAAAGCTTTATGAGCAGTCATTAGTAGTTTAAAACCTCCACCATCTGTAATTAAAACGCCATTGAGTCCCCACTCTTTCATCACAATATCCCGCAACATGGGATGCACAGCGCAAGGAATTCCATTATAGGCATTGTATGCCGTCATCATAGCGTTACTTCCACCTTCTGTAATTCCCTTATAGAATGGATAAGAATAGTATTCACGAAAAAGAGCCTCATCCATATTGGAAGAAGTAAATGCACGTCCATCTTCATTACTATTGGCCAAAAAGTGCTTCATCAATGAGGCACTACGCCAATAATGTGGATCATCGCCCTGCAAGCCGTGAATAAAAGAGACAACCAGACGAGAGGTGAGAAAGGCATCCTCACCATAACATTCCTCGGTCCTTCCCCAACGCGGATCACGTCCCAAGTCAGCATTAGGCGACCATACCACCAATCCACCCTTCTGATACTTTGCATTCTGAAAGATATAGCGACTCTCTGTGGAGATATATTCCCCTACCCGATGAAGAAGCTCCGCGTCCCACGTCTGCCCCAATCCATATCCCTGAGGAAAGACAGTAGTAGGAACCTTTTGTCCCCTGCTCTCATTCCAGGAAGGTCCGCCCAATACGATTCCGTGAATACCTTCCACACTTCCGCCACTCCGTATTCCCAATCGAGGAATGTAGGTATTATTGCCCAACGTATTGATTTTCTCATCTAGCGTCATCAGTGAAAGGAGATTATCTATTCGCTTTTCATCAGATAATAAAGGATTCTTAAAAGGATACTGCGCCTTGGTTGCGAACAGGCAGACAGTTAGGAAAAAGAGGGTAAGTCCGTGTCTCATACTATTTTTCATTAAAATTGGCTGGTCACAAAGTTAACTTTTTTATTGATAAATCAAAGAACTATATTCAGATGGATTTTGTTATTAAAATAAAAAAGAAACAAAGATGAAAACATTCGCACTTTTAGTATGTCTGGCATTTCTGCCAATTGCAATAGTCACTGCTCAGAATAATTCCTTTTATGATTTTACAGTAAAAACCATCGACGGTAAAGTTCTGAAGTTATCTTCCTTTAAAGGTAAAAAGGTATTGGTTGTCAATGTCGCTTCCAAATGTGGAAATACACCTCAATACGAAAAGCTTGAGGAACTTTATGGAAAATATGGGAAAGACAATTTTGTGGTAATTGGTTTCCCTGCCAATAATTTCATGGGACAGGAACCGGGTACAAACGAAGAGATCCAAAAATTCTGTACGCTGACTTATCACGTAACATTCCCCATGATGGCTAAAATATCCGTTAAAGGGAAAGATATTGATCCTCTGTACAAATGGCTCACTGAGAAGGCTGAGAATGGAAAGCAAGATGCGCCGGTGTTATGGAATTTTCAGAAATTTATGATTGATGAGGATGGTAACTGGGTAGGTACAATACCTCCTAAGGAAAGTCCGATGAGTGATAAAATCATTAAATGGATAGAAAAGTAAGAGAATAGATTCTCTCCTAAAAGAGGTGACCGACTGTTGTGAATCACCTCTTTTTAGGAAAGAAAGTATTTATAGTTCAATATCCCATATTCCTGCACTCTTTTCGAGCTCTACCATTGCCGAGGCATAGTTGAACAGTGTCTCGTAGTAAAGAGCTTGCACATCGTCATACGTACGCTGGGCATTCAGTACTTCAAGAAGTGAAACCTCTCCGCGATTGTAACTGTATATTTTGCCTTTCAATACTTGATTAGCCTGTTCGAGCATCCCATTCTCATAATGTGCCACCTGTCTGGTCAATGATTCATATTGATGATATGCCTGCAATACTTCATTTTGTACCTTTAATGTAGCTTGGTCATATTGAATGGAAGCCTGTTCCGCCCGGCGCTTTGCTGCTAAGACCGCCCCTTTGTTCAACCTTGAGAACTGTAACGGAATAGCAATTCCGGCAGTAATCCCCGAAAACGAGGGAGCAGGAGCTTCTTCATTCTTTACCTGAGCATTATGACTAATCCCAAGAGAGATATCTACGTCCATATTCCTTTCTCGACGAGAGACTTTAAGTGCACGATTGGCCACATCAATGTTTTGCATGGCTACGACGAGATCGGCTCGGTGAAGTGTACCTTGCTTTATCAACTCCGATAAATCAAAGTCTCGTTTAGCGAGATGAAGAGAAGCTTGCGGACGAAACAGAACCGAAGATTCTTTTGTCCCCGTAAACAGAGAAAGAGAAGCAAAAGCATTGTTTACCTCAGTTTCCGACTGAATCAGTTCATTATACATAATGCCCGCTTCCAGTTTGCTTTGAATCGCATCTATCTCCATAATTTTACCTAACGAATGGCGGACACTGTCCGACTTTGCCAATTCGAAGATGTTTTGATAGGCATTCTGTTTCACTTTGTAAAGCTGATCTTCTTTCAATGCTTCCAGATAGCCCACAGTAGCATCTGCCCGAAGGTTACGTAAATAATCTGCTAACAGAGATTTAGAAAGAGTGCTTTCACTGTGAGCCAATTCCACTGCAGCAGTTCGTTTACCAAAAGTGAGTGTTTGGGAAAGGGAGACAGAACCACCATATCCCATCTTCTTTTTTGCTTGTTCATTATTGAAATACTCAAACGCAAGCTGAGGATCCTTATTTACATTTGCAGCAATCGCTTCTGCCTCAGAGATACTTACATTCAATTTCTCGGCTGCATATTCCAGATTCCCCGTGCTTACCTTCTCCATAAACTGCAGATAAGTCAATGGTTGAACGGATGTCTGTGCATGGATCTGTAAGCCCATGCAGATAAATGCACCTAAAAAGAATTGTTTATTTACTTTTATATTCATTCTTTATCCTGATTAAGTGGGGTGATAAAATCTTGTTGATTTTTCGATTGCTCTCTTTTTTCCTGGCCTTGCTCGATCATGAAATAGAGCGCTGGTAATACATAGAGTGTGATAACTGTGGCAAATAGAAGCCCGTACACAATAACCGTTGCCAATGGACGCTGTACATCCGATCCGATGCCGGTAGAAAACGAAGCCGGCAACAAACCAAGTACTGCGACAGTAGCCGTCATCAATACCGGGCGGAAGCGATGTCGTGTACCTGAAACAACAGACTCATATAGTCCTCCTCCTTCTTTCCGCAATGTATTAATATGCGAAATCATGATTACTCCATTCTGTATGGCTACGCCAACCAAGGCAATGAAACCAACAGCTGAAGACACATTTAAAGTCATTCCTCTCACATTCAAAGCTAACATACCACCAAACAAAGCCAATGGGATGACACTCATCAACAAAGCGGCCTGGCGGAACTTGCCAAAGGTAGCAAACAGTAACAACAACATCAATCCTAACGCTAATGGAATAACCAATGCCAAACGAGTGTAAGCACGATGTTGATTTTCAAATTGTCCCGCCCATTTTATCTGAATATTCTCTTTGTCATACACTACTTGTTTGCTGATCTGCTTATTAGCTTCCTGTAAAAAGGAGGTTAAATCCACTCCCCGAAGATTGACACGCACGGTGAGGTGACGTTTATTCATCTCGCGAGTAATGGTGCTTGCTCCTGTAGTCATTTTTATCTGAGCCACCTGTGACAAAGGAATTTTAATCCCTGCATCGGTGGTTAACATCAAGTTGCCAATTTCTTCCGGAGTGCTCCTACTCTCTTCGTTGAAACGACAAGTTACGTCATATGACTTACTACCCACAAATATCTGCGAAACGGAAGTTCCCCCAATAGCCATCTCAATTAAGTCTGTCACGTCCGATATATTGAGCCCGTATTGAGCAATCCTATCCCTATCAGCTACAATCTGCATTTGCGGCAAAGGAGGTTCCTGATCTATCGTCACATCTTCAGCTCCTTTAATTCCCTTCAATGTTTTTTCTATTTGCTCACTTACCCTCCGGGTATCACTCAAGTTATCTCCATATATTTTCACTGCAAGATCACTATGTGCTCCCGCAATCTGATCCATCACCATGTCAATGATAGGTTGAGAAAAGCCGACAGTATATCCTGGCATTTTTTGTATAGCAGCAGACATTTCGTCTATCAAATCGGCTTTCTTCTTACCGTTCTTCCATGTATTATAAGGTTTAAGCCCCACACTACATTCTACATGTGAAAGAGAGAAAGCATCCGTACCCTCATCGTCTCGTCCCACTTGCGTCATCACATACGAAACCTCATTAAATCGCATAATTGTTTTTCGGAACTCTTCTGCCATCTGTTTTGACTTGTCAATAGAGATTCCCGGAGGAAATTGCATCTGAATCCAGATAGCACCTTCATCGAGCGGAGGAAGGAAATCTTTCCCTACGGTATAACTAAGTGCTCCTGCCAATACAAGAATAACTCCTAAAGGAGCTAATACTTTTTTAGGCTTTTTCAATATACGCACAGTTTGTACATGATAAATTGTGGAAAGCTTTTCGAGCCACTTATTTTCATAAACTTTACCTGGTTTGCGATAAGCAAGAAAAGCCAATCCCGGTATTAACAAGAAAGAGACTATCAATGCACCCAGCAATGCATATCCCACTGTATAAGCCATTGGAGTAAATAGTTTCTTTTCTATATGCTGAAAAGTAAACAGTGGAAGATAGGCCGTGATGATAATCAATGTGGAGAAAAGAATAGGACGTCCCACTTCAAATGCTCTTTTCACTATAGATTCTTCATCCAACGGCACAAGTGGATTACTTTCCCGTTTCTTGAGAATAGTCTCCATCATTACAATGGCTCCATCCACCAAAATACCAAAATCAATCGCTCCCAAGGAAAGTAGGTTTGCAGGAATATTGGTTAGATGCATCAACATAAAAGCAATCAACAAAGAAAGCGGGATAGTTAGTGCCACCAATAAAGCACCACGCCAATTACCCAGAAATACAATGAGCACTAAGACCACTAGTATCATTCCTTCTAGCAAAGTATGCGAAACAGTGTTCAGTGTAGTGCCCACCAGATCAGTACGGTCAATAAACGGATGAATAGTAACTCCTTTAGGTAATGTTGAATTATTAAGTTCGTCCACCGCTTGATGTACATCATTCAATACAGTAGATGGATTTTGATAACGAAGCATCTGAACAATACCTTCCACTCCATCAGATAAATTTCGTTTATCATCCATAAAGCCCAATACTCCTTTACGCTCTAAGTTACCATATTTCAGTTTACCTACATCATTGAGATAAACGGGCACTCCCTTTTCCGATTTAAGAACTACTTGCCCCAAATCCTCTAAATCTTTCACCAGTCCGATGCCTCGTATCACATAACTCAAATCACCCCGATTGAGAATACTTCCTCCCGCATTCACATTATTCTTCTCTATCTTATCCTTAATATCAGATAGCGTAACGTTATATTGCTCCATCTTATGAGGATCAATTTCTATTTGATATTGCGTGGTGATTCCTCCAAAGTTACTCACATCCGCCACACCCGTTACTTGCTTTAACCGAGGAATAATCACCCATTTATTCAGATCCGTGAGTTCACGTAAATCGTGATTCTTACTTTCTAACACATACCGGTAAATTTCACCCGTTGGTGAAGTCAGTGGATTAAGTCCCGGAGTGGCATTATAGGGAAGTTCTACATCCCCCAAGCGTTCCTGCACCCGTTGGCGAGCCCAGTAATCATCCACTCCATCCTCAAAAACAAGGATCACAGTAGAGATTCCAAAAGTGTTTTTGCTTCGCATTACCGTCATACCAGGGAGCCCGTTCAATGCTCGTTCTATTGGGATACTTATTTGTTGCTCCATCTCTTCAGCTGCTAAGCCCGGAACCTGAGTCACTACTTGTACCGTTACATCCGCAATATCGGGATAAGCGTCAATAGCCAATTGCGTCCACGAATAATATCCGATAATAGCGACAAAGCAAAATAAGACAAACATCAAACCTCGTCGATGAATTGCCATATAAATTAATTTCTTCATACCAGTTTAGCGTGCGTCATTAAAGTAAAAAGCACCTTCGGTTACAATCCGATCTCCCTTGTTGAGTCCCGACAAAACCACTAACTTTTCATGACTGGTAGAGGCCGTGATTATTTGCCGTTTTACATATCGGTTATTCCCAGTAGAGATTAGCACATAACAATTGTTCTCCTGTTGCAACACGGCGGAAGCTGGAATCAGAATTGTAGTAGTGGGAGCATCGGTTAGCCTCACTGTGCCATACATTCCGGGTTTCATTAACCGACTCGCATTATTGCACTCCAAGAGGACCTCTACAGACCGAGTTTCTTCATCCATCATCTCACTGATATGATAAATCTTCCCCCTAATTTTCTTTTCGGGCATCGCAACTAAAGAAATTTCCACTTCAGACAAGCTACGGATGGAATTAATATCTTTCTCTTTCACATGAGCCACCACCCATACTTTGTCTAAATTGGCTATAATGGCTACCGGCTCTGCGTCCTCTTTCATGTATTGCCCCAGTACAATATTGCTTTTCACTACCTCTCCTGCTATAGGAGAACGAACTACCAACGGACGTCCCAAAACCAATTGACTTGGATTGATGCGATAAACTTGTAATGCGGCACTTGCATTTTCAAAATCTTTCTTTTTAAGTTCGTAATTCAGTTCTGCTTCTTCTTTTTCTTTCTCCACACCAACTTTGTTTTGAAGTAAGTCTTTTTCTCTTTTCAAACTTTTGAGAGCCAGTTTCATTTCTTGTTTGGCTTGATAATAGGCTTTAGTCGTTTCAAAAAAAGCGGGTGAACTGATTTCAAAAATGGGACTTCCAGCGGCAACCTTCTGACCCAGGCGAACAAGCGATTTCGTAATTCTCCCCGAAAAAGGAGAAGCGATCTCTGCATAGTTAGTAGGTATTGCTTTTACTACCCCTGAAGTTGTAAAATTAGGGTAATAAATCTCCGGACTCACTATTGCTGTTTGTAACTTTCCCGATAAGGAAGATTTCTTGGATACTATAATAGTATCCCCTTGAACTACAAAATCACGGTCCGGCTTCGCCTCTTCTTTTTCTTTACAAGAAGACACAACTATTGCTATCAGCAACAGATAAAAATATTTTTTCATAAGTTATTGCTTTAAAATGATGGAATTGATGGCCCTAATCATGTTAGGTATATCTATTTCAAAAATAAAGCAATAAAAGGAGGAGCTCGTAAAGGGTTGGAAATTAAATCTAAATGAATGTAGGTAAGATTTCTCACCAAATAAAGAATGCAATATAATATTTTGAAAAAGTTTAAAGAAAAGATGGAAAAAAGGACAAACAAAATGGTAGATAACAAATGAATGGTTTCAAATCCCGCCTGAGAGTGTGTATGTCCTCCTCTAAACGGGTGAGAGTGAACAACTATTCCTTCGGGTGTTTCGTGGGTGTGAAGAAAGAGTGTAGTCCCCCCATAATAGCTCACAAAAAGAACTATCAAGAATAATTTCGATATATAGAGCAGTTTCTGTTTCACTTATATCTCTGTTTCTGGCACAAAGATATTCATTTTAATACTTTTATAACTTTCTATTCAAAATAAATTAGTGGTTCTACCCTATTTTAAATATTTATTTCCATAAATAACATTTAAATGTCATCTAAATGACATTACCAACTAATTATTCCCATCCATTTAAAAACTTTAGCCTACATTCTATTTCAAAAATCTATTTTTCAATTTTATAGCGTCCAACAATTGTTTTGAGTTTACATATCCTTTTTTTAGAGGACGTAATGTCCTGTTTGTGAGAACAACTTGTCCTGAAGGTTTCTTCTCATAAATCATATTGTCAAAAATAAAAGCATAATCCAAATCATCTCCAACAAGATGGTAAGGTAATTGTGATTTACTGAATAATGAATATCCCATACTATAATCAGCAGGTGCATTCTTAACCCCAAGACACTGAGACATAATTGTAGGGACAATATCATAATGACTAGTTCGATACGTATAAAAACCTGCTTTTCTGCCTGGTTGATAAAAGATGAAAGGCACTTTTATCTGAGCATCAGAATAATTACTTCCATGTCCCCAATAATTTAATCTGTTTTCATTAAATTCCTGCCCATGGTCACCGGTAATCACAATGATTGTATTCTCCAATAATCCTTTTTTCTCAAGCTTATTTAAAACTTGTCCAACCAAAAGATCGATGTGGTATACACAATTTTTATATAAGTTAAAAAAAGGCGCAGCATTCATGCTATTACTTAAATCCAGATAATCAGCATACGAACATGCCGGTTGAAAACGTTTATTATAGGCATCAGGAATGCTAATAGCATGTGCCAAGTCATAAAAAAGGAATGAAAAGAACGGCTTGTCCGAAGAAACATCCTGTTTATCTAAATAATTAAGATAATTCTCCGTCAGTTTATTATCCCGGTCAAAAGGTGTCTCCCCAGTTGTTTCGGTATTCAGATCTTTTATATTGCCAAAAACCATTCGGTAAAAAGGAGGATCAATTAAATTGGCACTTGGAAAAGCTTGTACCTGATAACCCTCTTTTAAGAGAGTATTGACAAAAACAGGCTGTATACCAGAAGATTCAAAATTATTCCAATAAGTAGACGAAATAGAAAAAAAACTGCCAAAAATACTCCCCCTTGTTCCATTACTTGAACTTAAATGATTAGTGAAAACAGACGATTTTCTGGCCATTTTCATTATGTTTGGAGTTATCTCATTACTTAAAGTCCGATAATTCCATGAATCAATATATAAAAAGATAATATTTTTTTTCGAGTACTTGTTCTTTTCCACTTGAATGGGATGCAACGGATAGTTTAAATTTCCACCCCCTATATTTTTAACATACAAATTATTCTTATTGATTATTCCCATACGCATCATTAATTCATTTGCCGTCAATGGATAAAATTGTGGCAAGCAAACTGAGACATCTTGTATATTAGTAATGTTGGTCGCTGCTGCATAAGCATGAATAAAGTGAGACAATAATAAAGAAACAAAGATAGCACTAACAAACCATTTTATATGTTTGCTAATTCTCTTATAATGCCGTAAACATACAAAAATAAGTAACCCAAAAAGAAGTATAGAAAAAAATGCTATTACGATACAACCAATTATCAATGTATTGCTAAACACAAATATTTCACTTGCCCCTTTACCAAACAATAAATGAATTACAAATCCATTAATATGGAACTTATAGATTTTAAAAACTTCACCATTTACATAACCTAACAGTAATAAAAGAAAATAAAATATTGATAATAGCCACAAACCTATTTTATAACATTTCCTAAAAAAGACAAGAGGGACATAAAGCAATAGATAAAGCACTAAAGTAAATGATGCTGCATGACTAAATGCCGACAATAAATAATAAAATCCGCACCCTATTGTCATTTCTTCCATATAGGTGCTCCGTAGTAAATAGAGTAAAAATTGAATAAACAAAGCAATTGTAGCTACTGAAAAAATTGCAAATCCTCTTCTTAGGTAATCTTTTTTATTTTCTACTTTTGGTAAAATAAAATGTTGCGAGAAATAATCTTTCATCTAATTTAGTTTATTACGCTTATAAAACGACTAATGAACGGCTATTTAAAAGATGTATATAAGAAATAGCCAAGTCCTATTTATATTATAAGAATACAAAAATATACATAAAAAAAATATTAGCCTAATGTAATAATACATTTCCGTTACATTTTTTTCTAGAAAAATTGTAATAAACATTTTTATAGCTATGTTTGCAAAAACAAAAAAAATGGAAACAAAAAAAAACACCATGGAAGTATTCCAACAGGAAGCTCCCGAAGTAGCGGCTGCATTTGGAGGATTAATCCAAGCGGTAAGTGGAATGAAAGCATTGGACTCCAAAGTAAAGCAACTCATTTATATTGCGATGAAAGCTTCCCGCGGAGATGTAAATGCTGTGAGAGCACATGTTCCTATGGCAAAAAAATGCGGTAGCTACAAGAGAGGAGGTAAAAGAAGCTATTGTACTAACAACCACCGTATGTGGTATTCAAGGAGTGGCAAGCTGCCTAGCTACGGCTTTAGAAGCTTATGATCTGTGAAAAAGGAAAGAGCTCTTTGAATTTATAAATTATCAAAGAGCTCTCTCACATTAGGGATCTATTTTTCTAAAGGTATTCTCATCCTATAGAAAGATCTCCAGACAAATATTAATCCCAAAATTAAGAAAGGAACCGCAATGAATATGGAATAATCATTCGTCGGATCACTTTTCATCTCAATACCGATTTCTGTAGCTAAAAGTCCGAATAAGGTGGAAAACTTAATAATTGGGTTTAAAGATACAGAAGAAGTATCTTTAAATGGATCTCCCACAGTATCCCCCACAACCGCAGCTTCGTGTAAAGGGGTATTCCTTTCTCCTAAATCCACTTCCACCACTTTCTTAGCATTGTCCCAGCTCCCTCCGGCATTAGCCATATAGATTGCTTGGAATAGACCAAAGACTGCAATAGAAATGAGGTAAGCTACAAAGAAATTAGGGTCCATAAAGGCAAAAGACAATGTTAGGGAAATTAAAACTATAAAAATATTCCACATCCCTTTCTGAGCATATTGCGTACAGATCTTAACCACAGCTTTAGAATCTTCTATATCTGCTTCCTTTTTGTCCATATTAAAATTATTCTTTATAAATTTCACTGCACGATAGGCTCCGGTAGTAACCGCCTGCATAGAAGCTCCGCTAAACCAAAAAATCACAGCTCCTCCTGTTATTAATCCAAGGATTACCGGCGCATCAGTAAGAGAAAGATGAAGCAGTCCTACCCTTTCAAGCAATAAAATAATAGAGAAGATCATGGTTGTTGATCCTACTACAGCCGTCCCTATTAAAACTGGTTTTGCAGTAGCCTTGAAAGTATTTCCAGCCGAATCATTTGATTCCAGATAATGTTTACCTAGCTCAAAATCGGGCTTGAAATGATATTCTTTTTCAATAGATTCACTGATACCGGGGATTTGTTCTATTTGTGAAAGTTCAAATACGGATTGTGCATTATCAGTAACCGGACCATAACTATCTACAGCAATGGTAACCGGCCCCATACATAAAAAGCCAAAGGCAACCAAGCCAAAAGCGAAAATAGAAGCATGGGGACCAAGAACATTTTCCATTCCCATACTTGCGGTGAAATAGGCGATTGTCATTAACCCAACGATGAGCATTCCTGTCCAAAAAGCACTAAAATTACCGCTTACAATACCCGAAAGTATATTTAAGGAGGGACCTCCTTCCCGGGAGGCAGTCACTATTTCCTGTACGTGTTTTGATTTAGAACTGGTAAATAATTTAGTAAATTCCGGGATCAATACCGCAGCTAAAGTTCCACAACTAATGATGATCGCCAATTTCCACCAAACTGTAGAATCGGCCATATCAAACAAAAGCAAGTGACTCATAAAAAAGGTTGCCGAGATACACATAATAGCGGCAATCCAAATTAAACGCATCAATGGGCTTTCAAAGTTAAAGTCCTTTTTATTAGTATACAATCGTTTGGATATTGCCTGATTAATGAAAAAAGAGCATCCAGAAAGGAAGTCCATCAAAAAGCGCATACCAAAAATCCATACAATTAGTTTAGCCTGTATATGAGGGTCTTTTACCGCCAATGTGATAAAAGTAATTAGTGCCACTCCAGTAACTCCATAAGTTTCAAATCCATCTGCAGTAGGCCCCACACTATCTCCCGCATTATCACCGGTACAATCGGCAATCACTCCGGGATTTCGAGGGTCATCTTCCTTAACTTTAAAAATAACCTTCATTAAATCCGAACCTATATCTGCTATTTTAGTAAAAATACCTCCTGCGATACTCAAAGCACTTGCGCCTAAAGATTCACCAATGGCAAATCCAAGAAAACAAATTCCTACAATTTCCCGTGGAACAAACAATAAAATGAACACCATCATCACCAATTCGAGAGAAATAAGGAAAAGCCCTACGCTCATCCCGGCCTTTAAAGGGATGTTCACCACATCCAGCGGCTTCCCTCGTAATGAAGCAAAGGCAGTACGCGCATTCGCATAGGTATTGACACGAATACCATACCACGCTACACTATACGAGCCAAGCATCCCTACTATGGAGAATAGCAATACCTGTGCGACCACAAAAAAAGGCTTACCCAACAAACCAAAAAAGTACACTGAAAGAATCGCAGCAATAATAGCAAAAAGCATTAAAAGGAATTTTCCTTGCTGAATAAGATAAGTACGGCAGGTAGCGTAAATAGTTGCCGCCACTTTAAGCATTGAATCATGAGCCTTCAATTTTTTTACTTGATGAAATAAATACAAACTGAAGAATAATGTTCCGGCTATAATCAATGCTCCATAAAAAAGGAAGTCCCAAGAAGTAACGGTCCCTCCGAACATGTGATAAGTGCCTTCGTGCAGATCAGGTATAGCTAAATCAGCCTCACTAGCCTGCACGTTTATACACAAACCAGCAAATGCACTTGTTAAAAAGATGAATTTAATGAGCTTATTCATGACAATCATTGTTTAAGGTTTATATCTATGTTTTCACAAAAAAACTCTCTAATGTACGCAATATTTCTGGGCACAAAAGAATTTTATAGATATTTAATCTTTTTACAATAATTGTAATATTAGTCCTCCAGATAGTAGTCAATAGTGGTGACCACCCGCACACTTTTAATGTAAGGAGTATTGGCATCCCTGTCATTTATAGAGAACTGACCTTGATTAGCCGTTTTAATCTTTCCCAGTTTACTATCGGAGTCTTTGGCAAACTTTTCGGCTGCTGTACGGGCATTTTTGGTGGCACTTTCAATCATTTGTGGCTTAATATCATTTAATTTGGTAAAATCATAGATCACATTAAAACGGAAATCACCTCCTGCTAAAGCAATCCCTTGTTTCAATAGTTCACTTTGTTGCCTCATCAAACTTCTAACTTTATCGACTTTAATGGAAGTGACTGTAATCACAGAAGTCACATTATAACGAAAAGGTGAAGGGGTATTATTATATCGTTCAGCTCGCATATCAATAATCTCAGGAGCGGCAATGCTTATCTCTTTTTCTGTGATTCCTTTTGATTTGAGAAAGTTCACAATTACACTGTTCTTCGCATTTATATTGGTATAGAGAGTAGGCAGATCATTTCCTAAATCTTTAAACATAAGTGGCCAAGTTACTTTGTCGGCATAAACTTCCATTTCGGCCAGCCCTTTTACAGAGACCGCACGATCCTTGTTTGTAAAATTTTTAATTCCACTTTTGATGCAAACGCCTAAAAGCAATAATCCAAGAGATAAAATAGCGGCTTCCTTCATCCAGTTTTTCATAATTTATTCCTCCATTCGTTAGTTTGTTTTATCAAACATACGAATTCTTATTCATATCTCCAAATAAGAGAGAGAGACTTTCATTCTTGAGACAAACTTCAGAGAAAATTTGCTGTACTTGTTTAGCTGTTATCTTTTCAAAATCTTCTTCCCGAGGAGTAATAATAACTCCACCCATATCTACCGCACCGGGACTGATGAGTAAATGTTCCTTTCCCTGCTCTGTATAAAAAGAAGGGCGGTGAAGTGCACGAGGAAAAAGACAAACCGTCCATTTGCCAGTCTCATACCAAGTAATAAGATTCATCATCGGTTCTTCTTCTTTATTCTCTTGCCGACAATATAGGAAATAATAAATCTCTCTGAAAATAACAACAGCCTCCTGAGGATCCGTAAATTCGAGTACCCAAAGTGTACGTAAATAGTTATCCAACGAATACACAGATAAATGACGTCGAAAAAGAATCTGCGAATGAGGCAAATTTTTCAGATCTCGCTCCAAAGGAAGAAATCCCTTGTTCCCTGCCTGAAAATGCAAATGATCGGGGGCTGAAGCACCACTGCGAGGTCCATTATAGAAAATAACATAGCGATCTAGCTGACGCGCCATCTCGAGCATATCTTTAAACGAATATTCTATTCGCTGGGCTTTATGTTCACGGGAAGGAATAGTGAGGTGTTTCGGGAAAATAGGATAAGGATTTACCATCAGCTGATAATTTTCGCAAAAAGGAAGTGCTTGTTGCTGATCGGAGCGATGAGAAGAACAAAGAAAACATTCTCTTTTCTCAATGGAAAGTGGATCTATTTGCGCTAAGGAAGATAAAATCCTAGCGGGATTGAGCTGTACCTTGATAACAAAATGATCAAATTTGAATTCTCTTACACGTACATGATGTAATGCCCCAAAATTATGTTTAGCCAGTTCCCAACTGTTTTCCTGCTCTTTTAACAAATATTCTGCCAATGCAGAAGATAAGTGTACATTCATTTCTTTATAATTCAGATATAGATTACTCTATAAAATTGGATGCAAAGATAATTAAATTATTATCTTTGTATTCATCTAAAACACTATAATTATGAATACAAAAGAAAAAGTAACCGCTGGAGAGAAAACTCCGGATATTGAAATAGTGATTGATGAACATTCCAACAAGACAAAAAAATGGAAAAGAGTTGTGATTGGGGTGATTTGCCTGCTTACGCTCTTTTCTGTATGGGCCGGCTATCTCATAGTAAATGGATCTCTTTCTTTCATTAAAAGTCCACTCAGTAAAAATATACTCAATGACAAACCTATTTTATGTATTCTCTGGTTCGTCGGAGTCTTTATAGCACTGGCATACAAATTGGGAATTCTTGGATTTAACCAAGAAAGCAAAAAAGAAGAAGTAAAAACAGAAGACGAAACTGAAAAAAAGGAAGTCTCTACTGTACTAAAGAAATACATTATTCCCGGATTGACTATTTTTATAATTGTTCCGGTTGTCTCTGCCGTGGTACTTTATTATATCATTTATTTTATTGTATTCCTTTTCTTAGGAATTCTGCCCTACCTAGTAGGAATCACAATGATTGCAGGATTGGCATTATCATTAATCCAACTACCTAAGTTTGTATATAAACCTAAAAGAGGTAAAAAGATTCTAGTCTTCTCTATGCTAATGATTCTATGCTACGCCCTAACTATTTTCCTAATGTATGAATTTGATGCAAAAGTAAAAAACTATAAGCCCATTGATCCACAAGAAATAATAGCTAAGTAATAGTCAAAGGTAATTACTTATTCAACATGATTCCTGAAAGTATCCGTCCCGACTTAAGCCCCAAACGACGAGCAGAAAAGAAACGTTCGTGTTGCTCATAAGTACAAATACCAGATACTTCAATATTATCTGAAAGTACTCCTCTATCTATTAGCTGTAATCGGTTGGCTTCCCAGAGATCAATGTGATATTTCTGTGTTTCTTCTTTCCAGAGAGAAATTTCAGACATATTAAATCCAGCTTTTTGGAAAGCATCATAGACATCTTCTCCTACTTCAAAAGCATTCAAAGAAATACTGGGTCCGATATTTGCCAGAACATCCTTAGGATCGGTATTATAAGTCTGCTCCATCATATCAAGCGTTTGACTCATAATTCTCCCTACTGTACCTCTCCACCCAGCATGAATAACAGCGATTGCCTTATTTACGGGATCATATAACAGAGCGGGAACACAATCTGCTGTAGAAACACACAAGCAAAAACCTTTTTGGTTGGTAATCAAAGCATCTACACCTTGAAGCCGACGTTGTTGCTCTTCGGGATAGAGCGTCAGAAAAAAAGGATCTATCGCACGGATGGTAGTGCCATGAGTTTGAAATGGAATAATCAACTGAAATGGTTGACCACCCAATTTAGTACAAAGTACTTCCTGATTGTGTTTCACCTTTACAGGGTCATCTCCCGAATAGGGAGCACAATTAAACGAAGAGAAAGTATCTTCACTGTAACCTCCCTTACGGGTAGTTACAAAATGAGAAATATTGGGAAATGAGCATAATTGCTCAAAACCCAATATTACTTTGTCAGCTGTTAATTCTATCATTATTCTTTTAATTTATCTACATCGTCATCGTCAAAATCTTCTTCCACTTCCTCCGCTTCTTCTTCAACTTCTTCATAAGAATATTCAAAATCTTCATCCTCACCCATCTCTTTAAGTTCCTCTTTTAAGAGAGCAACATCTTTTGGACGGTGAACAATGCTTTCTATTTTATTTCCTTCTTTATTCAGTTCTCCCCAAAGAATATCTTTTAATGCAGGGATACCCAATCCTGTAATGGATGAAATAAATACATGCGGGACAGACTCAGGCAATGTTTTTTCTATTTCGTCCATTAACTCCTGATCCAGCATATCACTTTTGGTGATGGCAAGAACTCGTAACTTATCGAGCATTTCGGGATTAAAAGTAGAAAGTTCATTGAGCAGAATATCATATTCTTTTTTGATATCATCGGCATCGGCCGGCACCATAAATAGTAAAAGAGAGTTTCGCTCGATGTGTCTCAGAAAACGAAGTCCCAAGCCTTTACCTTCACTAGCCCCTTCAATAATTCCAGGAATATCCGCCATCACAAAGGATTGACCTCCACGATAGGGAACAATACCCAGATTAGGCTCAAGCGTGGTAAAAGGATAGTTGGCAATCTTTGGTTTAGCAGCCGAAACGACCGATAATAGAGTAGATTTACCTACATTTGGGAAACCCACCAGACCTACATCAGCCAACAATTTCAACTCCATAATCACCATTAGCTCCTGCATGGGTTCACCTGGTTGAGCAAAACGAGGTGCTTGGCGAGTCGCAGTTTTAAAGTGCGTATTACCTTGTCCACCTCTACCACCTTTAAGCAGCATCACCTCTTGTCCGTGATCTGTTACGTCACAAATATACTCTCCTGTTTCAGCATTGTATACTACTGTTCCGCAAGGTACTTCTATTATTTTATCTGCACCATCTCTACCAAAACTACATTGCTTGCCACCTGATTCTCCATGTCCCGCAAGCGCATGGCGTTCATATCTTAAGTGAAGGAGTGTCCAATAATTACGATTTCCACGCAATATAATATGACCTCCTCTTCCACCGTCACCACCATCGGGACCGCCATTAGGGATATATTTTTCTCTACGCATATGTGTGGACCCTCTGCCTCCTTTACCGGAGCGACAATAGATCTTTACGTAGTCAACAAAATTTGATTCAGCCATAATTATACTTTCCTTCTTACTTAATTACAATTTTTCAACAGCAGAAACAATTGCAGCAAAGATGCTTTCCATTGTTCCTATTCCTTTAATATGTTGGTATTTGCCTTCCTTCTTATAAAAATCTTTTAAAGGAGAGGTTTGTGTGTTGTATACCAATAAACGTTTTTTGATTGTTTCCATATTATCATCTGCACGACCGGATTCCTCACCACGTTTCAACAAACGGACAATCAGTTCTTCTTCGGGAACATCCAAATCCAACATCACAGAAACATCTTGTCCTCTTTTATTAAGCATCGCTTTTAAAGCTTCAGCCTGTGGAATAGTTCTGGGAAAGCCATCGAATATCACTCCTTTACTTTCTTTTAAACTATCTAAAACACTAGCCAGAATATCAATGATCAGTTCATCGGGAACCAATTGCCCTTGATCAATATATTTTTTTGCCGTTTTACCTAGCGCTGTTTCATTTTTGATTTCTGCGCGAAGCACATCTCCAGTAGAGATATGATTAATTCCAAACTTCTCAACAATACGTTCACTTTGTGTTCCTTTTCCTGAACCAGGAGCACCGAAAATAACAATGTTCAACATTTCTTAATTAGTCCCTTTTTTATAGTTTGTATTTATTCCACGAGAGTATATATCTCGGGGAGATTTCGTCCATATCCATCATAATCCAATCCGTATCCTACAATAAAGTCATTGGGGATCTTCATGGCAGCATATTCTATATTCAAATTCACTTTCAATTTATCGGGCTTCACAAAAAAGGTAGCAATATGAATTTCTTTAGGATGACGGGTTCCAAGCGTCTCCAGCAAACGCTGCATGGTAAGCCCGGTATCTACAATATCTTCCACAATAACAACTGTTCGTCCCTGAATATCTTCCGAAAGTCCCATCACCTCTTTGATGACTCCTGTAGAGGCCACTCCTTCGTAAGAAGCCAGTTTCACAAAAGTTATTTTACTAGGTATAGTGATCTGTCTCATTAAATCAGCAGTAAACATAAAAGATCCGTTGAGCACACTGACAAAAATAGGTTCTTTATCTTTCAAATCACGATTTATCTCTTGAGCTACACGGGTTACTTCCTTTTGAATGCTTTGCTCGTTAATGGAAAGAGCAAATTTTTTATCCAGTATTTGAACTGTTTTCATAACGGTTGGTTTATTTTATATAGTGAGTGCAAAAGTACTACTTTTTATGGAAAGGAAAGCAACAAACTACTTTCTTTTTCCATGTAAGCATCTCAAGAGGAAGCCAAAAGGTTATGCTAAACCATGCATTAATTTCTGTAATCTTTTGGACAATAAGAACAAAATAACAGCAGCAACTCCGGACATTACTACAAATACCATAAAGAAATCGTACAACGACACGATAGGGATTCCAAAAAGAGCTTTCGCTTTTCCTTCTTCGGGATATAAAGCACTCAGTGTTCCGGCAAATTTATTGGCCGCAGCTGTTGAAAGATACCATACTCCCATCATTAATGAAGCAAAACGAACCGGAGTTAATCTATTTACCATGGACAAACCGATGGGAGACAGTGCCATTTCACCCATTGTGTGGATAAAATAAAGTCCGGTAAGCCAAATCATACTCACTTTAACTCCAGGTTGAAGATCTTTTACTCCAAAAGCAATGACTAAATATCCCAAAGACAAGAGGAACAGGCCAATTGCCTGCTTGGTGGGAGAAGTTGGTTCCATATTCCTTTTGCTCAAGAAAGACCAGATAGCCGGCATAATAAAAGCTAAAGCAACTACAAATAAAGGATTGAATGACTGAAAGTAAGAAGCAGGCATTTCCCATCCAAAAAGGGTGCGGTTTGTCTGTTCGTCGGCAAAGAGCGTTAACGATGCTCCGGCTTGCTCATAAGCAGCCCAGAAAAAAATCACAAAAAAAGCAATGATATAAATAACTATGATACGATCTCTTTCTATTTTAGTTAGCGAACCGTCAAATAAGATATATGCCGGAATACCAATACAAGAGGAAAATATTCCCGCACTAATTACTTCCGCATCAAAAACCCATTTAAATATAGCAAAAAGAAGCAACGTAATGGCACCAAATAAGAGTGCTTTTTTAATTCCATTGCCCGATGGAAGCAGTACCTGTTCTTGTTGGGCTGCATCATCTTTTGCTTTGCGGGCATCCGGCACAATTCCAATTTGCTCTCCGGTAGGTGAAACTAAATATTTATGTTTTTGTGTTTCAAACAGAACAATTGTTAGCACAATACCAATAGCGGCGATCAAGAATCCCCATTTAAAATCTTCCGGATTACCAGTTTCTCCAAAATATCCACAAATTAAAGGTGCAATAAACGCACCTACATTCACTCCCATGTAGAAGATTGTATATGCAGCATCCAAACGTCTGTCACCCGGTTCATATAATTGCCCAACTAAAGTAGTTATGGTTGGTTTAAAGAAGCCATTTCCAAAAATAATAAACCCTAAACCACCATACATCAACCAATGTGACATATCTACCGAATGCAAGGATGACGCACTAAGGAACAACAAAAACTGCCCGATACCCATCATCAAAGCTCCCCAAAAGACAGAACGCCTGATTCCCCAATATTTATCAGCTACATAACCTCCAATCAGGGGGGTCAGATATACTAAACCGGTATAACTCCCATAAATAGAGGAAGCCAACACTTTATCCATCATTAACGCTTTAGTTAAGAACAGAATGAAGATTGCACGCATGCCGTAGTAGCTGAAACGCTCTGCGGTTCCTGTAGCGAAGATGAGGTAGAGGCCTTTGGGATGCCCTTTAGAATTACTCATAGGATGTAATTTTATTCTTTATTTTATTAATTCCGTGCAAAAGTAGTGATTTTACAGTAGTTTTAAGATAAACATTTGACTTTTTTGTGGGGTTTTAGTACTTTTGCCTGATAAAACAAAGCAATTAACAATGAAAATATTTCCAAGCGTACAAATTAAGCAACTAGATGCTTACACTATAGAACATGAACCGATCTCTTCCATCGACTTAATGGAACGAGCTGCCACTGCTTTAGCAGCTGCTATTATGAAAGAATGGGGCAAAGAGTCTCCCATTGTTGTCTTTGCCGGACCGGGAAATAATGGAGGGGACGCATTAGCCATTTCTCGCCTACTGGCAGAAAAAGGATACCGTGTAAAAGCTTTCTTATTTAATACCAATGAGCATTTATCCGAAGAATGTGCAGCGGAAAAAGAGCTCTTGGAACAAATCAGCGAAGTAGAGTTCACCGAAGTAACCAGTAAATTTGAACCTCCAATACTGGATAAAGACTGCCTCGTTATTGACGGATTATTTGGTTCAGGGCTTAAAAAAGCTTTAGCCGGAGGTTTTGCCGCTGTAGTGAAGTATATTAATGCTTCTCCAGCCACCGTTGTATCCATTGACCTTCCATCCGGATTAATGTGTGAAGATAATACTTACAACATAAAAAACCATATTGTCCGAGCTAACAAAACACTCTCCTTGCAGCTACCTAAACTCTCTTTTTTCTTTTCAGAGAATGCAGAATATTTAGGTGAATGGAAACTGCTCGATATCCATCTAAGCCCTGAAGGAATTGATAAAAATTTCACTATCTGGTATCTTACGGAAGCAGATGATATAAAGAAACTTGTTAAACCGCGCAGCCGCTTTGCTCATAAAGGTGACTTTGGACGAGCATTACTCATTGCCGGATCGTATGGCATGGCCGGATCTTCTGTCTTGGCAGCAAAAGGGTGCATGAAAACAGGGGTAGGTCTTTTAACCATTCATGCACCTCTAAAAAATAATGATATTCTTCAAACAACGGTTCCTGAAGCAATTGTGGAGCACGATGCACACCAGGATTACTTTACCACGCCAGTGTATACGGACAACTATACAGCGGTGGCTATCGGACCAGGATTGGGACAAGCAGAAGAGACTACCACGGCATTAATTGATCAATTAAAAATTTGCCAGGAACCAATGGTCATTGATGCTGATGCCTTGAATTTCCTTTCAAAACATCGTCACTGCCTCACTTCAGTACCCCGGGGTTCCATCCTCACACCTCATCCCAAAGAACTGGAGCGCTTGGTGGGTAAATGTGACAGCACTTTTGAGCGTCTGACTAAAGCCAGAGACTTAGCTACCAACTACAAAATTTATATTATACTGAAAGGCGCCTACTCGGTAGTGATAACTCCGGAAGGAAATTGTTATTTTAACCCGACAGGAAATTCTGGTATGGCTACAGCTGGTAGCGGTGATGTGCTCACGGGTGTTTTACTATCTCTTCTATCGCAAGGTTACACTCCTGAAGAGAGCTGTAAGCTGGGCGTCTATTTACATGGATTAGCTGGTGATCTGGCAAAGGAAAAATTGGGTGAGTGGGGATTGACCGCTAGTGATATTGCTGATCATCTTCCTTTTGCATGGAAAAAATTAACCCAAAATGTAGATAAGTAATACAAATTTATGAACTCTTAGAGAACTTTTTTCTATTTTTGTGTTCTATATATAGATAAAGACCAAAAACAAAAAAATTGCATATGAAAAGATCAATAGCAATCATAAGTATTCTTTTTTCAGTAAATGCGTTTGCGCAGACAGACGTTTCTCTTTATGGAGAAAAAAACCAGGAGTACGGCGTAACGTATGCACTCCCAAAAAGTGTGATTGAAATAGAGGTAGAGGCTGTAAAAACAACTTATACTCCCGGTGAATTCTGCAAATATGCCGACCGATATCTGAGACTTACAAATATTTCCGATATAAAAGAAGAACATTGGGACTTAAGCAGTGTCAAAGCTAAGTGTATAGGAGTCCCCGATTCCAGTAAGACTTATTTTGTGGGACTAAAGAAAGGGACACTAGCTCCGTTAATGGAACTTACAGAAGATGGAATCATTAAATCAATCAATGTTCCACTGACTAAAAACACTATACCTCCTACTGTTGTAGCACCTGCCACTCCTAAAAAAGCAAGACCAAACGCAAGGGACTTTATGACGGAAGATATTCTAATGGCTAGTTCCAGTGCAAAGATGGCTGAGTTAGTGGCTAAGCAGATTTATCAAATAAGAGAAAGCAAAAGTTCACTTCTAAAGGGAGAAGTAGAAAATATGCCAAAAGACGGAGCATCGCTCAAACTGGTATTGGAAAAGTTAGAAGAACAGGAAGAAGTTATGACGGAGCTATTTTCTGGAACCATTGAAAAAGAGGTGAAGACCTACAAGTTCACCATTGTTCCCACACAAGATGTAAACAAAGCTATTGCTTTCCGCTTTTCTAAAAAGCTGGGGATTCTTGCTTTGAATGATTTAGGAGGAGCACCGGTTTATTATACACTCACAAACCTGAAGACAGTACCAGAAGCAGCACCTCAGACCGATAAACCTAAAAAGATTGAAGGAATTGTTTATAATGTACCAGGGAAAGCTCATTTCTCTATATTCACCTCACAAGGGAAATTATTTGAAGACGATTTTATGATTACACAATTTGGCAATACAGATACCTTAACCAAAAGTTTGTTTGAAAAAAAGTCGGTTGTGAAAGTTACTTTCAATCCTTCTTCAGGAGCTGTTATTAAAGTAGACAGGGATACACTCGATTAAAAACAAATCATAAAAATATGTCTGGACATTTTGATTGATATGTCCAGACATATTTTTAAAATGTCCGGACATTCCAATTCAAAAGAATAATGGTTTGTAGTTCCCTGATTCTGGTTAAAAAAAAGAGATGAATAATCATGATGTTCATCTCTTTTTTATGTGCCATAACCTTTCCTAAAGAATGGCCTTATATTTTATAAGTCCATTAGCATGCAGCTGAGAGATGTATGTAGCAACTCTAAATTCATAGTTCTCTTCATGTTGAAAATGCTCTTCCAGCATCTCCGTGATTTGATGCACTGTACGTTCTCCATCTATCAAGTTCCACACCGCTGTTCCATTTTCTTCCAGTTTTACATGAAGATAGGCAGACTTTCCTTTCGGAGTAAAATGTTTCTGCATAAATTTATTGTGAAAACGGGGATAGGCGATTGTAACACATTCGCCCGTCTTTTCCGTTATAACCGTTTCACTAATAAATGGAATTACGTCGAAAAGGTTTATTTTTTCTTTTTTCTTCATGCTTTATTTTTTCATTGAATCGGCTTTCTTGAGTGGAATGCGAACAAAGAAATAACCGATCACTAATACAATCAGTAAACCGACTGAATACATAGGATGAGCAAATGGAAGCAAGTCGGCAAAGAAAATGTTGAACATGGCAAAGATAGCGACCACCAGTCCCATCAATGCCTCTCCGGCAATCATACCCGAAGCAAGAAGAACTCCCGTATTCTCCACCGTTGCCCGCTGACCTTCATTATATTTGCGGCGTGCCACATAAAGATCCAGAACGCCTTTGATTAAACCTCCTACGAAGATAGCAAATACGGTATTGAAAGGTAAATACATTCCTACGAAAATAAGCATCGGACTGGTAATACCCATCAAAATGAAGGAAACTCCCAAAATCATACCTGCGATAATTAACGCCCAAGCCATTTGTCCACCGACTATACCTTGTGACAAGGTGGCCATCAATCCAGCCTGGGGAGCGGAAAGGTTTTTACTTCCAAATCCTCCTTCATAACCTTGCTGAATACCCATGTTGATATCTCCCTGATTCAGGACAATCAACACACCGAACATTACAAAGCCTGCAATAACCACTCCTATAATATCACCGATCTGCATCTTCCAAGGAGTACCTCCCAGAATATGACCGGCTTTAAGATCCTGAAACATTTCACCACCTACGGCGGCAGCCACACAGACAATCGCAGCAATGCCCAATACAGCCGCAACACCACCATTGGTAGAGTTAACACCACAGGCAACCAGAATTAATGCTGTAACAACTAACGCTGTAAGTGTTAAACCACTGATTGGGTTGTTACTGGAACCGATAATCCCCACTAGATAACCTGAAACGGCGGCAAAGAAGAAAGCGAGCACAATCATAATGGTTGAAGCTACGATTGCTACCAGAATAGAGGTACTGAAGATGAAGTAAGTGATAATAAAGGTCAATACAGCAGCAACACATATACCTATTAATATCCAAGAGGAATTAAGGTCCTTCTCTGTGCGTTCCACGCTATTTGATGTTCCCTGAGTTGCTCTCTTCAAATCTTTCACCGAACGCTTTAATCCTGTTCCCAAACTACTACGCATTCTGTACAAAGTAAAACAAGCAGCTACTAACATACCACCGATAGCGATAATACGTACTATTTCTTTCCACACTACAGTTGCAGCGTTCATCCACGCATCAGGAGAATCTACTGGTAATGCTGCGTTTTGAGGAAGAGAGTGAACAAATGAGGAACCGAGCATGGTAAGTAACATAGGCACCATTAGTCCCCAAGCCATTACAGAACCGCTAAAGTTCAAGGCAGAGAGTCTGGGACCGATGATATATCCAACGCCTAAATAGGCAGGACTAATAGTTGGTCCACCTGCAAGGAATCCACCTTCAAGGGCTTTTCCGTTGGCAAAAGACGCGGTACCGGATTTAAAGAAAGTCATCCATTCAGTTGCAAACAAACGAAGATCTCCCGCAATTTTCACCAATGCTCCTACAATCATGGCAGAAAACAAGTATACAGAACCACCCGAACCACTTTGACCAGTCTTGTGGATTTCAGCAGCTGCCACACTTTCGGGGAAAGGCAGTTCTTTATCTTCTACCATTACTCTACGAAGCAAAGCCACAAAAAGAACTCCCAATATACCACCGGTCACTAAGATTAATGAAGCAGTTAAGTAACTACCCACAGAGCTGAATTGTTGTCAGCTCCATACACCGGAAATATAAAACGCCGGAAGAGTAAAGATTGCACCAGCTGCTACTGACTCACCAATGGAACCAACTGTACGGGCAAAGTTCTCTTCCAAAATACTCCCTTTAAAGAAACGAAGGATAGCCATACCAATTACCGCCGCAGGGTAAGTAGCGGCTATAGTCATACCAGCCTTCAGACCCAGATAAGCATTCGCAGCTCCCAGAACCACAGCCAATACCAAACCGATGAGCAATGCTCTACCGGTAAACTCTTTCATGCTTGTATTCGCCGGAACGAAAGGCACAAATTTTTTTTCATCTGCCATATTCTATTTTTTGAGATTAAATTATATAAAAATGATTTCTATTTTTCTAATTACATGGCACAAAGATACTACTTATGCCTTTTTTTGCAACCTATCTTGCTTTTTTTTATATAATTACTGCATAAAAATAAAATCCTGCCCGAATTGATTCGGACAGGATTCTGTCAATACTTATATGTAGAAGGATTATTTAGTTAATTTGCCAGCTGATCCAAGAACGTTTTCAAGTTTCTTTTTATACAATTCTTTTAATAAGTCACGTGCAGGACCTAAGTATTTACGTGGATCGAACTCACCTGGTTTTTCTACGAATACTTTGCGTACAGCAGCAGTCATAGCCAAACGACCATCAGAGTCAATATTAATCTTGCAAACAGCAGAAGTAGCCGCTTTACGAAGTTGCTCTTCAGGGATACCTATAGAGTCAACTAATTTACCACCATATTTATTAATCTGAGCAACCAATTCCTGAGGTACAGAAGAAGATCCGTGAAGAACGATAGGGAATCCGGGGATTTCTTTTTCAATTTCTTCCAGAATATCAAAACGTAATGGAGGTGGAATCAAGATACCATTAGCGTCACGAGTACATTGTTCAGGAGTAAATTTGTTTGCCCCATGAGAAGTACCGATAGAAATAGCCAATGAGTCAACTCCCGTGCGAGATACGAAATCTACTACTTCAGAAGGTTGAGTATAAGTATGGTGTTCTGAAGAAACTTCATCCTCAACTCCAGCCAATACTCCTAGTTCACCTTCAACCGTTACGTCAAACTGGTGAGCATATTCTACTACTTTCTTAGTTAAAGCAATGTTTTCTTCGTAAGAAAAATGAGAACCATCAATCATTACTGAAGAGAAGCCCATATCGATACAAGATTTGCAAAGTTCAAAAGTATCACCATGATCTAAGTGAAGAACAATTTCAGGATGAGCACAACCTAATTCTTTTGCATATTCCACAGCTCCTTGAGCCATGAATCGAAGTAATGTTTGGTTGGCATATTTGCGTGCACCGCTAGATACTTGAAGAATAACAGGTGATTTTGCTTCTACTGCAGCTTGGATTATCGCTTGCATCTGCTCCATATTATTGAAGTTAAACGCTGCAATGGCATACTTTCCAGCAATAGCTCTCTTAAACATCTCTTTGGTGTTTACCAGGCCTAAATCTTTGTAATTAACCATGTTTTTAAAATATTTATTTGTTAGTGAATTAAAATCATTCGCAAAATTAAAAATAATAGTTCGAATAAAACTACTCTGCAAAAGATTTTATCATGTAATTTACTATATTTAATTGCTTACGATGCACATATAAAAGAGATAAATATCATATTGTAATCTCTATATGGCAATAAAACAAAAAGAGAGTAATCAAAACTTATTTTTCTTCTTTAATCAAATAGACTATTGTTGGCAGGTGATCGCTATAACCATTTAGCCATACTTTACCTCCAAAGGTTCTTTTGGGTGTGCCTTTATATTGTCCCTCATGTTGAAACATAAAATCACGGGCAAAAATTTCATTCTGGTAAAATTTTAACGTACTCTTATCATCTCCCAATAAATTAGATGACACCACAATCTGATCGAAAAGATTCCACTTTCCTCTATAGGTAAGCGTTCCCATGCCTTTTTTCACCAACACATCCCACCAAGGATTATATAATCCACCTTCTTCTACTTCACTAATCGTACGTTTTGCATCCAGAGCCTTACTCATACTATCGTCCATGGGGTCATCATTCATATCTCCCATTATAATTATTTTCATTGTAGGATCTTCATAAAGTAAAGAATCTTTTAAGACACGTACTTGCTCTCCCGCCCGTACTCGAGCTGGAGAATCAGCTCCTCTTGATGGCCAGTGGTTAACAATAAAAGTAACTTTTTCCTTAGCCAGTATACCGCTTACAATAAGAAAACCACGTGTTTTATGAACGGTATCATCTATATAAACATAAGGAGCTAATTTGCTTGCCGTGACTTTAAACAATTTAGGATTATACAAAAAGCCGCAATCTATTCCACGTTTATCCGGTCCTTCATAATGAACTATTTTATAGCCTGTGGGAGCCAATGCAGGTTGTTTCACCAAATCTTCCAAAACTCTTCTATTTTCGGCTTCCGCCACTCCGATAGCAACAGGTCCCATAGGTACTTTATCTCTTGAAAGTTGGCTAATCACTTCAGCCATATTCTTTAATTTGGATAAGTATTTCTCTGAATTCCACTTGATTGGGGCATTAGGAAGATATTCAGCATCATCTTTACCAACATCATGGATCGTATCAAATAAATTTTCTAAGTTGTAAAAGGCTACGCTGTAAAGCGCAAACTTCTTTTCTTGTGCATAGTTAGATAAAGAGAAGAAAAGAAGTAAGTTTAACACAAATAGCAATTTTTTCATTTCACTTTTAATTAATGGTTTATATCTGAGATTTATAATTTAAAGAGTCTAAAACAAGCTTTACAGCCGGACAAAAGTCCAAAAAAAAAACGAGATAGCAGCGTTTTCTTAGTCAATATATCCTAAAAAGAAATTGTTCTTTTTTTCATCTTTGCTGATTGTTAGATAAATTAAATGAATTAATATTCAGTTTACTCAACAAAGTTATCTATAATTTTCAATTGCAAAATTCTACATAAAATGCTTTAAATCTATCATATAATAGTATATAAGATCATCCTAACACCTAATAACTGATCTAAAAGGCTAAATATAAGTAATATTTGATTTTCTTGATATGTTTTTATTTTATTAATTATTATTCACTTAAAAAAGAATAATAATGTTACAAAATTTTATAACTTTGCAACGAATCAATAAAGCAGATCATCATGAATGAGCACGAAATTTGCATAGGATTTATTGCTTTAAGCTTTTTTTTATCATTGGGTATTGAGAGCATTCTTTTGCCAAAAATTATTTTTATTTCCCAAAAGAAGAATCTTTTCGACTTTCCTGACAACAGAAAGCAGCATATAAAACCAGTTTCTCGTTTAGGAGGAGTTTCATTCCTACCTGTCCTTTTATTAGTTTTGATGATAGTTCAATACATCTGGTGCAAGATTACAAATTATGACGCTAATTTAATCCGTAATGATACTCTAAGTGAGTTGGTGATGCTGATTTCAGGACTATTGGTACTCTTTCTGGTAGGTATAAAAGATGATTTAGTAGGCGTTCGTTATAGTAAAAAGTTTGTTATACAATTTATTGCTTCAACTTTCCTCGTTTTAAGTGGAATCTACATCAATAATTTTTATGGTTTATTCGGTATACATGAAGTCCCCATCTGGATAGGAATCCCCTTTAGTATATTTCTTTCCGTCTTTATCACAAATTCCATTAATCTTATAGACGGAATAGACGGATTAGCTTCCGGCATAAGTGGTGCAGCACTGTTTACTTACGGTGTTCTTTTTTATATTGGCCACCAATGGACATATTCTATTATTTGCTTTACAATGCTGGGGATACTAGTTCCGTTCTTTTATTATAATGTATTTAATAATAAACACAAAATCTTTATGGGAGATACTGGCTCTCTATCATTGGGATTTTTATTATCCTTCCTTGGAATCCGTTTGGCAATGAATGTTCCAGGAATGCCAGTTTCTTCCAATGGTGCTATCCTCGTGGCACTTTCAGCTCTCTTCATTCCGTTGTTTGATGCTTTAAAAGTAATGTGTATTCGATTTTATGCACGCCGAAACATTTTTCAGCTGGACCGGAATCATATTCATCATCAATTAATTGATGTCGGTATTCCTCACCGAATAACCATGTTCATTATTATTTTAGCCTCCATACTACTAACAGTAACAAATTTATTTGCATTAGAATACATTGACATCAATATTATTTTGGGCGTAGATATATTTATAGGAATTACTTTTTGCAGAACTATTATGTATATTAAAGCAAGGAAAAGCAAAAAAAAAATCTTATTTACAACATCTTCCAAAAATCCAAAAGGTACACAACCAATATCAGAAATTAGCTCATCTATTTTAAAAAACGTTAAACATGAAAACAAGAATAGACAAAGCAACTAGCAGAGGACATGCCAATCATGGTTGGCTCAATAGCTATCATACCTTTAGTTTTGCCGATTACTATAACCCAGAAAGAATGGGTTTTGGCACTCTTCGTGTATTGAATGACGACAAAGTTGCGCCTGGAGAAGGATTTGATACCCATCCGCATAAAAATATGGAGATTGTTTCCATCCCCTTGAAAGGTCATTTAAGTCATGGAGATAGTACAAAAAATCAGCGGGTCATTACTGTAGGAGATATTCAGGTAATGAGTGCTGGCACGGGGATTTTTCACAGTGAAAAAAATGATAACAATCAGGAGTCTGTAGAATTTCTTCAAATCTGGATACTTCCAAAACAAACAAATACCATCCCCAAATACAATGATTATAATATCCGCAATGAGATAAAAAAGAATGAACTTTCTCTTATTATCTCACCAACTGGAGATACTCCAGCTTCATTGGGCCAAGATGCTTGGTTTTCACTGGGCAAGCTAGATAAGGGTACCTCTGTTGACTATAATCTACATCGCCAAGATACGGGAGTTTATATATTTATCATTGAAGGGGAAATCCAAATAGAAGATATTATTCTCTCCCGACGTGACGGCATAGGAATTTATGAAATAGATCATTTACATATTAATACCTTGGTAGAATCGCAAATATTATTAATGGAAATCCCTATGTGAAGATCTGTCAAAACAGAATTCGACATAAAATAGAGGCAACACTATTATTCTTCCCTATTCAGTAATACGATTCGAAATCAAACTAACTTTTCTACGAATAAGTATATTAAGCGTCATGACCAGTCCTAGCCAAATTATTATATCAAAAGAAAACACAACGTTGACATTCATCATGCGTAGCAACATCATATTAAAAAAGATCAATACTCCAGCTGAAATTACTAGACTGACCATCACCTTGCGGTGAGAAAATCCAAGATCCAGTAATTTATGATGAATGTGTCTCCGGTCCGGGAGAAACATTGATACACCAGCACAGAATCTAGCTACCATTACTCTCAATGCATCAAAAACTGGAATAAACAGACAGGAAAGTGCAAGGATTGTAGGTGCACTAAAATAAGTGTAATCCAATGGTGCATTCATTGAGAAACGTACAGCCAGGTAAGACAGTTGAAAACCTAAAGTAAGTGAGCCAGTATCTCCCATAAATATTTTATGAGAAGGATGAAAAACATTATAATAAAAAAAAGGAATTAAAATACCCACCAGAGCAGCTGCTATAACGGAATAGAAAAACATACCCCGCAAATAGAATAACACTCCAAGGGCTGTCAGCGCCACTCCTGATATACCAGAGGCAAGTCCATCTGCTCCATCAATCAGATTCACCGCATTGGTAATGAACATTACAAGTCCAATAGTGAAAGGTACTCCTATCCAGAGAGGTATAGCTCCTAAACCAAACAGCCCGTTAAAATCATTAATATAAACTCCTCCTGTAACCAGAAACACAGCAGCAAGGAACTGGATAATCATTTTATGCCAGTTACGTGCCCCTATCAAATCATCTTTAATTCCTATACCAAAAAGCAATAGGTTACCACCCACCACAGCGAATAATTCCATATATTCAGGTTGAGGAGAAAATCCGGAATGATATTGGATAACATGTAAGTAAGCCAAAATACAGACAGAAACAACGAACATCAAAATTGGGAAAAAAGAAATTCCTGCCAATCGGGGTACCAATTTGTTATGCGATTTACGTTTGTCGGGAAGATCAAAAAGATTTTTCTCTCTAGCTATGCGAATAATATTGGGTAAAACCATCATTTCAACAACCAAAGCCAAGCCCAGAGTGAGAAATAGTAATATTGAGGGTAAAAGGTTAGTATTTATCATAATCAATTTGTTATCTGTTAAAACTAAAAACACTTGGTAATTTAGATAAAAAACATTTTCAAAATAAAAAAGTTCACCTCTTACTTATTGACCGAATCGTTTTTTTTCTCCACAGCAGGACATTTAACAATTGAACAAAAGTAAACCAAAAAAAAATATCAATAACAAACATCCAATTAATATTTATAAGTTGTAGCAATAATACGTTCAATAAAATTAAAAAGCCTGCGCACATCACTAAACTTAGCATCACTTTACGGTGAGAAAAACCCAGATCCAGTAATTTGTGATGAATATGCCTCCTATCAGGTAAAAACATAGATTGACGAGCAAAAGCTCGATCCACCATTACTCGTAAAGCATCAAACATGGGAATAAACAAGATTGATAATGCGATCATCACCGGAGCTTTAAAGTATCCATAATCAGGAGGAACATCCATGGCAAACCGTACTCCTAAATAAGCCAACTGAAAACCAAGAGTGAGCGAACCAGCATCTCCCATAAAAACCTTACGAGAGACCTTAAATACATTATAATAAAAAAAGGGGACCAATATTCCCACTAAAATAACACTGATCAATGAATAAAAAAACATACCTCGAAAATAAAAAAGGATACCAAATGCAATCAACGCAATACCCGATATACCCGAAGCCAAACCATCCGCTCCATCAATAAGATTGATTGCATTTGTAATAAACATTACGAGCAATACTGTTAAAGGTACTCCCACCCATATAGGAATTATTCCCAAACCAAACAATCCATTGAAGTCATTGATATAAAGTCCACCTGAAACCAAAAGTAATCCTGCCATAAACTGCACAATCATCTTATGCCGATAACGTGATCCCACCAGATCATCTTTAAGTCCTACCCCTAGTAATAACATATTTCCCCCAATTACTCCAAACAATTTTCTTAAAGCAGGTCCATACATAGACAGTGAACCTAACTGGTTTTTTTGTAAAAAGAGCAACGCACAAACACAAAAGACAAAAACTAGTATAGGAAAGAATGAACTTCCTGCTAACCGAGGGACCATTTTTTTATGAGCCTTTCGAGCATTAGGAACATCATAAAGACTTTTTTTCTTTGCAATATAGATTATACGTGGTAGAGCAATCATTTCAAGAGCCACGGAAAGCATAAAAGCAAAAAGTAGCAAACAAATTAGCAGAAAGGAATTGTTTATCATAATTATTAAAGCATAGTAAAAATATCATTCGGGGTACAAAGATAAAAAATAATGTTTATTATATTCTTTTTATCTAAAAAATAATGTTTGTAAAAATAACCATTTTTTATTCATTTTCATATTTTATTCTAGTATGCATAAATCCAATAAAAAGAAAAACTTCAAAGAAAACCGTTCCCATTTATTAGCATGAGAACGGTATAAAATAGGGAAACATCTTAAATTGCTACAAAGACTTTTCTATTTAGAATTTAAAGCCTACAGTTGCTGCAAAGTTGATATTCTTAGGAGAATCACCTAAATATATTTTAGATACGTCACTATCTGCCATCTTAGTCAGGCCAAGTTCCCCATTCAGACCAATCACAAAATGACTGAGTTCAAGAGCTACCCCAACACCCAAACCAGCATCAAATCTTTTTGCATCCAAATCTCCGGTCTTATCATTACCGAAAATTTTACTATCACCAGATTCTCCAACTAACTCAAGCGTATATTTACCACCTACACCATAGGCAATATAAGGACCCGCACTAAATACTACATTCACGTCACCTGCCACGTTTATTCTGGCAGCAAGCATTACAGGCATCTCAATATACATTGGATTCATTTTCCAACTGCCTACGTTAACGCCAGCTACAGTAATATCATTCTTTGCTCCCTTAGTGGTAAATAATAAAGACGGCTGCAAAGACCAGATTTTATCAATAGGAAAGTCCAATCCCAAACCGACCTGATAGCCAATTTTCATATCTGTACCATCCACATCGTTGAAGTTGCTCATGTTTAGCCCTCCTTTAACAATCCGTGAAACCTGTGAAAACGCTGAAAAAGAGAGTAACGCAAAAAGCATTACAACGACTGTTCTTTTCATTATTAATCTATTTTAGTTATGATTAGAACATATTATAAAACTTTCTGTTCATCTCAGGATGTTAAATTTCTTATACAGTAAATAAGTCACTTCCATTTTCACTCATATTTTTCAAAATTTACGAAATTGCAAGCGAGCATAGTCTGAATGAAAAGTCATTTCTTTCCTACTAAGATTGTCTAGATAAAAAGACTGAATAGTATCATTCATGCCAAAGCGAGCCACATCATTCTTACTACTTCTACGAATAATAATATTGATAGAGTCACCTTGATGAGTATAAGTGCCCACAAGTACTCCACCATTGGCACCTTGCAGAGATATCAGATGCAATTGCATACAGTAATAAAGTTGATCAGGAGATACGGCTGGTTTATCTTGATATTCAATCTTCATCAGTTGCCACATACCATACAAATCTCCATCGTCAGGAGCTTTATCACACGAAGTAATGCTTATAAAAACAAACAGAAAAAAGATATATTTATTTTTCATGCTTTTTTATTTAGTTAGCAATCCGGTTTTACGAAGAATCAGCATTCCCCCGGTATTATTACCCAGTAAGTTACCATGATCAAACGCTCCAGAGGCAGTAATACTCCAACCCGCAAATTTGCGAGGAGCATAAGTGAGTTCCACCAATGCCGAAGTATTATCTTCTACCTCCCTAAACGGTTCATCGTAAGTACCCCAATTGCGACTGTGCGACAACAGTAGTCTATATTGTACTTCAGCAGTGGGTCTACCATAGATACCCATATGATGAGCAATAATTCTATTATTATGAAATATAATATTTCCATCTTTATTATAAATCGGAGAAGTGAAAAGAGGGTTACCCAAAGCCATACCCCAGTGTTGCCATCCAGTATAGAAGTAGTGATTATAATAATTATCCCGGGCACTAATCTGTTCATTAATCACATTATTATGATCCCAATAAACCGGTCCGCTCTGATCTTTACTTCCTATATATTCATAAACAAAGCCACTGATAAAGCGGTTTTGAGGAGGAGTGATTTCCATGCCAAACATCCCGTCTTTCCAGGGATATTGCATGAATAGCATCGAGTGATCTTCGAAATAATGTTCATAATAAGCACGTAAATTCCACTCCTTGAACCTATAATTCAAAGAAGCATGCCAGCTTCCTACCTGATTCCCCTCCACATTGGCCTGATCTCCAGGAGGAGTATCGGGGCCTCCCGCCAATGGAATAAAAGCCTTAAAATAATCTTTTATACTTTCAGGCATTTTAAAAATTTTGCCATTATAATATTGTGTACCTCCAAACTCAGATTCTATTTGGATTCCACCTTCTAAAATCAAAGGACTCTTGTCTTTACTCCCCACTTTTACATATAGCGCCTTAGAGTGATAAAGAACTCCGGTAGTGCGCTTATTAAGTGAGTAGACAAACTCCTTTTGCCAGTTATCATCTGTGAAGCGTCCATAAGCAATATGTCCCCGAAAAGAGAGCCAGCCATGAGTGCCAGGCACATTAAAATAATCCGGCAATCCTACCCATACCTGAGGAATGGGTCGTGCATTACCCGATAACGTGAGAGCCCCACTCGAAAGAATAGGATTCACTAACTCTCCCATTCTCTCCTTACTGCCTATGCTAATACCAATTTTATAATATTTAAGATCCATATATGCCTGTTGAACTATAAAGCTTGAAGTAAAATTATAAGCGCCTGCAAGTTCCAACCCATATCCATAAGTGATTTTTTTTTCTTGTTCCAGAGGACGAAACACACCACCCGCCACATAGCCATTATTTTTGCTGATAGAAGATAGCCCTTGTTTATTTGCGTTGAGCCATAGCGGAGAGTGCTCTCCCGAAGCAATTGTTATTCCACTTTCTACATTATATATTATTCCTTTATCAATTTGAGCAGTTACCGGTATAATGAAAAAGAATGCCACAAAGAGTAATATTATATATTTTACCATATCTTAAATAGTAGGCATACTACCTTCTTTTGACCACAAAGTTAGACATCTTACTTAGAAATCCATATAAAAAGTCAGATAAAAACAATTTTTAGAGACCTCTTTCATTCCAATAATTTATTCACAAAAAAAAAATTGGAAACATAAATTTTCCAAATAAACAAGTTTATAAATTGCTATATACACTTCTAACATTACAAAAAAAGTAAATCCAGAAAGATTAAAATCTTCCTGGATTTATACTATTTTAATAATATTGTAAAAGAATCTATTTTCTTGTTTGTTTGCGATAACTCTCTACCACTTTATCAAAGTCTGTCCTTTTTCTTTCATCGCTCCAACTAGCCCAAATATCAACCGCTTTTTTAGGACTATTTTGTTTCTCCGGTTCATCTAATACTATTTTTAAAGGCAATAATACAGAATCGCCGAAAACAATCGCTTCACCAACATCAAGAATAGGTAATATATTAAATGTATTTAGATTATTAGGCAAGAATTTTTTCAATGCATTCTGATCATTTTTGTTCGATAGCCCTAATGCTACAATATTATTACACTGACTCAATAAAGCTTCACTAACCTCTGAAGGTTTTTGACTAACCAGCAACAAACTAATGCCATACCTTCTGCCCTCTTTTGCTATTTTATCAAAATATTCAAGTGTCCGTTTTTCATTTGAATTTTCATCGGTACTTTTCGGTAAATATAGATGTGCTTCGTCACAAACCAAACAAAGAGGTTGACGTTCTTCCGCTTTTGTCCAAAATTGCACATTATAAATAATACGAGCCATCATACCCACCACAATAGGCAAAATATCAGTAGGCACCTCAGAAAAATCAATCACCTTCACTCCTTTTTCGCCAACTTCAAAGTTCATTAGTTTTTTTACAATCGATGACATCGATCCATATTCGTTCAAACTATCCGGATAGTCAAATAAGAAACCAAACCTCCTATTCTTTATTTTTAATTCCAAGCGTGCCAATAGTTGACTAAATCTACCATATAAAGGGCCTTGTTTCAATCCATGAGCCTCATGTTGCATTTCCAAATTATAATGTTCCAACATCTTTATTACAGAAACCAAACTATAAGGTACAGGGCTATCTACCGTAAATGAATGTAACACATCCATTTTATTATCCTGTCTCAATTTTTTTTTCTTTGCTTCCTCTATCATTTTTTGAAACATTATAGCTTCATTTGGTTCAATAGATTCATCTTTATCCATAAATATTGCCAAGATCTCTTCTGAATTCATCAGCCAATAAGGAAGAAAGAGTAATTCAGGATCATCCGACAGCAGAGAATCAGGTCCTGCTACTTTTAAGTGACTCGCAGAATTTAATGCTCCATATTCGTCATTCAAATCAAAAACAATCACATTTGAAGTAGGAAGTTCCGCCGCTTTTTCCAAAATTAAAGCAACAGCTCTACTCCTCCCCATGCTCCCTAAAATGGCCGCATGACTTTGAAAGAATTTATTTCCATCCAAATTCGCAACTGTATCTTTGCTCATTGAAAAGGTCCCAATTTTCAATGCTGCACCAGTATCGGATTTTAAAGATAAAACATTCATAAAGGTTTCTAAATTTTCCCCTTCCACAGAATAAGCTCTTGCCTCCATGTCAGGAACATTCTTTATAGAGTGCGAGAATATAAATTCTGTTCCTTCGTTTATTACATTTAAAGTTGCTATACAATGCACCGTAACAAGATTCGATAAATCATTCAGTAGATCAGCATCACCTGTATTTTCAAAGTTTTGATTGGAAAATATTGTCGGATTTGCTTTTTTAAGTCTGTTTTTAGAGAGGCTCTCCACTATTCCAATCACCCATTCCTTCTTCGGACAATCACTTTCAATAGCCACTAATCTACCTACCTTTGCATTTTTTAAAGATTCTGTCTCTACATTGAGTACTAACTTATCTGAATTCGCATAAACTACTTCTCCTAATAGATTTCTTTCTTTAAATCTAAAAAGTCCATCATTCACATCATAGATAGATTTTTCAAACTTGGGATCCGTCAAAGGGTTCATTTCCCATAAATTTCGAAGGCTACTATTACTATCATTGCCTATACCATTAACTCTAACTCTACTCAACAACTTACTAATGTCGTGCATTTTACTTAATTATTTTAAATTAAAGCATCAAAAAAAAGACTCATTACAATAATTATGAGCTATCAAAATGAAAGGTCAAGATCAATAAAAAAGTTAATTTTTTTAAAAATGTTATACGCAAAGATAAAAATTATATCTATCAAAAGAAGAGTATTTAGAGCTTTTTATTAAAAAGAGTGTGCTATTTAATGTTCTTTTCATATATATAAGTCATATTATTAACAATTTTAATATCAATTTGTGTACTTACTGATATTGATAGAAGATTAATTTGCTGATTTACTGAAAATTAACCTTAAAATATTTGCTACTTAATAACAAATTAATATATTTGTAAACATAAATAATCCCATCTTACTTTTAAAAATATTTATAATAAACAAATGGAGAAATTTCACAGTGACTTATCCAAAAAAGAATTTCCTATCTCTGATAGAGTATCCGGTAAATTCGTAAGAACAGCTATTTTAAATCTGATCCAAAAGGATAATCCAGAATTCACAGCAGATAAATATTTATCTATTAGTGAATTAAATGTTTATAGAGATAAATATATGGAAGGGCTATTGACCAAACAAGTTGGCAAACTAACAAATTTAGAAAAGACTGTTTTAGAGTCTTTAAAAAACAAAACCACTTTAACAGATAAATTAGATGATGGAGACAAACAAGCGCTAACCTTTGGACAAAGAATAGCCGACCATGTTGCTATTTTTGGAGGTAGTTGGACATTTATAATTTCATTTGGAGTGTTTCTTCTAATTTGGATTGCTTTAAACTGTTTTTGGCTGGCAAATAAAGGCTTTGATCCATATCCGTTTATACTCTTAAATTTAATTTTGTCTACTTTAGCAGCTATACAAGCGCCTGTTATTATGATGAGTCAAAATCGGCAAGAAGAAAAAGATAGAGACAGAGCTAAAAAAGATTATATGGTAAATCTTAAATCTGAACTTGAAATCAGAATGCTGCATGAGAAAATTGACCATTTAATTATCAGCGAACAACAGGAAATCCTGGAAATTCATAAAGAGCAAATAGAAATGCTGAATGACATTCTTAAACGAATAGAAAAATTTCACTGATTTAATAAACTCATATTATTCCATCCCGTTCACTGACCGATGCAAGTATAAGTAAATCCTGCGCCAGCCAGCTCTTTGCGGTC
>JAATGU010000088.1 GCA_015654535.1 Bacteroidales bacterium
AAGTTTCCTAAACTTTAGATCCGAGTTCGATTCTCGGCAGGGCTACTCATTAAACAATTATTCACAAAAAACCCTTGCTAACGCCTTTCTTAAAGAAGTAAGACAACGGTTCTTTGTGAACATACAATAATATAAGAAATTACATTCTTTCAGGAACTTCAATTCCTAATAAATCCATTCCAAGCTTAATAACTTTCCCAATGTTGGCTGATAGCACTAAACGGACAGTTCTCAGATCTTGGTTCTCCTCCCGGAGAATACTAAAATCATGATAAAACTGATTATACTCTTTAACCAGATCATAAGTGTAATTTGCAATAACTGAAGGGCTGTAGTCTTCTCCTGCTTGCTTTACCACTGCCGCAAACTCAGATAGCATCTGAATTAAACCTTCTTCTTTATCATTTAAAAAAACATTGACTGGAAGAACATCCGGTAAAAGAATGTTTGCTTCCGCTGCTTTACGGAGAACAGACTGGATACGAGCATATGTATATTGAATAAACGGGCCTGTGTTACCATTAAAGTCAATCGACTCTTTAGGGTTAAAGGTCATATTTTTGCGGGCATCTACTTTTAGGATAAAATATTTCAGGGCACCCATTCCTACAATGCGACTAATATTATTGGCTTCTTCTTCCGAGCAGCCATCCAGTTTACCCAGCTCAAGAGAAGTTTCTTTTGCCGTATTAATCATTTCATCCACTAAATCATCCGCATCCACTACTGTTCCCTCGCGGGATTTCATTTTACCTTCTGGCAATTCTACCATTCCATAAGAAAAATGAACCAAATCTTTTCCCCATTCAAAACCTAACTTATCAAGTAGAATGGAAAGTACCTGAAAATGATAATTTTGCTCATTACCCACTACATAAATCATTTTATTGATTGGAAAGTCAGCAAATCGCAATTTTGCGGTCCCAATGTCCTGAGTCATATAAACAGAAGTGCCATCAGAACGGAGCAGTAATTTATGGTCCAATCCCTCTCTTGTTAGATCTGCCCATACAGAACCATCCTCTTTTTTATAGAATAAACCCTTTGCGAGTCCTTCCATCACCTTCTCTTTTCCTTCAAGATAAGTTTGAGATTCATAATAAATCTTATCAAAGCTAACGCCTAACTTTTTGTAAGTTTCATTAAAACCTGCATAAACCCATCCATTCATCATCTCCCATAATTGTCTGATTTCAGGATCACTAGCCTCCCACTTCAAAAGCATTTCGCGGGCTTCATTCATTAAAGGCGACTGAGCTTCAGCTTCCTCTTTTGTCAATCCCTTCGATTGTAATTCTGCAATTTCGACTTTATAATGTTTATCAAAAGCCACATAATAATCACCTACAAGATGATCTCCCTTCTTTCCGGATGACTCGGGTGTTTCACCATTTCCATATTTTTTCCAAGCCAACATGGATTTACAAATGTGAATACCTCGATCGTTTACTATATTTGTTTTAACTACTTTATTTCCATTGGCCATGATAATATTAGCAAGCGCATTACCTAAAAGGTTATTACGCACATGTCCTAAGTGAAGGGGTTTGTTAGTATTGGGAGATGAATATTCAATCATCACTAAAGGAGAATTCTCTTTCGCTTGAATAAAACCATATTTCTGTTCCGCATGAATGGAATTTAATAGCTCAATCCAGCGAGAGGAGGCGATCGTTAAATTAAGAAAACCTTTAATTACATTAAAAGCTGAAATGGAAGAATCGTTGGCCAATAAATAATCGCCGATAGCTTGTGCGGTTTCTTCTGGTTTTTTCTTTGATAGCTTTAGGAAGGGAAACACAACTAAAGTAAGATGTCCTTCAAACTCTTTTTTTGTCTTTTGCAGTTGCACCTGTGCAGCAGGCACTTCTTGCCCGTATAGCACTTTAAGCCCATTGATGACCGATACTGCTATTTTGTTTTCTATATTCATATCTGTATGTGTTTCTAGATGATATCCTAAATGAAGGCGCAAAGATAACACTTTAGCATCAGATATAAAAAAAAGGAGATGTAAACTCTTACACCTCCTTCTCTTATTCTCTAAAGAATGCCTTATTTGATTGCTTCAGCCAATTCAGCACCAGCCTTAAATTTAGCAACTTTCTTAGCAGGAATAGTGATCGGTGCCTTGGTCGACGGGTTGATACCGGTTCTTTCGCCTCTTTCGCTTACTGAAAATGTTCCGAAACCCACTAAAGATACTTTTTCTCCTGATTTAAGAGTATCAGAAACACTTGAAATGAAAGCATCAAGAGCTCTCTTTGAATCAGCTTTACTCAAACCTGATCCTGCTGCAATAGCATTAATAAGTTCTGCCTTATTCATAATTCGTAAATGGTTAATTAATATATGTTACACTAAAGATAAATCGAAAATCCTCACAAATATAGAGTAACAAAACAATATATCAAACATAAAACTTAAAAAAATACGCCTTATAAAGAAAAAAATGTAATAGAAAGGGCTATTTATGCTCTAAAACAGAAATATTTACTACTTTTGCGCTATAATAATATGTTTGAAAAGGACTAAAAACTTAATTTAGTAGTATATGCCACCAGTAACTAAAAACCTGATAATAATAAATGTGTTGTTCTACGTAGGAACGCTTGTTGCAGCCAGATACGGAATAGATTTATCCAACTATCTTGGCTTGCATTTTTTTATGGCTCAAGACTTTAATGTCGCTCAGCTTATCTCTTATATGTTTATGCATGGGGGCTTTACGCATTTATTCTTTAATATGTTTGCTGTTTGGATGTTTGGACGTATTCTAGAACAAGTTTGGGGGCCAAAACGTTTCCTTTTTTATTATATAATCTGTGGTATCGGCGCAGGGTTAATTCAAGAATTGGTACAATACATTCAATATGTGGTGGAGCTTTCTGCCTATGATAGTGTAAATGTGGGTGAAGGACTAATTATTCCTATGCAACAGTATCTGAATTTAATGAAGACCGTAGGCGCTTCGGGGGCTGTTTATGCAATTCTTTTAGCATTTGGAATGTTATTTCCAAATGAAAAAATGTTTATCATACCCTTTCCGTTTCCAATCAAAGCAAAATATTTTGTAGGAGGATATGCAGTGCTTGAATTAGTGGAAGGAATAGCAAATAGCTCAACAGACAATGTGGCTCATTTTGCACATTTGGGAGGTATGATTTTTGGCTTTATATTAATAATGTACTGGAAGAAAAAAAACGGCGGTAGGAATGGGACGTACTATAACTAATTTGAAGAATTCTTTTAAGCAGGGGAATATTTATATTCAACTAATTTATATAAATGTGGGGGTTTTTATTCTCACTTCCTTGTTTACTATACTACTCACTCTATTTAATCGTAGTGGCAATGACTTTCTTTTATATGGGGAGATGCCTGCTTCATTACAGAACTTTTTATACCAACCTTGGAGTCTGTTTACTTATATGTTTATGCATGCCGGGATATGGCATATCCTCTTTAACATGTTATGGCTTTTTTGGTTTGGACAGCTCTTTCTCTCTTTCTTTTCTGCAAAACATCTGCGTGGATTATACATTTTAGGAGGAATCTGTGGAGCATTCCTTTATATATTGTCATTTAATATTTTCCCTTATTTCAGTGGAGTCATAGATCATTCTTATATGTTGGGAGCCTCAGCTTCTGTGCTTGCTATTGTGATTGCCACCGCTTACCGAGAACCGGATTATCAAGTTCGGATGCTCTTCTTAGGAGCAGTAAGATTGAAATATATAGCTCTTTTTATGATCCTTTCTGATCTTCTTTTCATTACTTCTGAAAATGCTGGCGGACATATTGCTCATTTAGGAGGAGCTCTTGCCGGTTGGTGGTTTGCGGCAAGTTTAAGTAAAGGACATGACATAACATCCTGGATAAATAAAATAATAGATTGGTTTATCTCTATATTTACCGGGAGCATTTTTAAAGTGAACCGAAAACCTAGAATGTCTGTACATTACAGTAAAAATCAAACAGATCGTGAATATAATGCTCATAAAAAAGAGCAAACAGATGAGGTGGACCGAATACTCGAAAAATTAAAAAAGTCTGGATATGAAAGTCTGACAACTAAAGAGAAAAAAAGCTTGTTTGATGCAAGTAAAAAATAAAAAATGAAACACATAGGTAAAGTTTTGGCTTATGTAATTTTGGTGGCAAATATCTTCTTTATAGGAATTCTTTTATTTTCTGCCTACAGTCCTTGGATCATTAATCCAGAGGTACACCCTGTTTTATCATGTGCGGGACTTGTTTTTCCTGCTTTTTTATTAATAAACCTTTGCTTCTTGTTTTTCTGGCTATTTACCTACCCACGGTTGGCACTGATTCCTCTATGTGGATTTTTGCTTTGTATAGGGCAGATTAGAACCTATATCCCTATCAATTTTCGGACGGAAAAGATCCCGGACAACTGCATTAAAGTTCTTTCTTATAATGTGATGGGATTTAATAAGTTGAAAAAAGATTCAGAAGAAGTACCCAACCCAATCCTTAAATATATCCAAGAGAAAAATCCAGATATCATTTGTATGCAAGAATATCAATTTTCTTCAAGTAAAAGACATCTGACAGAGGCCGACATCACTAGAGTCTTTAGTAATTACCCCTATCATAAAAAATATAATGTGAACCGCAAAAGAATGGGAAACTGGCTGGCTTGTTATTCCAAATATCCAATTCTTTCATCACGCATCATCCCATATAAAAGCTCTTACAATGGTTCCGTTATTTATGAGCTCTTGGTAAAAGGAGATACAATAACGCTTATTAATAATCATCTGGAATCAAATAAGCTAACCAAAGAGGACAAAGATGTATACGAGGATATGATTAAGAATCCTCAGGCAAAAAAAGTTTCAAATGGTGTGAGGCAATTAGTAAAAAAACTAGCAGAAGCTTCGGCCATTCGTGCAGTCCAGGCAAAAGTAATTGCTAAAGAAATCAGTGCTTCTAAGCATCAATCAATCATTGTTTGTGGAGATTTTAATGACACTCCTATCTCATATGCCCATCGTGTTATTGCCCAGAATTTGGATGATACATTTACCAAATCCGGATGTGGACTTGGAATTTCTTATAATCAAAATAAATTCTATTTTAGAATTGATAATATTTTAACCAGTAAGAACCTGAAAGCCTATAATTGCATGGTAGATAAAAGCATTAAAGAGTCTGACCATTATCCCATCTGGTGCTACATTGCTTTAAATAAACAAATAGATTAGCTCTTTGCAGTCTGATTTTATAAGCCAAAGAATGGTCCTTAAACTAAAAAGTGTGCAAAGATTACGCAGCATATAATCTATTTATTTTGTACAGAAGATTGTTTTCTTTTGTACAGAAGATACTTTTATGTTGTACAAAACAATATATTCTTTTGTACAGGACTAGATGAATATTTAAACTCCAATTGCATTAAGATACGGTAAAAATAGTTTTTTATCTAGTGAGACTGTTTGACCAAGGTATACACCGTAAAGAGCCATGCAAAGACTGATAGTAATTTAAGTTTATGCCCAAAAATTTAATAACTTGAAGTTTGAACTTAAAATGCCATTTATTTGTCTTCGCTAATGCAAAATCGGTGATGGACTGCTTCAAATAGTGATGCAAAAGTGACGAATAAGTGATGAATGAATATGCACTTTTCAAATAATATAACTGTAAACTAATGCCTTAAGTTGAAATCGTGATAGATGACGGATAGGGTTGCGTTTTTTTGCATTAGTAAGCAATTGAAAAGCCTTGATAAAATAAATATTCATAACAATTAATCATTTATAAACAAGCAGATATAAACCCGGGAAGAAATTTGAGTTGAACCACCAAAGTTAGTACCGAATGAAGCATTCTCGTTTTGACTAAGTAGCGCTTGTTTTTCTATTCTAAATTAGAGTATGACTAAAAACTCATCAACCGTGATGAATTTTCTCAATAAATTAAGAGGATATTCTATTGTGAACCTAAGAAAGAAACAGTGAGTTACAGCAAATAATGAATAAGGAAAATAAAGCTTAGAAACTTGCCACATGGAATTATTTTATTGTCTGTTATCAAGAATCTGTCTTAAAACATATTTTCACAGTACAAAATGCACTATATCACTCAAATATTTGCTTTACTTTAACTCTTAAAGTGAAAAAAAAGCTATATTTGCACTCTTATTGTGTAGCAGAAATTAATTAAAGTAAGTAATATAAATTTAAAAGTAAAATGCAAAACAAAGGATTTGTAAAGGTTTTTGCGGTATTACTCACACTCGTATGTGTGTTCTATTTATCCTTCTCTTTTGTTACCCGCCATTACATCAGTAAAGCAGCGGAGTATGCAAAGGGAGATGCGAAATTAGAGCAAAACTACCTTGACTCTATGTCAAATGAAAAAGTGTGGTTGGGTAATTACACGCTCAAGCAATGTCGTGAAATGGAGATTAGTTTAGGCCTTGACCTAAAAGGGGGCATGAATGTAGTTCTCGAGGTGTCTATTGGCGATGTGATCAAAGCATTAGCTGATCATAAACCCGATGAAGCATTTAATAAAGCACTGGCATCGGCGCAAAAACTTTCTGAAAAAAGTCAATCGGACTTTATTACACTTTTTCTTCAAGAGTATCGTAAGTTAGCTCCGGGTGCAAGATTATCCGAACTATTTGCCACTCAACAACTAAAAGACAAAATTTCTCAGAAATCTTCTGATTCGGAAGTTGAGAAAGTGTTGAGAGAAGAAGTAAAAGCTGCTATTAATAATTCCTATAACGTTCTTCGTACTCGTATTGACCGTTTTGGTGTAGTTCAGCCAAATATCCAGAGCTTACAAGATAAAATGGGCCGTATCATGGTGGAACTTCCTGGTATCAGAGAACCTGAACGAGTAAGAAAATTACTTCAAGGTTCTGCTAATCTAGAATTCTGGGAAACTTATAATTCCAAAGATATTCTACCTTACTTCTCAACAATTGATAATAACCTTCGCTTATTAGCTGAAGGAAAAGGTAAGGCAATTAATGATACATTGAAAACTGATTCTGTTGCAAAAGACTCTACAGCAATTGCTCTTGCAAAAGCTAAAATAAGCGCAAAAGACAGTTTGGCAGCCATCCTGAAAGGCGGAAGTGCTCAAAAAACAGATAAAACAACCACCGCTCAGTCTGCTAAAGCAAAAATAGAACATCCTTTACTATCTATCCTCCAAGTAAATACAAGTGGTATGGGTTGCATTGTTGGTTATGCTAATCATAAAGATACAGCAACAATTAACCGCTATTTGGCCATGAAACAAATTCAGGATGCACTCCCAAAAGAATTAAGACTAAAATGGGGAGTGAAAGCTGCTGAGGGCGACAAAAAAGGGCAGACCTTTGAACTTTATGCCATTAAATCAACTGAACGCAACGGTCGTGCTCCTTTAGAAGGTGATGTAGTTACCGATGCAAAAGATGTATATGACCAATACGGTAAACCAGCTGTAAGTATGTCTATGAATTCTGAAGGTTCAAGAAGATGGGCTCTGCTAACCAAACAAAATATTGGTAAAGCAGTTGCTATCGTACTTGATGGTTATGTATATTCAGCGCCTAATGTAAATAGTGAAATTTCTGGCGGTAATTCTGAAATCAGTGGTCACTTTACTCCGGAAGAAGCAAAGGACTTAGCGAATGTGCTAAAATCAGGAAAAATGCCTGCACCAGCTCACATTGTACAAGAAGATGTTATCGGTCCATCCTTAGGACAGGAATCTATTAATGCGGGTGTTATCTCTTTTATTGTGGCAATTATCCTTTTGATGAGTTTCATGTGCGTTATGTATGGATTCATACCAGGTATGATCGCTAATGGAGCATTACTGTTCAATCTATTCTTCACACTTGGCATACTCTCTTCTTTCCAGGCAGCATTAACTCTTTCAGGTATTGCGGGTATGGTGTTGACACTGGGTATTGCGGTGGATGCAAATGTACTTATCTATGAACGTACCAAAGAAGAATTAAGAGCAGGAAAAAACACAAAGAATGCGTTGACTGATGGATATAGAAATGCTTTCTCAGCTATTTTTGACGGTCACTTTACATCCGTCCTTACTGGTATCATATTATTCTACTTTGGAACAGGACCAATTAGAGGTTTTGCTACAACATTGATTATTGGTATTTTAATGTCCTTCTTTACTTCTGTGTTTATGACACGTGTGGTTTATGATTACTTTATGAGTAAAGATAAACTTCTACATTTGCCATTTTCTTCCAATTTTTCTAAAAAAATCTTTGTTCATACACATTTCAACTTTGTAGGGACTAATAAGAAGGCATTCATAATATTGGGCGTAATCCTGATTATTTGTTTTGGTTCTATTGCTGTCCGTGGGTTGAGTCAGAGTATTGATTTTACAGGTGGACGAAATTATGTGTTGCAGTTTAATAAGACCATTGAACCAGAGCAAGTGAGAAGCCTTATGGCTAATAAGTTTGGTCAGGACGCAACTGTTTCTGTCATAGCCTTGGGAACTGATGGAAAAAAAGTTCGCTTAAGTACAAACTATCATATTCTGGAAAATGGCGGAACTATTGATACGGACATTGAGATGATGCTTTATGAAGCTTTAAAAGATAAAGTACTTGCTCCTGGAACTACATTTGAGACATTTAAAAGCTCTGATGTTAAAGCGGGAGGTAGTATTATAAGTTCTGCAAAAGTAGGCCCTAGTGTTGCTGAAGATATCAAAGTCGGAGCAATATGGTCTGTCATTTTTGCTTGGATTGGCATTGGACTTTATATCCTGTTAAGATTTAAAGATATATCTTATAGTATAGGTTCTGTTGCTGCGCTATGCGTAGATACAACTATAATAGTAGGCGTTTATTCACTCTGTTGGGGTAGGCTCCCATTCTCAATGGAAGTTGACCAGACCTTTATCGGTGCGATCTTAACTGCCCTTGGTTATTCTATGAATGATAAGGTGGTAATCTTTGACCGTGTACGTGAATTCTTCCACTTGTATCCTAAACATGACCGTACAGAATTGTTCAATGATTCATTGAATACAACGTTGTCTCGTACTATTAATACTTCATTGTGTACCTTGATCGTACTGTTATGTATATTCATATTGGGTGCTGATGCTATTCGTAGCTTCTCCTTCGCCATGATTTTGGGTGTAGTTGTAGGTACGCTTTCTTCACTTTTCGTTGCTTCCCCAATTGCATTCTTGATACAACAAAAAGAGGCAAAGAAAGAGCATGCAAAATTATTAGCTAAATAGAGAACTAAACTATATAAAAAGAGTGCCTCAAAAATTATTTTGAGACACTCTTTTTTTTGTTTTTTAAACCAATTCAACTGGATGTCTATCTCTCTTTAAAGTTTGAAATAATAAATATCACCAGTTTCAAGACTTTTTCCAAAAACGGTATCCTATACGAATTACAGGAGATAGGTCAATATTCGGGATCTCATATTTATCCCCATTAAAATCTAATGATTTGCTCTTTCGATAGTACACATGGAATGCCGGTTGAACATAAAATGATTGACCAATAAAGAATTGATATCCAATGCCACCGCCAAAATCGGTACTATACAAATCTTTCTTTAGCCCTGTGGCTTTTTGTTCTATCTCAAATGTATGAAACTCGGTATAGGTATACACTTCCAAATTTTTCCATACATTGTAACCTAAGAAGATGCCCGGTGAGGTTTTGTAATAGCGCTTAAAATCTGAAGAAGAGTTGTTTATTCTGGCTTCTTCTGCGTTATACTTACCTCCATTGATTACGCTAACTCTTACTCTGAACTTATCATACCGATATCCTAATGCAGCATGAAATCCTCCTGTGATAAACATCGGAAATAGACTTTCGACTTCTAATGCTTGCTTTAC
>JAATGU010000082.1 GCA_015654535.1 Bacteroidales bacterium
ACACTGGCGCCATGGTCGTCGAAACCTGCAGGTGTGCTTGATCAGTTTTATAAGGAACATGGCTATTTTCCGGCTTTAGGTGTGGGGGAAGAAGAAACAGTGCCTGAAGTGCACTCTTGGGAGCGCCGCCAACCCGTTGCGGTCACATTAGGTACCGTGTATGACGAGTGGTGCCTGGGTAATATCGCACAAGCATTGGGATATAAGGATGATGCCGATTACTTTCTGGAACGGAGTTTGAACTATCATAAAATATTTAATCCGGAAACCCGGTTTTTTCATCCGAAAGACGCTAAAGGTAATTTTATCGAACCTTTTGACTACCGTTATTCAAGTGGGATTGGCGCACGTGATGCTTATGATGAAAATAATGGATGGGTTTACCGTTGGGATGTTCCCCATAATATTGGAGACCTGGTGGATATGATTGGTGGCAAAAAACAGTTTGTACAAGAATTGGAACGGATGTTCAGTACTCCGTTAGGTAAAGGGCGTCCAGACTTCTATCATCAGTTTGGTGACCATACAGGCAATGTGGGACAGTATTCAATGGGAAACGAACCGGCCATGCACATTCCTTATCTCTATAATTATGCGGGTGAACCATGGCGTACACAGAAGCGTATACACAATTTGTTAACCCAATGGTTCCGAAATGACCTGATGGGTATCCCCGGGGATGAGGATGGAGGAGGCTTGACTTCTTTTGTCGTTTTTTCTATGATGGGATTCTATCCCGTTACACCCGGTCTTCCGATGTATGTCATTGGAAGCCCGATGTTTGAACAAGAGACCATTCATCTGAGTAACGGAAAGATCTTTGAAGTTGTTTGCCATAATTATGCTTCTGATAATAAATATATCCAGTCTGCAAAGCTGAATGGAAAAATCTGGACGAAATCATGGTTCAGCCATGAGGATTTGATGAAGGGAGGTAAGTTGGAATTTGTGATGGGAAAATACCCTAATAAATCATGGGCGGCTGATGATGCAGATCTTCCTCCTTCTTTTAAGATGGGCAATGTCCATTAATAACTAATATTTATGAGAAATCTATTTTGATACGTATATCTCTTTTTTATTCTTTTCCCTTTTTAGCGTTTCGATAGTCTTTAGGTGTCATTCCATATTTGTTGGCGAATTCCTTATAGAAATATGACCGGCTGATAATCCCAACTTCTGAAATAACATCCAGAATTGATAATTCCGTATCTGCAAGTAACTGAGCTGCTTTTTCCATTCGGGCATTGTTGATCAGATCGCTGGGAGACATACTGGAAATTTCTTTAAATTTTCGATAAAATTTCCGGGAACTCATAGCCATCTGGCTTGCAATGAAAGAAGAGCCGATTTCTTCTCTGTCAATATTTTCATTAATAATTTGCAATACCCTTTTCATGAAATCAGCTTGTTCGGTTGTTTTATAGTTAGTGTGGTCTGTGAAATTCCCGATGTTTCCAATGCCCATTTGCTTGGATATATGTTGTCCGGTTATCGATTTATGGACAATCTCTTTTATAAACGGGATGTCGTAAGGAAGTACCATATAGGTATCCGCCCAAAGGATAAGATCTCTTTGAACGGAGAAGTTTACTTTCCAATTTAACATGGGGACGAAGGCTGTATTGGCAAAAAGCGAGCGATTGGCATTTACATGCTCCATGAATGTATTTTCTGCTTCGGCATACATAAGCATGTCCACAATGAATACTGATGGAGGCGCTTCTTTTAAAAGCTCAAATGCCTGTTGTACATTCTTTACTGATTTAATTGAAAAATTAGTAGAGAGTAATTCAGATATAAGCCATATCATTTCATCTCTGTCTTCCAACAACAATATGACCGGCTTATTATTTGAGGAAAGAGGGACTTCTGCTACTGGATTGAAGGCGATGGATAACTTTTGAATTTCTTCTATCTCTTGATAGTCTATTTGACATTTCCATTGCTTTAATGCCGTCAGGACGAAAGTGTGTAAAACACGCATTTGGAAAAGGTCATCAGCGGAAGATTTGATACCCATCTCTAAAGGTAAGTTCCCCATCAATATCTGAGACAATTTTTTAAGAGACGTTTTATCGCGGGTATTAAAAGTCAAAATCAGTTGCCCGTCTCTTTCAATGAAGCTTATGGTAGTACTTTGGAGATTATTACTGGTTGCAAACCAATAGCAAAAATAGATAATGCATTGGATTGCATTTATATAAACGGAGAAACAGAGTTTGTCCGGTATTTCCTCCTCTATTAATAATGAGGTATTTATTTTTTTCTCTTTTAAGTAGTTCAGGATCTTTTCCGATGTCTCTTTAATATTAATTATTCCTGTTATTGAGTAGTTGACTGGCATCAGAATCTTTATTTCTTTGTTTTTTATTACATTGATATAATCGGAATCCAATAATAAAGCCATCATTGTTTCCCGTATGACATCAGCAGCTTGTTGACGTCCTTGAATCGATAAGTCAGTGTTTGCCCCTAATTGATTACATACTGAATAAATGGTAGTAAGACAATTAGCATATTCTCTATTCCGTCTGTCAAAGAAAGGTCCTATTGCATTATTTTTTTCTGCCGCCTGTAATTTTTTGATCATCTTTTCCCACTTGAGGTACCCCAATATTAGAAAAATGACATAAACTGCTATTGCAGAACCGAATAATACATATATGAGCTTTGCTAACATTGTCTGGTACCACAAAGGCAAAACATGGATAGGAAGTTCAAAGTATTTGTATTCCGTATTGAATACATCTTTTTTATAGCGGACTTTAAAAACATATTCACCAATGGGTAGTGAAGTATATGAGGCCTCATTGAGGCTACTGAACGCACTCCATTCTTTATCATATCCTTCAAGCATATAGGAATATTCTATATCGGTGCCTGTAACGTAATCCGGAGCAATAAAATCAAGCGAGAATGAGGTATCATTCCCTTTGAATACCAGCCCTGGTTTATCTTTGTTGTAATAGTCACTTAAGTTGGCCACTGTACGTCCCACGATTAACTTTCGCAATAGAATGTCCGGATAGTATTCCGTATCGTTTGCAATGTTTTTATTGATATAGAGCAGTCCGTCTATTCCTCCGAAAAAGAGATTGTTGGTGTAAGGACACTTATAATATGCATCATCACTGAATTCTCCTATTTGTACTCCGCCCGAATAATAATAGGCATGTGAAAAGCCATTCCACGGATTATATTTGATAAGTCCCTTGTTTGTACTTAACCATAGAAATCCCTTTTCATCTTCCAGAATCCCGTGGATCATGTCATTCAATAATCCTTGTTCGCGTCCCACGTATTGCGCATTTATTCTATTCTGTTGAATTGATAGGACCACTAATCCCGAAGTAGTGCCTACGTATAATTTGCCATTACGGGAGAGGTGCAGACTGAGGATATCATCGACAGCCTTGTGTAACAATTCCTTCAGGGAAATGATTTTGTATTCGTTAGTACGCATGTCAAAACGTACAAGACCTTTTTCCCGACTGCCCAGCCAGAGAATGGAATCTCCTTCAGCCACCATGGAATAAAACATGGTTATTTCTTTTTGTTCGTAGAAAAAACGATATTGCTTTTGAGTTTTCACGCGAATCGCGTCTTTTTCTCTTTGAAGGATGATCTTGTGTAGTCCTAATCCGGATGTAGCCAGATATAGAGTTGTGTCATTGGCCTCGTATATGGCATGTATCTCTGTGATCGGAGGTGTGGATTCATCATTCACATGATGAATTTTTTGGTCGGCAAATGAATAATAAAACAATCCGGTACTGCCCGAACCTATCCAGAATCCATCTCTGTAAAGGCTTTGTTTGAAGGAATAAACTTGAAACTCATTGTCCCATTTCACATAGGAACCGGTTTTCTGCATGGCATTAGATGAGTAAACCGTTACGTTATCTGCTGATATGCCATTACGGTAATTCTTTATGCGGATTATTCCGTCTCCCTTTGTACCGAACCATAAATCTCCGTGTTTGTCTGTCATGATTGACCTGACTTGCCTACTCAGATTAGGGGATAGTTGTTTTAACATCAGATTGCTTGCAATGGAATGTTTCTTGAAGTAGGAAATTGCCCCTTTTCCGTCAGAACCTATCCACAATATATCTTGATGAGGGTCTTTGTATATATTGAAGATACGGATATTACGGTCAATAATGCTTTCTTTATACTTCATGGAGGCTTGTAAGTGAAAGAGGCCGTTTGTGCGGAAGGCTATAATGATATCATCATAAAATGGGATAATACCGGTGATTTCACCGTATTTCTGAATCAGTGAGGAGATATTACGGATATAAATTTTCGACTTCCGGGAGATGTCGTATATGTAAAGTTCTTTATTGCAATCTATAAAGCAAAGCATCCCATGCTGATAGTAGATATAGTCGATAACATCGGAATGGAAAGAGGTGTATGAGATAGTTAATTTCTCTGACGATGAATTTTTATAGAATGAATTTAGTTTATAATGATAAGCGCCTCCCGTTCCCGAAGGAAAGATCCATAGGCTACCGTCATCGGCTACATATGCCCTTGTTTCGAGATTATTGAGCTTGTAATTCGGACGGTTAATTTCAATGAATCTTTTTTGATTGATATTATAATATCTGATCCAACTGCTTCCGATAACCCATGTATTACCTTTGGCATTTGAATAGAGACTGTAGTCGCCAGGAAATTCATAATTGGCTGTTACCTGTCTGGACGTCAGGGAAAAACGGCTGACTCCAAGATGGGTGGAAATCCATAAACTGTTGTTGTCAGCCTGTTTTATGCTACTAATAATATTATTGTTCAGTGTTTTATTCAAGGAGAAATCGGAGCGGTATACTTCCATGTTTTTTCCATCATAACAGTTGATACCATCGTATGTTCCGAACCACATCAACCCGTAATTGTCTTGAAATATGCAGAGGACGGCACTGTTTGATAATCCTTGTTGATAATCAACCTTTGAGAAAGTATATGAACTGTGTTCATTATCTGCAAAACTCTTCAGACTGTTAAGCATGAATATAAATATGAGAATAATCTGTGTTTTCATTTCTGACAGTATAAATGAGACAATGAATTATTTACAAAGATACTTTTTATTTTGATGATTGGTCACTGCGAGGTGCTTGTTTGTAATTTGAAAGGTAATCATTAAGTAGTATTTTTTTTGCTAATTATGAAAGGAGTCATAGCAATTGACGGTCAAACTATCAGAAGTACAAGTCCTTATCACTCTTCCTTTAATTGTTCGATACAAAGTCGCGCAGTCACGCGGATTCCACATAAAGCCTAACACTAAACGAAATAAAGGTGCGTGACTTCTATTAAAAGTCACGCGGTTGTACACACAGTCACGCGCTTGAATGTTTATTTAAGTTCCTCCACCCGGATGTACCTGTCTTTTACACCCGGATCTACCAGTGGCATCCATCCGGGTGTATGGATGGCATACACCCGGGTGGACAAGACTATTTTCTATAGTTGTAATGATGTATAATTCAGTACATTTTAAGTAAAGTTACATTGTCTTTTCCACTTATTATCCTTTTGTTTTGAATGTGAATGAGTACTAAAACTCACCACCTTATTGCTTTTTTTTGTACCTTTGTACCCATAAAATTATAGGTAATTAAAAATAATAATAGTATGAGCAAGAAAGCCCTTTTAATGATTCTTGATGGATGGGGAATAGGAAACCATTCTAAAGCAGATGTGATTTTCAATACTCCCACTCCTTATTGGGACTATTTAGTGAAAACATATCCAAACTCTCAGCTGCAAGCCAGTGGAGAGAACGTGGGATTACCCGATGGACAGATGGGAAATTCGGAAGTGGGTCACTTGAATATTGGTGCAGGACGAGTGGTTTATCAGGACTTGGTAAAGATTAACCTTGCTTGTCGTGACAATAGTATCCTGAAAAACCCGGGAATCGTTTCGGCTTTTACTTATGCCAAAGAAAACGGAAAGTCTGTCCATCTTATGGGGCTGACTTCAGATGGTGGAGTACATAGTTCACTCGTTCACCTCTTCAAATTGTGTGACATTGCGAAAGAATATGCAGTGGAAAATACGTTTATTCATTGTTTCATGGACGGTAGAGATACAGACCCAAAGAGTGGTAAAGGCTTTATCGAACAATTGGACGCACATTGCAAGAAGAGTGCCGGTAAGATTGCTACGATTATTGGTCGTTACTACGCCATGGATCGTGACAAACGTTGGGAACGAGTGAAGGATGCGTATGATTTATTGGTTAACGGAACCGGGAAAAAAGCCAACTGTATGATCGATGCAATGCAACAATCTTATGATGAAGGCGTGACGGACGAGTTTGTGAAGCCGATTATCAACGCTAGCGTAGACGGAAAAATAAAGGAAGGTGACGTAGTGATCTTTTTCAACTACCGTAATGACCGTGCAAAAGAACTGACTGCTGTTCTTACTCAAAAGGATATGCCCGAAGTGGGAATGCACACAGTTCCCGGTTTGCAATATTATTGTATGACTCCGTATGATGCATCTTTTAAAGGTGTTCATATATTGTTTGACAAAGACAATGTGCAAAACACGTTGGGAGAATACCTTTCTGCTCAAAAGAAAACTCAGCTTCACATTGCTGAAACAGAGAAATATGCACATGTTACTTTCTTTTTCAACGGTGGACGCGAAACTCCTTTTGAAGGTGAAGAGCGTGTGTTAATCAATTCTCCTAAAGTAGCAACTTACGACTTGAAACCAGAAATGAGTGCTTACGAAGTAAAGGATGCATTGGTAGCTGAAATTAATAAGAATAAATTCGATTTCATTGTGGTAAACTATGCCAATGGGGATATGGTGGGCCATACTGGAGTTTATGAAGCAATAGAAAAAGCCGTCATTGCTGTGGATGCCTGTGTGAAAGAGACCATTGAAGCTGCCAAAGCCAATGGTTACGAAGCAATCATCATTGCCGATCATGGGAATGCCGACAATGCAGTAAACGAAGATGGGTCTGCTAATACTGCTCACTCTTTGAATCCGGTACCCTGCATTTACGTGACAGAAAATAAAAATGCACAGGTAGCCAATGGCCGTTTGGCTGATGTAGCTCCCACCATCCTGAAGATTATTGGGTTGGAGGCTCCAAAGGAAATGACAGGAAACGTTCTGATTAAATAAAAAAAACGAATGATTCAAATAGACGATACTATTATCAGCCTGGATGTTTTTAAGGAGAAATTCCTGTGCAACCTGGATGCCTGCAAAGGTGAATGTTGCGTTGAGGGTGATGCCGGTGCGCCTTTGGAAGAAGGAGAAGTAGAACAATTAAAGAAAGTCCTTCCGGTTATTTGGAAGGACCTTTCTCCTGAGGCACAGGCAGTCATTGAACAGCAAGGAGTCTGCTATAAAGATGAAGATGGTGAGATGGTTACTTCTATTGTCAACGGAAAAGATTGTGTCTTTACCTGTTATGACGACAAGGGATGCTGCTTTTGCGCTATTGAAAAAGCTTATAGAGAAGGGAAGGTTGATTTTTATAAACCAATCTCTTGCCATCTTTATCCCATTCGCGTACAGAATTATGCAGAGTTCAGGGCGGTGAATTATCATCGTTGGTGGGTATGTAAGGCTGCAATTCTTCTTGGTGAGAAAGAAGATGTGCCCATTTATAAGTTTTTAAAAGAACCTTTAATCCGTAAGTTCGGACAGGAGTGGTATACAGAACTGGAGGTTGCAGCAGGTGAATTAAAGCAAAGAGGTCTTATTTAATTCTTAAAAAGATTATTTATGAAAACAGCTATAATCTATCTTTCAAAACATGGTACAACAAAGAAAGTTGCCGGAATGATAGAGGCTCGCATGGTTTCTGATGAGGTAACGATGATTGACCTAAAAAAAAATAAAAAGCCGGACTTATCTTCTTTTGATCGTATTATTATTGGGAGTTCTGTCTATTTAGGCGTGGCAAAGAAACATTTTAGAGAATTCTGTACTGATAATTATGTTTCTTTATTTGCAGTTAAGGAGGTAGGGCTTTTTCTTTGTGGTATGGAACCAGACAAGAAGAAGCAACAGGAAGAGATGGAACGCTCTTTCCCCGAAGAACTCCGTCGTCATTCAAAAGTACGAGGGTTTATGGGAGGTGAATTTCTTTTTGAAGAAATGAACTTTTTGGAGCGAATGATCGTTAGAAAAATATCAAATGCGTCAGCTTCTATTTCAGCTATTAATAAGGATGCAATTGATTTGTTTGTCAAAAAGATGATGAGTTGAGCATCTATAGATAAAAAATCCCTGCTAATTTAAATCGATTAGCAGGGATTTTTAGTTTTATACTGTTTCTATCAGGGGAACTTATGCATCAATATTTGCATAAGTTGCATTTGCTTCGATAAATTCTCTACGAGGACCTACATCTTCACCCATTAACATGGAGAATATATAGTCTGCCTCGGCTGCATTCTCAATATTTACTTGGCGTAATGTGCGGTTTTCCGGATCCATTGTTGTATCCCAAAGTTGGTGAGCATTCATTTCACCTAAACCCTTATATCTCTGAGTGTGAATAGCATTTTCAGAACCTCCTCCATAAGTTTCAATAAAACGTTGGCGCTGGTCTTCTGTCCAGCAATAATTTTCCACTTTACCCTTTTTACATAAATAAAGCGGAGGAGTGGCAATATAAAGATAACCATTCTGAATAATCTGAGGCATAAAGCGGAAGAAGAAAGTCATGATAAGTGTGTCGATGTGAGAACCATCGACATCGGCATCGGTCATGATGATAATCTTCTTATAACGTAATTTCAGAATATTAGCTTCTTGCGTATCATCTTCAGTGCCAATGGTAACTCCTAGTGCAGTATAGATATTACGTATTTCCTCACTTTCGTAAGCTTTGTGACGCATAGCTTTCTCTACATTCAGAATTTTACCACGGAGTGGCAGGATTGCCTGAAATGCACGGTTACGTCCTTGCTTAGCAGTTCCTCCTGCAGAATCTCCCTCCACGAGGAATATCTCACATTTATCAGGATCTTTATCCGAACAATCAGCTAGTTTGCCGGGAAGTCCGCCACCAGACATGGGCGACTTACGTTGCACCATTTCACGTGCTTTACGTGCCGCGTGCCGAGCTGTGGCAGCTAAAATAACTTTGTCTACAATTACCTTAGACTCTTTAGGATGTTCTTCCAGATAATTTGAAAGAGCTTCTCCTACGGCTTGGTCTACAGCTCCCATCACCTCATTATTGCCTAATTTGGTCTTAGTCTGTCCTTCAAACTGAGGCTCGGCAACTTTGATGGAAATAACAGCGGTTAGTCCTTCACGAAAGTCATCACCGGAAATCTCTATTTTTAATTTTTCGAGCATCTTAGAGTCTTCGGCATATTTCTTCAGCGTACGAGTCAATGCCCGGCGGAAACCAGCTAAGTGAGTTCCACCTTCTATCGTGTTGATATTGTTAACGTATGAGTGAATGTTCTCTGAATACGAAGTGTTATACATAATAGCCACTTCTACAGGAATACCTTGCTTTTCTGTATTGATATAGATTACATCATTGATCAGTCTTTCGCGTGAGGAATCTACAAACTGAACAAATTCTTTTAATCCGTCTTTAGAATGGAAAATTTCTTTTTTGAAACTTCCGTCTTCATTGACCACTCTAAAGTCAGTCAATGTAATGGTTAAACCTGCATTTAGATAGGCTAACTCTCGCATACGGGTAGCAAGAATATCATATTTGTATTCTGTTATGGTAAAGATAGAAGCATCAGGAAGAAAAGTGACTCTTGTTCCGTTCTTTTCTGAAAGTCCGATCTCTTTGACAGGATACTGGGGAGCTCCACAAATATATTCTTGTTGGTATGCTTTCCCGTTTCTATCTACTTGAACCGTTAAAAGTGTTGAAAGAGCATTTACGCAAGATACACCAACGCCATGTAAACCTCCGGATACTTTGTATGATCCTTTATCGAACTTACCACCGGCATGAAGCACAGTCATAACTACTTCGAGTGCTGACTTCTGTTCTTTTTCATGAAAGTCAACTGGAATACCACGTCCGTTGTCCTGAACGGTAATTGAATTGTCTTTGTTAATGCTGACTTCAATGTGACTACAATAGCCAGCTAAGGCTTCATCTATTGAATTGTCAACGACTTCATATACTAAGTGGTGTAAACCTTTTAAACCAGTGTCTCCAATGTACATTGCAGGGCGTTTTCTAACAGCCTCTAGTCCCTCAAGTACTTGAATACTATCCGCGGAATACGTTGCTCCACGATTCGCAATTTGTTCTTCAGTCATATTTATTTTGTAATTATATAAACATAGCAAATATAGTGATTTTAATTGGTATTTTGCCTTTTCAGTTGCCTAATTTATACCTCATTACGCTTTTTTATTGAACTATAGTTGTAATATGCATATACTACAAAAGGCCGGATTAAATAATCCGACCTTAATATATAAAAAATACTTCTTTGAGTTCTTTTTATTAAACGAGCTTGTTGATATAGATAGCTAACTTTGATTTTAAGTTATTAGCCTTATTCTCATGAATAAGCTTTGTTTTAGCTAACTTATCTAACAGTTTAGTAATACTTGGATACATTGCTGCAGCTTCTGATTTATCAGTAGTTGTACGAAGTTTTCTTACCGCATTTCTCATGGTTTTACCATAATATCTGTTGTTAAGCCTTCTCGTTTCAGCTTGTCTAATTCTCTTGATGGATGATTTGTGATTTGCCATTTCGACTAATCTTTTTTAATTCTATGAATTTATACTTTTAATTTTGTAGCCCGTGGGGGAGTCGAACCCCCCTTTCAAGAATGAAAATCTTACGTCCTAACCGATAGACGAACGGGCCATACTTTTAATTAAACATTTCTGTTTGTACAATCGTAACGTTTTCTCGATTGCGGGTGCAAATATACGGGGTATTTTTGGATTGACAAAACATTCCTGCAAAAAAGTTTCTGGAGCTCAACTCTATTCGATTGATTTTGTGTTTATAGTATTTGATAATCAATGGAATAATAAAGGCTGCATTTTTAAACATTTTTTTCACTTACATTATAATTTGGCTATAATTTTGCAATTCTCTCGTTTTTTCGTAGCTTTGTTTACTAAACAAAATGAAAGGAGCAGAAGCAAATTATGTTGCAAAAAACAATAGGAATTGTTCTTCATACTATAAAATACAAGGATACTTCTAATATTGTGGAAATCTATACTGAACTGTCTGGGCGGACTTCTTTTTTGTTAAACCTTTCCCGATCTAAAAAATCAGCTGTAAAATCTATGATTTTTCAGCCACTTTCAATTATTGAACTAGAGGCTGATTATCGACCTACTTCCACTCTTCATCGGGTGAAGGAAGCAAAGTCTTATTATCCGTTTTTTTCACTTCCTTATGATCCGTATAAATCTGCTATTGCGCTCTTTATTGCAGAATTTCTTTATTGTGCTATTCGTGAAGAAGCAGAAAATAAACCTTTATTCGCTTATTTAGTTCATTCTATTCAGTGGCTTGATGAACAGGATAAAAATTTCTCAAATTTTCATTTGGTTTTTCTTATGCGTCTTTCTCGTTTTTTAGGTCTTTATCCGAATTTGGATAATTATCATGATAAAGATTATTTTGATATGCTCAATGCTGTTTTTACTTCAGTAAAGCCTTTTCATAATTTATTTATTCAGCCCGATGAGGCTTCTAAACTGGTGCAGTTAATGCGTATGAATTACGAAACAATGTATCTTTTTACCATGAGTCGAGCGGAGCGAGGCCGCTGTCTAACTATTATCAATGATTATTATCGTCTTCATTTGCCCGGATTTCCAATATTGAAATCGTTGGATGTTTTAAAGGAGCTTTTTGACTAAGTGGAAAAAGGAAACTCTTTTATGTGCTCTGACGAGAAAGCGCATAAAAGAGGTCTGTTAATATGATAATGTGTGTGTTTTATGCCAGTAGTTCTTTTACAATTGCCGAGATAGCCCGCCCATCTGCCAGCCCTGCAAGTTTTTTAGATGCTACGCCCATCACTTTGCCCATTTCTTTGGCACTGGTAGCTCCTGTTTCCGCAATAATAGCTTTAATGGCTGTTTTCAGTTCTTCTGGTTCCATTTGTTTAGGGAGGTAAACTTCCATAGCTTTAATCTGAGCCAATTCTTCATCGGCTAAATCTTGACGATTCTGAGCAATAAAAATTTCGGCAGAATCTTTCCCTTGTTTTACTAACTTTTGAATAATTTTTAAAGCTGCTTCATCAGTCAAAAGATCGTTTGCTCCCGGAGCTGTTTTTGCCTCCAGAAAATATTTTTTCACATTTCTGAGTGCTCCTAATCTAATTTTATCTTTGGCTTTCATAGCCTCTTTGATATCTTCGCTGACTCTTTCAAATAAATCCATAATTATATTTTTAATTAAAGTTTATAATGGTACTGTCATTCTCTTCTTCCTGAGCAATAGTTGTTTCATTTGCTACTGCTTTATTTCTTATTTTTTCTAACGTAACTTTATCGCGTTGATAGGTAGGAGAGGATTCTACAGATGAAATAATTTCCTCATTGTCCAGATCTTCCGGATTAAAGAGGTAGATATGGCGTCTTTTTTTATGTGCTTTTGCTCCTCCTTTTAGGGCATCTTCTCCATAAGCAATTACAATGCGTCGACGATTTTCTTCTTCTTTCTCTTCTAGTTGAGCTAAGCGTTCTTCTTCTTCCTGCGTTCTTTTGCTGATTACTTCATCCATACCAGGTATATTTGTCATACCAAATCCTGTAGCCAGAACGGTAATCTTAACCTTATTCTCTAGTGCATCATCCACTGCAACTCCCCAGATAACTTCCACACCTTTATCAAATTTACTCATGAATTCATGAACCTCGTTCATTTCTTCCATCATCAATTCAGTCTGTTCGCAGAAAGAAACATTTAGTAAAACTTTTTTTGCATTAAAAATATCGTTATTGTTCAGCAAAGGAGAGTGAAGAGCATCTTCGATAGCTTTACTTACCCGATTTTCTCCTTCTCCTAGACCAGTACTCATAATAGCTACGCCTCCGTCTTTAAGAATCGTATTTACATCTGCGAAATCAAGATTTACTTTCCCCCGCATAGTAATAATCTCGGCGATGCTTTTTGCTGCAATTGAAAGAGTATCATCCGCTTTGCCGAAAGCATTCATAAAAGTCAGATCGGAGTAAATTTCTCTTAAGCGTTCATTATTGATTACCAGCAATGCATCAACATGTTTGCTAATTTGTTCTACACCATCAAGCGCCTGAATAATTTTTTTCTCACCTTCGAACAGAAAAGGAATGGTTACGATACCTACAGTAAGAATATCCATTTCTTTAGCTGTTTTTGCAATGACTGGGGCAGCACCCGTACCGGTTCCACCACCCATTCCAGCTGTGATAAAAACCATTTTAGTTCCATCACTTAGTAAAGTTTTAATATCTTCTAGGCTTTCTTCCGCCGCCGCACGAGCACGTTCCGGTTTATTACCAGCTCCTAATCCTTCGGTAATGGAACGTCCTAATTGCAATTTTACTGCAACCGAAGACTCAGCAAGAGCCTGATTGTCAGTGTTGCACAGAACTAATGTAACATCATGTATACCTTCTTTATACATGTGATTAACAGCATTTCCGCCGCCGCCACCCACACCAATCACCTTAATAATACTAGGAGTATCAGTTGGAAATTCAAATGGCATTATCTCGTCTGTCATAACTTTCTGTTATTTATGTGATGTAATTACTATATTACTTTCTTATTTATCTTCTTCGCTAAAGATGTCTGTTGTGAATTTTTCGATTTTTTTCGTTAACCAGCTTGGACCTTTTGCTTTTTTTGCCGCGTCTCTTTCCTCTTTTTCTTTTTTCTTTCTTTCTTTTTCCTCTTCTTCTCTTCTTTTTCTCTCTTCTGCAGCTTTTATTCTTTCTTCTTCAAAGTCCTTTTCTTCTTCAAATAAAGTCTGAAGAGTTGGTTCTTTAATTGGCTTAACAACAGTCTTAGCAATTTCAGGCATACCGCAGTTTTCTTTTCCTGCATTTAGCAAACCGAAAAGTGTATTTTGGGTACCGTCTTTTTTTAATGCATTTTCTCCTTCAGCTCTTATTCCGTTGCGAACAGATTTTGCAATCTTTACATTGTTTACTTTCGTTTTATATTTAATAGCTTCGTCCAGATTCTTTAGATTTGATCCGCCACCAGTAATAACCATTCCAGCCATTAAATCTCCTTGATAGCCTGATAATTCTATTTGATACCAAACGTTTGCAATAATTTCTTCTACTCTGGCGTCAATAATTTCATTTAAAACTTTGCGCTCTACAGAGCGTTTTTCATTTTCTAAATAATAAGTATTAGGTTCTTCATCATCATTTATCTCAAAAATTGCATTGCCATATTTTACTTTTAAGAGCTCAGCTTCCTCTTCTTCAATTTGAAGGGTACAAATGTCGCGGGTGATATTATTGCCTCCTAAAGGTAATACGGTGAGATATCGAAGGATATTATTCTTATAAACAGAGATAGTTGTTGTATCGGCACCGAAGTCAACTAAAGCACATCCTGTCCGCTTTTCGTTATCAGTGAGAATTACGTCTGCTGTAACTAAGGGTGAGATGTAATATTCAGCAACTTGAATTTTTGCTAATTCAAAACACCTCTGTAGATTC
>JAATGU010000034.1 GCA_015654535.1 Bacteroidales bacterium
ATTTTTAAAGTTTTACCGGACAGCAATAATTCTTTTTATATTCTTCAATTAAATATTTTTGCCTATTTCATACGCCTCTTTCATAGCGGATGTTTCCTTTATATCGCCAATTTGCCAAGCTCCTGTACCATAAATAATGCCTTTTTCTTTTGGATTTGTAAGACAAGATGTGAAGCCTCTAAACTCTTCTATGGTTCTATTCATAGATCTTTTGCTGTTGTCGGCAGCAGTCATAATAAAATAAAGCTCTTTATTCTTAATCTCTGTGTAACGGGAGCAGGTTCGGTCAATCAATGTTTTCATCTGCCCGTTCATGGTATAAAAATAAACAGGCGTTGCCATTACAATCACGTCGGCTGACACCATTTTATCTAAAACTTCAGGCATATCATCTTTTTGTGGACATGGTTTACCTAAGTTATAGCAAGTGCCACAACCTGTACAGTAATTGATTTTCTTATTCTTTAGGAAAATTTTCTCTACCGAATGACCTGTTTCCATTGCTCCACGCATAAACTGGTCACACAGCAAGTCTGAGTTTCCACCTTTACGTGGACTAGCAGATATAATCAATATATTCTTATTCATTCTTTATAACTATTATATTCTTCATCCGTTACAGATTCCAGCCATACAGCAGGACCTAAATTTGTTTTCGTGCTTATGGCAATATGAGTAAATTCGCTATTTGGCGTAGCACCATGCCAATGAACTATGTTCGGAGCAATTTCAATCACATCTCCTTTTTCCAGCAGTTGTATAGCTTTGCCTTTCTCCTGATAATAACCGACTCCTGATGTACAAAGCAGTATCTGTCCGCCCGGATGTGAATGCCAACTATTGCGAACGCCAGGTTCAAAAGTTACATTACCTATCATACAATCGAAAGTGTCTTGATTAGTAACAAGCATTTGTAACCAGGCTATTCCAGTAAAATTAGTGTTTGAAATTGTCACTCCTTTAGGAAATATTATATCTGCATTTTTATTATTTGATGTTTTCATATCATTTATTTTTGAATTGTTATATGAATTGAATGCGACGGATAATATTATCATAAAAACAATGCTTGTTTTTCATTATATCACTTAAGTTTTTTCATGTTTATAATCCTGTCCTTTTTTCCATTTTTCTGATTTCTCATTTTTTCAAAGAAGCCATGTCAATTACGAAGCGATATCGTACATCACTTTTGAGCATTCTTTCATAGGCTGTATTAATATCCTGTATTTTGATGATTTCTATTTCCGAAACTATATTGTGCTTTCCACAGAAATCTAACAGTTCCTGTGTTTCGGCGATACCTCCGATAACTGAACCTGCCACAGATTTCCTTCCCAAAATCATCGGAACAGAATTCAACATTGGGTTTAAATCACCTAAATACCCTACCAGAACCAACGTCCCGTTGATATTCAGCGTTGAAACATAAGGATTGACATCATGAACATAAGGAACGGTGTCTATAATTAAATCAAATTTACCTTGTACCGATTTCATTTGTTCTGCATCGGTAGAAATAATAACTTCATCTGCGCCAAGATCTTTTGCATCCTGAGTTTTTCCAGGTGTCCTTGAAAATAGAGTAACTTCTGCTCCCAAACCTTTCGCAAGTTTAATCGCCATATGCCCTAAACCGCCTAAGCCTACAACTGCAAGCTTACTTCCTTTTCCTACATTCCAATGTCTTAGAGGAGACCATGTGGTAATTCCAGCACACAACAATGGTGCAACAGCAGGTAAGTTCAGGTTTTTAGGAACCTTCAAAACAAAATGTTCATCTACCACTATTTTTTCCGAATATCCACCGAAAGTTTGTATACCCAAATGCTTATCTGGAGCATTATAGGTTCCTGTAAATCCATTCAGACAGTATTGCTCTAAATCATGTTTGCAACTATCACATTCTCTGCACGAATCAACAATACATCCAACTGCGGCCAAATCTCCTACCTTAAGTTTGGTAACATCATTTCCTACTTTGGTTACTTTTCCTACAATTTCATGTCCCGGAACCACAGGATAAATAGTTCCACCCCAGTCATTATGTGCGGTATGTAAATCAGAATGACAAACGCCACAAAATAAGATTTCAATTTCAATATCTTTTGGTGTTATCTTCCGGCGTTCAATGTTCATTTCTTTTAAAGGTGCATCGGAAGCTGCTGCGCCGAATGCTTTTACGTTTTTTGTTTCCATATTTATCTGTTATTTCTGTTTTTAATTTTTTTTTATTTCTGTATTACTTTGTTTAAACACTTTATTGGATAATAATTGATTTCCTCACAATTATTTTGTTGCTTTATTTATGTGGCAAAGATAAAACAAAAGCCATAGAGAATGTTTTTCTCTATGGCTCAAATATTGTTTGTTATAAAGCTCAGTGTTCTACTTTGTCGGTGAATAGCCAAATTTCTTCTTAAATGCTGAAGAGAAATGAGATAAATTCTTAAATCCAACTTCAAGATACACATCCGAGACTTTTTTATTATCATTACGGATTTTATCATATGCCACCTTCAGCCTTTTATCCATCAACCATTTCTGCGGGGAAAGGTTACTGATTTTTTTAAAATCTCTTTTAAATGTAGCAAGGCTTCTACCTGTAAAGTTTGCGATTTGCTCTATTGTTAGTTCATACATATAATTTTTGTTCATAAAATCGAGCATATCTATCTTCCATGGTTCTGTAAAATCAAATAGATATTGATAGAACGTCTTATCCATATTCAATAATGCTATGATGCCTTCCTGTACCTTTAGATTCATCATGTTTTCAGATGGTTTAATAGATGAATCAAAGTAGGGAATTATAGATTGGAATAAACTTGTTATATCAGGACTTTGGGTAAGTTTGATTACACTTGGAATGTTTTTCACCGAATCAAAAGGGATTTGGTCCTTATCCAATGTTTGATAAAAGTCTCTCAAAAAAGGGCGGTTAAATTTCATGAAGATTGCTCTAAAAGGCTCATGTTTATCAAATAAAGGTTGTTTTGTTAAACTAACTCGATTGTCTTTTTTCAAAAACACACATTCTCCTTTACGCACTATCGTTCGTTTGTTTGTTTCTTGCAAAATGAATTCCCCTGAATAAATATATACCAATGTATGGTCATAGACCATGGGCTTGCAATATCTTTCTTTATCGAAGTAATAACTGAAAAATATATCAGAATAATTAAATGTAAGGGATTCATTGCGTTCAAATTCCATAATGTTCTTTTTCACAAGTACAAACTTTGTTTACTGGCTCATCAATAACTTTACAAAAAGTTACTATATATCATGCAAAGATACCGATACTTGTTATAATATTCATCTTCAAATAGTTACTTTCTTCTTTTTTATCAGTAATTAACATCAAACTTTCGTTTAGATCCTTATAAAATAGAAAAATAGGATATTAACCTTGATGGAGTATAAACGGTGCATAATATTAATTGGCAACCCATTCTTATTTCACCGACGACTCCCTTATTTGAAGTTGAGTGGGAATAACAACTTGTTTTATTTCTCCTCCCTCTCTTAGCTGATTTAAAAGTAAATGACAAGCAGCTTCTCCCATTTTATAAGTTTGATGAGTGATGGCAGTTAAGTTGGGCTCTACGTAACAAGCATGCAATTCATCCGTATAACTAACCAACGCTAAATCTTCCGGAATACGTAAATGTTGTTGTTTTATTTCTTTCAATGCGGCAAATGCAAGTGTATCGTTCATTGCCACAATCGCATCAGGTGGATGGGGAAGAGCGAGTAATTTTCGCGTCGCCTCTCTACCTTCCTCATATGTCATCTTTTCACAAATCACCAGTTCACGTTCAATTGGGATTCCTTTCTCCCGTAAAGCTTCCAGATAACCATGCTTTCTTTGCTTTACAATCTCCAGATGATTGGAACCCCCAATGAAGCCGATCCGCTTGAAATGATGATCCAATAAATGGAGTGTAACCAGTTTGGCTGAAGCAATGTTGTCCGCTACGACTGAAGAAAATAAGTCAGTGAGACACACCCTATCAAAAAAAATCACTGGAATACTACTGTCTGCCAAAGCTTTAAAATGACTGTAGTCCTTGGTTTCCTGTGAAAGGCAGGCAATAATGCCTTCCACTCGGGTATTCACCAAGTGATCCACGCACTGTTTCTCGCGTTCGTACTGTTCATAAGAGGAAGTGATAATCACAAAATAACCATTCTGAGTAGCCACATCTTCAATACCGCTGATAATGGAAGAATAGAAATGTGTCACAATATCCGGTACAATAATACCGATGATTCGAGGAGTATCTTTCAATAGACTTATTGCAAATGGATTGGGACGATAGTTCCACTCTTTGGCCAGTGTTTTTATCCGGTCAATCATCTCCGGACTAATTTCAGAGCTACCTTTCAGGGCTCTTGAAACAGTGGAGATAGAGACTCCCAGTTCCGTGGCTATATCTTTCAGTGATACATGTCTTTTCTTATTCATAGCATCAATTTGTGTCACTGCAAATATAATCTATTTATCAAGAAAAGAGTTCTTTTCTCTAAAAATTGATTGACGCAAACCTTTGCGTACGGTTTTCCTGATTTCATTCATCTACCTATTTCATAAATATCTATTTTTGAACTAATTATAAACTTTAAATGGTAAACTATGATTTACAATGAAATTGGAAAGACAGGGATGAAAGTGTCCAGTCTTAGTTTTGGAGCTTCTTCATTGGGAGGGGTATTCCACAATATTCGTGAGGCAGAAGGTATTAAAGCTGTATTTACCGCTGTGGAAAATGGCATAAATTTTATTGATGTATCCCCTTATTATGGCCATTACAAAGCCGAAACTGTATTAGGTAAAGCATTAAAAGATATTCCACGTTCGGCTTATTATCTTTCTACAAAAGTAGGACGTTATGGAAAAGACGGAGTAAACCTTTGGGATTATTCGGGAAAGAGAGCAACGAAAAGCGTTTATGAAAGTATGGAACGCTTGCATGTGGATTACATTGACCTTATTAATGTGCACGATATTGAGTTTTCGGATATGAATCAAGTAGTTAACGAAACTCTTCCCGCTTTAACTGAACTTCGCGACAAAGGCATTGTGAAGCATGTGGGTATTACGGATCTTCAACTTGAAAACCTGAAATGGGTCATTGATCGTGTACCGGAAGGAACGGTGGAAAGTGTACTCAACTTTTGTCATTTCTGCTTGAATGATGATCAGTTGATCGATTTTCTGGATTACTTTGAATCAAAGAATGTGGGCGTTATCAACGCTTCTCCATTATCCATGGGTTTACTTTCCCAACGGGGAGTTCCCGCTTGGCATCCGGCGCCAGCGTCTTTGGTAGAAGTTTGTAAGAAAGCAGCTCAGCACTGTGCTTCAAAAAATTATCCTATTGAAAAACTGGCCGTACAATATTCTGTGAGCAATCCCCGAATTGCAAGTACTTTGTTTAGTTCGGCCAATCCGGATAATGTATTGAAGAATATATCCTTTATAAATGAGCCTATCGATACCAAATTAGTGGAAGAGGTGCTCGATATTATTGGTGATCAAAAGCGTGTAAGTTGGGCTAATTCTTAAATCGAGGATCATATGTATGGACTTTAAAATAGATTTTAAACTGATTGATGCGCACTCTCACCTTTGGTTGAGACAAGATACGGAGGTAGATGGAATGCCTATCCGTACTCTTGAGAATGGGCGTTCACTCTTTATGAATGAGATTCGGCAGATGGTGCCTCCGTTTATGACGGATGGGAGTAACAGCGCCGAAGTATTCCTGTCAAACATGGATTATGCGCAGGTTTCAGCTGCTGTGGTTACGCAAGAATATATTGACGGAATACAAAACGACTATCTGCTGGAGGTTATGCGTAAATACTCCAACCGCTTCTTTGTGTGCGGAATGTGTGAGTTTCGCCGTCCTGGTTATTTTAGTCAGGCAAAGGAATTGATTGATGCAGGGTTCAAAGCCATTAAAATTCCGGCACAGCGGCTGTTGCTCAAAGAGGGAAGGGTTTACCTCAACAGCGAAGAGATGATGCGACTATTTAAATACATGGAAGCTCACAAAGTGATGCTGTCTGTCGATATGGCAGATGGAGCCACGCAGACCAAAGAACTGGAAGAAGTAATTAAGGAATGTCCGAACCTGAAGATTGCAATCGGACATTTTGGAATGGTGACGCGGCCGGATTGGCTGGAACAGATCAAGCTTGCCCGATATGCCAACGTAATGATTGAGTCGGGTGGTATTACCTGGTTGTTCAATGATGAATTTTATCCATTTCATGGAGCAATCAAGGCGATCAAAGAGGCTGCCGACTTGGTGGGAATGAACAAGCTTATGTGGGGTTCCGATTATCCGCGTACCATCACCGCCATTACCTATAAAATGTCTTATGATTTTGTTCTCAAATCAAAGGAGCTATCTGATAATGAAAAGGCGCTTTTTCTTGGTCGGAACGCAGAACGTTTCTATGGATTCAAGGAACTGGTGGAACTTCCTTATATCAAAAATATGTCCGAATAGATATTCTAATAAAAAACACATGAAAAAAAATAATATCATACTGCCTTTAGCGCTCATATTCAGCTTATTTTTCCTTTGGGCTATCAGTAGCAACCTATTGCCAACCATGATTCGACAATTGATGAAAACTTGTGAACTCAGTACTTTTGAGGCCTCTTTTACGGAGACTGCTTATTGGCTTGCTTACTTTATCTTTCCAATTCCTATTGCAATGTACATGAAGCGATATAGCTATAAGTCCGGCATCATCTTCGGACTCTCATTGGCTGCCTTTGGTGGATTGTTGTTTTTCCCAGCCGCCATCTTAAAAGAATATTGGATCTATCTGGGAATCTTTTTTATTATTGCTACGGGTATGTGTTTCCTTGAAACAGCCGCCAATCCTTACGTAACGGCGTTGGGAAATCCCGCCACCGCCTCGAGAAGATTGAATCTGGCGCAATCATTTAATGGATTGGGAGCTTTCATCTCCGCCATGTTTCTAAGTAAATTGGTGCTGAGCGGCAATCATTATACCCGCAAAACGTTGCCTGTTAATTATGCCGGAGGCTGGGACGGATATATCCAGTTTGAAACAGACTCCATGAAGCTTCCTTATCTGATATTGGCTGTGCTACTGATCCTTATAGCTGTAGTCTTTGCCTTTTCAAAAATACCTAAGATCAAAGAAGGAAACAGTGTGGAAGGGGAGCAGAAGACGGGCAAACTAATTGATTTTAATGTGCTAAAACGTTCTCATTTACGCTGGGGAGTTATTGCACAATTCTTTTATAATGGCGGTCAGACGGCTATCAATAGCTTATTTCTGGTCTATTGCTGCTCTTATGCCGGATTGTCAGAAGGCACCGCCACTACTTTCTTTGGACTATACATGTTGGCTTTCCTTAGTGGACGGTGGATTGGCACTTTGTTGATGGGCAAGTTCCGTCCGCAGGATATGTTGCTTACCTACGCTCTTGTGAATGTTCTTTTATGTATGGTGGTTATTTGTTTTGGAGGAATGACGGGACTTTATGCTATGTTGGCCATTTCTTTCTTTATGTCTATCATTTATCCCACACAATTTTCATTGGCACTCAAAGATTTAGGAGCAAATACCAAGAGCGGTTCCGCTTTCTTGGTAATGGCTATTGTAGGTAATGCATGTCTGCCACAGCTTACTGCATACATCATGCAACTTAATGCCCACATCTATTACATCGCCTATATTATTCCATTGATCTGTTTCCTTTTCTGCGCCTACTATGGTTGGAAAGGCTACAAAGTTATTAATTAATCAAACGTTTTTTAAATTATAGATAAACATGAAAGCAATTCAAATTACAGCTCCCGGACAAATGAAAGTGGCGGAGGTAGAAACGCCAGTCTTGAAAGATGACGAGATTCTTATTAAAATAAAATACGTAGGTTTTTGTGGTTCCGATCTGAATACTTTTTTAGGTAGGAATCCCATGGTGAAACTTCCTATTATTCCCGGACACGAAGTGGGAGCGGTGATAGAAAGCATAGGAAAGAATGTTCCCGAAGGATTTAAGGCGGGCATGAGTGTGACGGTAAATCCATATACGAACTGTGGAAAATGCGCATCTTGCCGCAATGGAAAAGTGAACGCATGCGAGCACAACGAGACTTTCGGGGTGCAACGTAACGGTGCGATGGGAGAATACCTGACGCTTCCCTGGTCTAAAGTGATTCCTGCTACAGATACCACTCCAAGAGATTGCGCTTTGATAGAGCCGATGAGCGTTGGATTCCATGCAGTGTCCCGTGCTCAAGTTACAGATATTGATACTGTAATGGTAGTTGGTTGCGGAATGATCGGGATGGGTGCCATCATCAGAGCGTCACTTCGTGGTGCTACAGTGATAGCTGTTGATATAGATGATGAAAAGCTTGCTTTGGCAAAAAGAGTGGGAGCCACGTATAGCATCAATTCTATGACCGAAAATATACACGAACGTTTGATTGAACTCACCGAAGGTTTAGGACCGGATGTGGTGGTTGAGGCAGTAGGTAGTCCCGTTACTTATAAGATGGCTGTGGATGAAGTGGCTTTTACCGGACGAGTGATCTGTATTGGATATGCCAAAAGTGAAGTATCTTTCCAAACAAAATACTTCGTGCAGAAAGAGTTGGATATTCGTGGTTCACGTAACGCGCTTCCTGCCGACTTCCGTGCGGTAGCAAAATACTTGCAACAAGGAATTTGTCCCAAAGATGAACTGATTTCTAAAGTTGTGACTCCTCAGGACGCACTAAAAGCAATGAAAGAATGGGCGGCTAATCCGGGAAAGGTATTTAGAATACTTGTCGAATTTTAAAATATTCAGTAACAAAGGAGCCATGAATAAGATTGACGTTTATGGTTCCTTTGCTTTTTCATATCCTCATTTCTTCAAAGAATTACACCGGATACTTTTCTTTCATAAAATCTTCCAGTTTAATCAGCTCATCTCTATATTGAGCAGCTTCAAGGAAGTCCAGCTTTTTGGCCGCATCACCCATCATCTTTCTTGTTTTTTCTATATTCTTCTGCAACTGAGACTTGTTCATATACTGCACAATAGGATCGGCGGCAATGTTGATTGATGAAGGCTCAACGTATGCTTTAGGTCCTTTCTGAGGAAATTCGCCACCACCTCCAAGAACAGATGCCTTACGGGTTTTGCTAATCTGTGTAGGCGTAATCCCATTCATTTCATTGTAAGCCAACTGCTTTTCTCTGCGTCTATTCGTTTCATCAATGGTTTTTCGCATGCTATCTGTAATCTTATCCGCATACATAATTACTTTTCCATTAATGTTTCTGGCGGCGCGTCCCGCGGTCTGAGTCAGCGAACGATGGGAACGAAGAAATCCTTCTTTATCAGCATCAAGTATCGCCACAAGAGAAACTTCCGGCAGATCGAGCCCTTCACGAAGAAGATTCACACCAATAAGCACGTCATACACACCGGAACGTAAATCATCCATAATCTTTACCCGGTCGAGGGTACTCACATCACTATGGATATAATTACATGAGATACTGTTTCCCAACAGGTAATCCGTTAATTCTTCCGCCATTCGTTTGGTCAGGGTGGTAATTAATACCCGTTCGTCTTTCTCCGTCCGCAACTGGATTTCCTCCATTAAGTCGTCAATCTGATTGAGACTTGGACGAATTTCTATTACAGGATCGAGCAGTCCGGTGGGACGGATCACCTGTTCCACCACGATTCCTTCACACCTTTCCAACTCATAATCGGCAGGAGTGGCGCTGACATAAATCACTTGTTTGGCTATCTCTTCAAACTCATCAAATTTCAACGGACGATTGTCCATGGCAGCCGGAAGTCGGAAACCATATTCCACCAAGTTTGTCTTGCGGGCACGGTCTCCTCCATACATCGCCCTTATCTGAGGGACACTGACATGACTTTCATCTATCACAATTAAAAAGTCATCCGGAAAGAAATCCAGTAAACAATAGGGGCGTGTGCCCGGAGCCCGCCCATCAAAATAACGGGAATAATTCTCAATACCCGAACAATGTCCCAACTCACGCATCATCTCCATATCATATGTCACCCGTTCGTAAATTCGTTTGGCTTCATACGGTCTGCCAATAGATTCAAAGTATTTTACTTGTTCTGTGAGATCATCTTCAATCTGATGGATGGCTGCAAGCGTACTCTCTTTAGTAGTCATAAAGAGATTGGCCGGATATATTTTATAAGTGTCAAAAGAAGATATTTTGAGGCCGGATAGCGGGTCTGCTTCTTCTATGGAATCTATTTCATCTCCCCAGAAAGCTACCCGCAAAAGCGTATCAGAATAGGCAAGATAAATATCAATGGTGTCACCTTTTACACGAAACTTTCCACGAGTAAGTTCCACATCGTTGCGAGAGTACAGACTATCCACCAAACGACGCAGAAACACATTCCGGTTAATGGCCCTCCCACGTTCTATCTCAATCACATTCTTGTAGAAATCCGCAGGATTCCCCATACCGTAAATACAGGATACGGAAGAGACCACCACAATATCTCTACGCCCCGAAAGGAGAGCAGAAGTAGCGGCCAGCCTTAGTTTATCAATCTCATCGTTAATAGCCAGATCCTTCTCTATATAGGTATCACTGCCTGGGAGATATGCTTCCGGTTGGTAATAATCATAATACGAAACATAATATTCCACCGCATTATGAGGAAAAAAACTTTTAAATTCCCCGTAAAGCTGCGCTGCCAAAGTTTTATTATGGCTGAGAATTAAAGTGGGTTTATTTACATTCTTAATTACATTTGCTATAGTGAACGTCTTTCCAGATCCAGTGACTCCAAGCAATGTTTGCGCGGCAAGTCCCTGATCAATTCCTTCAGTCAGTTGAGCGATAGCTTCCGGTTGATCACCGGTGGGCTGATATTCTGCTGTGAGTTCAAAATCCATAAGTCAGGTCTCCTTTAATGCCGTAAAGGTACACTTTTTAGTCTGAATAAGAGGAAAGATTTAATATTATTTGAGAGCTTGATTTTTCGCTGTACAAAAGAATAGAATATTTTGTAGAAAAGAATTAATTGTTTTGTACAGAAGAATGAAATCTTTTGTACAAAAACAAATCAAGATAATTTGAATCATAGATTAAAAGAAAAAGAAACATCAAATAAAAATATTAATCGATGAAATTACCCTATTCATCGCTTTGTTTCAATTATCTTATTGCAAATAATATTTTTCCCGATTTATTTCTTTACTTTGCATCAGATTATCACAAAACAGAATACAAAACTATAAAAAGTATAATTAAAAGATGATTTGGAATGAGAGTATCGAATGCATGGATAGAGAAGGGCTTCGCAAAATCCAGAGCATAAGACTAAAGAAAATGGTAGAGTATGTGTATCATAACACCCCATTCTATCGAAAGAAAATGCAAGAACTGGGCTTGACTCCAGACGATATTCAGGGGATAGAAGATCTCAACAAACTTCCATTTACAACAAAAACAGATTTACGGGATAATTACCCGTTTGGACTCTGTGCCGTTCCTACGTCGGAGATTGTACGCATTCATGGTTCGTCGGGAACTACCGGAAAGCCAACCGTTGTGGGCTATACCCGTAAAGACTTATCTCTGTGGACTGAGTGTCTTTCCCGCTGTTTTACCGCCTATGGAGCCGATAAAAGAGATATCTTTCAGATTGCTTATGGTTATGGACTTTTTACCGGTGGGCTAGGAGCTCATTACGGAGCCGAGAACATTGGTGCATCCGTGATTCCAATGTCCAGTGGAAACACGGATAAACAGATTCAACTTATGCATGATTTTGGTACTACAATACTGTGCTGCACTCCTTCATACGCTCTTTTCATTGCCGATGCCATTAAAGATTCGGGCATTCCGCGGGAAGAGTTTAAACTAAAAGCAGGTGCTTTCGGAGCAGAACCATGGACGGAGAATATGCGTAAGGAGATTGAAGAAAAACTTGGGATCAAAGCTTATGATATTTATGGTCTAAGTGAGATTTCCGGACCGGGAGTGGGGTTTGAATGTGAACATCAAAACGGGACTCATCTCTGTGAAGACCATTTCTTTCCCGAAATTATTGATCCACACACCTTACAACCATTGGAAGCCGGTGAACCCGGAGAGCTAGTGTTTACCCATTTAACCAAAGAGGGGATGCCGTTGTTACGTTATCGTACCAAAGATCTTACAGCACTACATTATGAAAAATGTGAATGCGGACGGACTTTGGTTCGTATGGACCGCATCTTGGGAAGAAGCGATGATATGCTGATTATTCGCGGAGTAAATGTATTCCCCACACAGATTGAGTCTGTGATCCTGGAACTACCCGAATTTGAACCTCACTATCTGCTTACCGTAGATAGGGTGAACAATACCGACCGGATGGAGCTGAAGGTAGAAGTTCGTCCCGACTACTATTCCGATGAAATCAACAAAATGCTGGACTTAAAGAAGCGGATCACTTCCCGCCTGCAAAGTGTTCTCGGACTGGGAGTCGATGTTAAACTAGTGGAACCTCGAAGCATTGAGCGCAGTGTGGGTAAAGCCAAACGAGTAATTGATAACCGGAAACTGTAATCAATCACTATACATGAATCTATTCATAATTAATATTTTATAATTCAGAATGTTATGGTAGCAAAACAATTGTCTATTTTCCTGGAAAATAAGTCAGGACGACTCACTGAAGTCACCGAAGTATTAGCCAAAGAAGGCATTAATCTTTCAGCCTTGTGTATCGCCGAGAATGCAGATTTCGGTATTCTTCGCGGAATTGTTTCCGATCCCGATAAAGCCTATAAAGTACTCAAAGAGAATCATTTTGCAGTGAACATTACTGATGTGGTAGGCATTAATTGCCCCAACGTCCCCGGGGCTCTGGCTAGAATCCTTATGCTCCTATCCGAAGCTGGTGTTTTTATAGAATATATGTATTCCTTTGCCAATAATGATTCGGCCAACGTAATCATTCGCCCCAATGATATGGAAACTTGCATTAAGGTTTTAACAGAAAAGAAAATAGATCTTTTGGCTGCAAGTGATTTATACAAACTATAAGTAAGGAAAATGCCCTTATAGTCATTATTTTTAGCATTAAAAAACATTGATTAATTGTATTATTCAAAGAGAATCTGTAACTTTGCGCATTATTTTGAACGAAATGAAAAGAAATATCATCCTTACATTACTTATAGCTGTAATTCTCACTTCATGCGGAGAATATAATAAAATATTGAAAAGTACTGATTATGAGTACAAATATGAGGCAGCAAAGAATTATTTTGCAAAAGGTAAGTATAATAGGTCGGCTACTCTGCTAGAGGATATGATTATGCAGTTGAAGGGAACGGACAAAGCGGAAGAGTCCCTCTATATGCTGGCCATGAGCTATTATAATGAGGGAGATTATACCACTTCTTCCCATTACTTTGTGACCTATTATACTACTTATCCCCGGGGAACATTCGCTGAATTGGCACGTTTCCATTCAGGAAAAGCTTTATGTCTGGATACTCAGGAAGCCCGGTTAGATCAATCCGGAACATACAAAGCTATTCAAGAGTTACAGATGTTTATGGAATATTATCCACAGAGCACTAAGAAGGAGGAAGCTCAGGATATGATTTTTGCTTTGCAAGATAAACTGGTTCTTAAAGAGTATCTGGGAGCGAAATTATACTATAACTTAGGGAACTATATGGGTAACAATTTTCTGTCTTGTGTCATCACTGCACAAAACGCTTTAAAGGATTATCCTTATAGTAAACTTCGCGAAGATCTTTCTATATTGGTGCTACGCTCCAAATACGAAATGGCTATTCAAAGTGTTCAAGAAAAGAAAAGTGATCGCTTCCGGGAAACAGTAGATGAATATTATGCTTTTAAAAATGAATTTCCAGAAAGTAAATACAATAAGGAAGTAGAGAGAATATTTAGAGAATCAAAAAACGAAATTAAAGACTAATTACACAAATAGAATTATGGATTACAAAAAAACGAACGCACCGACTAATACCATTACGCGTGACATGATGGACCTATGTGCCGACACAGGTAATATTTATGAAACGGTTGCAATTATCGGTAAACGTGCTAATCAAATTAGTGTTGAAATAAAAAATGATTTGGCTAAGAAGCTTCAGGAATTTGCTTCTTATACAGATAATTTAGAAGAAGTATTTGAAAATAGAGAGCAAATTGAGATTTCTCGTTATTATGAGAAACTTCCCAAACCGGATTTAATTGCTGCTCAAGAATACGAAGAAGGGAAAATTTATTATAGAAACCCTGCTAAGGAAAAAGATAAATTACAATAAAATATTCGGTAAGGCCGTTTCTTTACTGAAGCGGCTTTTCTGTTTTTTATATTAACCCTTTATCACAAATTACAACTATTATGATACAACGCATTCAAAGTGTTTACTTATTGCTTGCAACAGCATTATTGGTAACTACCATTTTTCTCCCTGTCGGTTACTTTCTGGACAGTAACGGGTTACTTTATTTCTTTTCGCCGTTGCACGCTTCTATTCCCAGTGTCGGTCTAAGTTTTACTCCATGGGGACAGCTTGCATTATTAATCTTGGGAGCATTGGTTTCTTTTGCCACCATCTTTCTATTCAAAAACCGGAAGTTACAAGTAAGAATGTGTGTTTTCAACATCCTTATTCTAATAGGTTATTATGTAGTCTTCCTCGTATTTATGATTTTGATAAAAGAAAAGACACATACTTCTTTCCAGTTCTCTTTTGGCCTTTGCCTACCATTCATTGCAATGATCCTAAACTATTTGGCTATTCGTGGTGTACGCAAGGATGAACAAAAGATCAGAGCAGCGGACAGAATCAGATGATTAATCTCGTTCATGACTTATTATTGGTAATATACAAACAAAATAGGTTCCTTGTTTTTAAACAAGGAACCTATTTTGTTTGTAGTAACTGCCGACCATTTATTTTTTAATATCAAATAAATAGCTTAATTTGACAGAGACTGTATTATTAGAAGATTTTTGGAAATCATCGGTTGCACTGTTCTTATAAAAATCGGCCAGCCCAAAGTAGTAACGTCCTTCTAGTAGAAAGTTACCAGCTCCAGTGCGTATCTCGATACCTGCTCCTCCTAAAATACCATAATCAAATTTATTATCTGCCATCTTTCCATATTGAGCAATGACTCCATTGGGCCGAGTACTAGTATCCCAGTCTGTACTGCGGTGCTCACTTTCATTAAGTAGAAAGTTTACCTGTGGTCCCATATTTATAAAAAACTGTCCACCACGGTTTTTTCCAAAAGCCAGATGAGCAAGGAAGGGGATTTCAATATAATTCATGCTACGGCTATATGTATTGGTATTATCAGTGATTTTTTCTTCCCAACCTCGCTGAGAATAATTTAACTCCGCTTGTATGCCACAGATCATTGCGAAATACTTCTCTGAAATATAGCGCGCAGTCAATCCTCCGGTATAAGCCATATATCCATTTTGCTTAATGGATGGTGTAAAGGATACACTATTATAATTGACGCCGGCATTCACGCCGATTGCTAAATTATTTCTTTGCTCTCCTAATTGAGCGGAAATTGGAATGGCTATTCCTACGAACAGCAGTAATAAGATATATTTATTCATGAGTTATTCGAAATCAAGTTTTATTAGTTCGTCGTTTTTGGAAAAATTTACGAAGAATACTTTCTTATTAATAAATCCTCCCCAGTTGTTTGTCCGCTCAAAATTGAATCCTGTTTGTATGGGACGTATATAATTCATCTGCGATAAATGCTTTTCAAATCCGGTACCATACTGTGAGAGTGCTTTCAGGAAGAAGTAACCCATATCAAATCCTAACATTCCATATTTGGGATACGTCTTGATCATTTCTTTTCCATACCATTTGTGATAAGAAGTAATGAAATTAATCGCTTCCGGCAATAGATTATTCGTATAGAAAGAAGAATAGAAATAAGTATCCAACTCATAGAACTTTGCCAAATGATCCTTTGTGTAAGTCTGCCATTCAGGATAACCAAACAGATGAATCTTGGAATGTGGATGTTCTCTGACCAGCATTTGCAATTGCGGTAAACATTTTACGAGGGTGATGCTGGAACCGGAAGTGGGGATAAAGATATTTTCCAAAGTACTGCTGAGTGCCGTTTTAAGGACAGAAGCAGTAGCATTGGCTTTCACAAATTTATAAGGCACATGGTGACTCTTTAGTTCGTGTTCAAATCCTTTGATAAAATCTTTCTTTTCTCCTTCATTATCATCAGCATCAAGAAAAATAACATTCGCGGAGGTAAATTGACGCAAAAAGTGTTCGTAAACCTCTGAATATAAATAAGACTGAGGAGTATTTACCTGAAAGATCATTGGGTTATTGAATACCTGATTATCTTTTGAGCTAAATGGAATCACCAGTTTTATGTTATTCTTCTTAGCAAAGTTTGCCAAGGGCTTGATATGTGTGCTATGTAACGGACCAAAGATGATATTCATTTTCTTTAGTTCGTCTTTAGCGAGGATGGAATTCAGGGAAGTGTTTTCTCCACCTGAATCATAAGTAAAGACTTCCACCGAAGTTCCGGCTTTTTTCAAACTATCTATAGCAATAAGGAAACCTTGATAAAACTCCACCATACGAACAGATTCGGCTTTTCCTCCGCCATCCAGCATAAATGGTAAAATGACTGCAACCTTTATTGAGGACAGTTTTTCATTTTTAATCTTTTGGATACTGAATAGTTCTGTATTGCTAGGAATATTTTGGGGTTCCTCTTTCTTTTTTTCACTAGCTGGATAAGGAATACAGAGAAAATGTCCCTTTTTCATTCCATCCTTTAATTCCGGGTTGGCAGCAATCAACTCTTGTTGGGTGATGCCGTATTGTTTGGATATACTGAAGATTGTTTCTTTTTTTGCCACCTTATGCAAATCCTGACAATTAGGTTTTACGGCAGGACGTTTTGCCGATAAATCATTTGTCTTTTTGGTTGCATCTTCTTTAATATCGGCAACTTCATTTGCAGGGATTATAAGTACTTGCCCTATTTGGAAATTGCTGGCACTCAGTCCTGGGTTAGCATCACAGATATCTTGTGCCGAAACTTTATATTTCACTGTTAGCCCATAAAGAGTCTCACCACTTTGAATGGTATGAAACTTATTAGATTGTTTTTTTGCTTTGCTTTGGGGAATTCTAAGCTTTTGTCCGGCATATATCTTTTCATCACATCCGGGGTTCAGTTTTACAATCTCAGCAGTGGTAACATTGTATGTGCTGGCAATGGAATAGAGACTCTGACCTTTTTCAATAGTATGAAGAAAATAAGAATTACTTTCCTGAGCAATAACTGTAAAACAGGAAAAACCGGTAAACAGTAAAGCTACACACAAAGACCTGAGTGAATTCGTTTGTTTAAAGTCCATTATTATTTTAATCTTAAATGAAAAGCAAAGGTATGAAAATCTGTTATATTCACATTATATATTGAGTTAAGAAAATAATATTCTCTTTTTTAATTAAATATTTCAGTTGGAAACATTAATTTTGCAAAGATTCCGTTAGGTATATATAATTCTCGTATTGAGAAATAATATAATTGTTCCAAATGAGACAAAAAGATAGCAAACAAAAGATTTTATTGACTAGAAAGGCAGGCTCGTTGGTGCTGCTTTACTTTTCACTCTTATTCTTTTTCCTCCCATTGAAGGCTCAGGTAAATGATATTGTGGCAGATCCTGTTGCTTGGCAAACGTCGGAAAACGGGCAAGCTGTTGAAGGTGATACTATAAGACCCGGTGACCAGTTTACGGGTGCTGCTCCGATGGAAGTTTCATTTGCCTCCAACGTTACAAATGCAGCGTCTACTTTGCGCTATGAATGGAAACTTTCTGAAAGTCAAGACTTCTCATCAACACTGTTAAGCCGTTTTGACGAAAATATGATTTATACTTTTACTGCTTCTGGGACATATTATATAAAGCTCTACATTACTGATACGCAAACAGACGTGACCTATGAGTCGGATGCCTTTTCTGTGATGATCAGCGAATCTGAACTAAAGGTACCTAATGCTTTTTCACCCAATGGTGACGGAGTAAATGACGTGTTTAAAGTGAAATATAAATCATTAGTGAAGTTTAATGCATATATTTTTAATCGATGGGGACAACAACTTTATAAGTGGAATAATCCCGATGAAGGATGGGACGGTACGGCTCATGGAAAAAATGTAAAAGACGGTGTTTATTTTATTGTTATTGAGGCAGTGGGATCAGATGGAATTAAGTATAATTACAAAAAAGATATCAATATTCTACGTGGATTTAGTGGTACAACTACCAGTGGAACCGGAGAATAAATAAAAATATATGGTTGAAGAAACAGAACAAGTAAGTGTGTACGGTGCGCGTGTACACAATTTAAAAAATATAGATGTAAATATTCCTCGTAATAGCCTCACGGTTATTACAGGACTAAGTGGGAGTGGTAAATCATCTTTAGCGTTTGATACGATTTTTGCGGAAGGACAACGTCGGTATATTGAGACCTTTTCGGCATATGCGCGTAATTTTTTAGGGAATATGGAACGTCCGGATGTGGATAAAATAACCGGACTAAGTCCTGTTATTTCCATCGAACAGAAAACTACCAATAAGAATCCTCGCTCTACAGTGGGAACCTCTACCGAAATTTATGACTATCTACGCTTGCTTTTTGCAAGGGCTGGAGAAGCATATTCTTATGTCTCTGGAGAAAAGATGGTTAAGTATACTGAAGAACAAATTCTGGATTTAATTTTAAGAGATTATAAAGGAAAAAGGATCTATTTACTTGCACCTGTTGTTAAAGCAAGAAAAGGGCATTACAAAGATCTTTTTGAGCAAATCAGGAAAAAGGGATATCTAAATGTACGGGTGGATGGAGATATTAAAGAAATAACTCACGGCATGAAGCTCGATCGTTACAAAAATCATGATATTGAAGTTGTAATTGATAAAATGATTGTAGAGGAAAAGGATATTAAACGATTGAAGCAAAGTGTGGCTACTGCAATGGTCCAAGGAGACGGATTGATAATGATACTGGATGCTCAAACTCTTAGTCTAAGGCATTATAGCAAAAGGTTAATGTGCCCGGTAACAGGATTGTCTTACCGAGAACCCGCCCCTCATAATTTTTCTTTTAACTCACCCCAGGGCGCTTGCCCTAAATGTAAGGGTTTGGGGGTAGTAAACCAAATTGCGATCGATAAGATTTTATGGAATCGTGAGCTTTCCATTTATGATGGAGGGATTGCAGCACTTGGCAAATATAAAAACGTGATGATTTTTTGGCAAATTGCTGCTATTTTAGAGAAATATGACGCCAAACTAAAAACGCCTGTTAAAGAAATTCCTCAAGATGCAATTGATGAAATTCTAAATGGTTCGGATGAAAGGATTAAAATAAGCCGTCATCTGATAGGATCCTCTTCAGACTATTTCATGACTTTCGAAGGAGTGATAAAATATATTCTGATGATGCAGGAAAAGGACGCTTCGCCTACTGCTCAGAAATGGGCGGATCAGTTCTCCCAAACTACTATCTGTCCCGAATGTAAAGGAGCCCGATTGAATAAGGAAGCGCTTCATTTTCGCATTCATGACAAAAATATCAGCGAACTTGCATCCATGGATCTTTCAGAACTTAGTGACTGGTTACAAAATGTGGATGAGTTTCTGAGTGAAAAACAAAATAAGATTGCTGTTGAAATACTAAAAGAGATTCGTACCCGTCTCCAATTCTTATTAGATGTAGGATTAGAGTACCTATCGCTTAGCAGAGCTTCGGCCACTTTATCGGGAGGTGAAAGCCAGCGAATTCGTTTGGCTACTCAGATCGGTTCCCAACTAGTGAATGTTCTATACATTCTCGACGAACCAAGTATCGGATTACATCAACGGGATAACCTGAAATTAATCAATTCTCTAAAAACATTACGAGATGCTGGAAATTCGGTTATCGTGGTGGAGCATGATAAAGATATGATGCTTGCTGCTGATTATGTGGTTGATATGGGACCTAAAGCCGGTCGTTTAGGAGGAGAAGTTGTTTTTGCAGGAACTCCCGAAGAAATGCTGAAGAAAGACACACTGACCTCTCGTTATCTGACTGGAAAAATAAAGATAGATATTCCTCTGAAGAGAAGAAAAGGAAACGGATTGATATTGAGTTTGAAAGGGGCGAAAGGAAATAACTTAAAAGGAGTGGATGTTGATTTTCCTTTAGGTCAACTCATTTGTGTCACGGGGGTGTCGGGAAGTGGCAAATCTACTTTGATTAACAACACACTGCAACCTATTCTTTCACAAAAGTTTTATCATTCGTTGCAAGATCCATTGCCTTATGACTCAATAGAAGGACTTAATAATATTGATAAAGTGGTGAATGTGGATCAATCTCCACTGGGAAGAACTCCTCGTTCTAATCCAGCCACCTATACTGGCGTATTCTCGGATATTCGTTCCTTATATGTAGGATTGCCGGAAGCAAAGATCAGAGGTTACAAACCCGGACGTTTTTCTTTTAATGTAGCCAGTGGCCGCTGTGAGGCTTGTTCCGGTAATGGCTACAAAACCATAGAAATGAATTTCCTTCCAGATGTCTATGTGCCTTGTGAAGTCTGTCATGGCAAGCGTTACAATCGCGAAACGCTGGAAGTTCGCTTTAAAGGAAAATCTATTGCTGATGTACTGGATATGACCATTAATCATGCTGTGGAGTTTTTTGAGAATGTGCCGCAAATCCTGAATAAAATAAAAGTCATTCAAGATGTTGGTTTGGGATACATTAAATTGGGACAATATTCCACTACACTTTCCGGAGGAGAAAGTCAGCGAGTGAAATTGGCCACAGAATTATCCAAACGAGACACTGGAAAAACTCTTTATATTTTGGATGAACCAACCACCGGGCTTCATTTTGAAGATATTCGCGTGCTGATGGGCGTGCTAAATAAGCTTGTAAATAAAGGAAATACGGTAATTGTGATTGAACATAATATGGATGTGATTAAAATGGCAGATTATATTATTGATATTGGACCTGAAGGAGGAAGGGGAGGAGGAGAACTTCTTTGCTGTGGTACTCCCGAAAAAGTGGCAATGTGTACAAAAGGGTATACCCCAAAGTTTTTAAAAGAAGAATTGTATCATGAAAATAAATAAAACCAATGCCGTACGCTTATTGGATAAGGCTAAAATAACTTATGAATTAATACCTTACCAAGTGGATGAAGAAGATCTGAGTGCTGTACATGTGGCGGCAAGCTTAGGAGAGCATATAGAGCAGGTTTTTAAAACCTTAGTTCTTCATGGGGACAAGACAGGGCATTTTGTTTGTGTACTTCCCGGTGATAAAGAAGTTAACCTCAAATTGGCAGCAAAAGTCTCAGGTAATAAAAACTGTGAGATGATTCCCCTGAAAGAGTTACTTCCTACTACTGGATATATTCGTGGGGCTTGTTCTCCAATAGGGATGAAAAAAAGTTTCCCTACCTTTATTCACACAACTTGTCTGTTATTTACTATGATTTATGTGAGTGCAGGGCAGAGAGGTTTACAAATAAAAATTGATCCGAAAGACTTGATCAAAGAAGTAAGGGCGGAGGTTTGTGCTCTTTACACAGAAGACGAAATTAATTAATTAATCATATTTAAATCCAATAAACAAAAAAAATGAAAAAACAACTTTTACTAGTTGCCGTACTATTATGCTCACAGAGCAATGTGATGTACGTAAATGCACAAACAAAAGGCTCTAAGCCAGAAGTTATGAATAATCAGCTGGACTCACTCGCATATACAATGGGAATGGCACAAACACAAGGTCTGAAAGAGTATTTATCGGGTAAGCTGGAAGTGGATACCACTTATATCAATGATTTTATTAAAGGATTAAAAGCTTCTGCCAACTCTACAGACAAACAAGAGAATGCTTATTTTGCAGGGATTCAGATTGGTCAGCAAATCAGTAATCAGATGATGAAAGGTGTTAACCAAGAGTTATTTGGCAAAGATTCTAAACAAAGCATTAGTAAGGAGTTGTTTTTAAACGGTTTTATTGCCGGTGTACTTGGTAAAGGAGGATTGATGAGTGTAAAATCTGCACAAGATTATGTACAGGCTAACATTGAAAAGATAAAAGAAGAATCCTTGGAGCAAACTTATGGAGCTAATAAAGAGGCTGGAATAAAATTTCTTGCAGAAAATAAACAGAAAGAAGGAATAGTTACTACTCCAAGCGGATTACAATATAAAATTGTAACCAAAGGAATAGGTGAAATACCTAAAGTTGATAGTAAAGTAAAAGTTCACTATAAAGGAACTTTTCTGGACGGGACAGAATTTGATAGTTCTTATAAGCGAAACGAGCCGATAACTATTTCTGCCAATCAGGTGATCAAAGGGTGGACTGAAGCTTTGACATTAATGCCTGTAGGATCTAAATGGATTCTTTATGTTCCTCAGGAACTTGCTTATGGTTCTAAAGAATCGGGTCCAATCAAACCATTCTCCACACTTATTTTTGAAGTAGAACTATTAAGTATTGAAAAACCAGCCAGTAAATAAAACAATGATTTATGCTTAAAGGACATCCCAAAGGATTATTTGTACTTGCCCTTGCAAACATGGGTGAGCGCTTTGGCTACTATACCATGTTAGCCATTTTTGTGCTTTTTATTCAGGCTAAATTTGGCTTCGACAAAGATGTTTCAAGTGTCATCTTTTCTAGTTTTTTGGCTTTAGTCTATTTTCTTCCGCTAATGGGAGGTATTGTTGCTGATCGTTTTCTTGGATATGGAAAAACAATTATTTTGGGTGTGATTGTGATGTTTATGGGCTATTTATTATTAGCAATTCCCACCGAAGTAAATGCAATAGGCAAAGTAATGATGTTTGGTGCATTGGGATTGATTGCTATCGGTACAGGTTTCTTTAAAGGTAACCTGCAAGCACTGGTGGGTAATCTATATGATGATCCGAAATATAGTTCTAAGCGTGATTTGGCATTTAGCATTTTCTATATGTGCATCAATATTGGTGCCTTTTTCGCTCCTTCAGCAGCAGGTGCAGTTTATAATCATTTTTTGCAAAAGGCCGGGTTGACTTATGAAGCAAAGATTCCCGCATTTGCCCACCAACTTGCCAATGGAACCATTTCTACCGAAGGATTAGCAAACTTTAAACAACTTGCCGAAGCGCAGACCTTGGGGGCAAGTGCTAATCTTTCAGCTTTTGGCTCCCATTATATTGATAAACTGTCCGAAGGATACAATTATGGTTTTGCAGTAGCATGTATTTCTTTGTTAATTTCTCTAACTATTTTTCTGGTATTCCGTAAATACTATAAAAAAGCAGACGTCACGGTTCGTGAACAAGAAAAAGTGAATAGGGCTTCTGGAAATACTACTCATGTGGAAGAACTTTCTCCTACAGAGACGAAACAACGGGTGATTGCCCTATGTTTAGTTTTTATGGTGGTTATATTTTTTTGGATGGCCTTCCATCAAAACGGTTTAACATTAACTTGGTTTGCAAGGGATTATACCAGTAGTGCAGTAGTTGGCCTTAATAGAATTGGATTCAAACTACCCACAATGGTAATGATGATTATCTCTTTCTATGGAATTTTGGGATTGACTCAGCTAAAAAGCATCGGGGGGAAGGTTATCAGCACACTTATACTTGTGGCAGGAGTTGCCGGAACCTATGCTTATTACATAGGTATGCCCGAAGTCATCAATATTACTCCTGAAATATTTCAACAATTCAACCCATTCTTCATTATTATTCTTACTCCACTGTCAGTCGGATTATTTTCCATATTGAGCAATAAAGGAAAAGAACCTTCTGCCCCTCGTAAGATTGGCATGGGAATGTTTATCGCTGCATTGGCTTTTATACTGATGTCTATAGGATCTTTTGGACTGCCTACTCCTGATGTGATTAAAGCAACAGGAGGCGTTAGTAATTTTTTAGTTTCACCCAACTTATTGATTAGCACTTATTTTACGCTAACCATTGCCGAATTATTTCTGAGTCCAATGGGTTTGAGCTTCGTGTCTCGCGTAGCTCCTCCCAAATACAAAGGGCTGATGCAAGGAGGTTGGCTGGCCGCTACGGCTGTAGGTAACTATTGTGTTGCCATCATTGGTCACTTGTGGGGCATTCAGTTATGGTTGCTTTGGGGAATACTTGTTGTTCTCTGTGTACTTTCCGGTTTATTTATTTTTTCGATTATGAAAAAACTGGAAGCTGTAGCTAAATAAAAGAACAGATTATTTTCTAATAAAAAAAGAACCTCACTGCAAAACGAGTGAGGTTCTCTTTTAAATTATTGAATCTTGCTTAACATATTCTGTTAATGCTATTTTCCATTTTTTTATTTCAACCATTTATCTAGCCAAGCAGCAAAAGTCCTTTGCCAAAGAATTCCATTTTGAGGTTGAAGTACCCAATGATTTTCATCCGGGTATATTAACAACTGAGAAGGAATTCCTTTAAGTTGGGCAGCATTGAAAGCCGACATTCCTTGAGAGGCTAGAATTCTATAATCCTTTTCTCCATGAATACAAAGAATAGGAGTATCCCATTTATCTACGAATTTATGAGGAGAATTGGCAAAAGTATTTTGAGCTGTTTTATTATTCTTATCCCAATAAGCACCACCCATATCCCAGTTAGCAAACCACATCTCTTCTGTTTCCAGATACTGTTGTTCCATGTTGAAAATACCATCATGAGCAATAAATGCTTTGAAACGTTTATTATGATGACCAGCCAGCCAATATACAGAAAATCCCCCAAAACTGGCACCTACACAACCTAATTTATCCGCATTCACGAAAGGTTCTTTAGCCATTGAATCAATTGCAGAGAAATAATCTTTCATACATTGACCACCATAGTCACCACTGATTTCTTCGTTCCACTCTTTGCCAAATCCTGGTAAACCACGACGGTTGGGGGCTACAATAATATAATCGTTAGAAGCCATCATCTGGAAATTCCAGCGGAACGACCAGAATTGACTGATAGGAGATTGAGGTCCACCTTCACAATAGAGCAAAGTAGGGTACTTTTTACTCGGATCAAATTTAGGAGGATAAATAATCCAAGTAAGCATTTCTTTGCCGTCGGTAGTCTTAATCCAACGCTGTTCCACTTTTCCCATCTCGATCTGATCATAGATATATTTATTCTCAAAAGTCAATTGACGCGCTTCTCCTTTTAAAGAGACTGCATAAATCTCATCAGCCATGCTCATGGAATGACGGGTAGTCAACAATTTTTTCCCCACCTGCTTCACTATACCATAATCGTGAATGCCTGAAGTAAGTTTTTGTAACTTTTTACCAGTACAATCTACATTATATATTTGAGAAGTGGCATGCCATACACCAGTGAAGTAAAGACTTTTGCTATCATTGTTCCAGCTGAAGCTCTCTACACTAGAGTCAAAAGCTTTGCTGACAAATGTCTTTTCTCCAGTAAGCAAATTCATTACGAATAGACGATTTTGATCACTTTCATAACCATCCCGTTCCATACTTTGCCAAGCAATGTACTTACCATCAGGAGAATATTGTGGATTGGTGTCATATCCCATCATTCCTTCAGTGATATTTTTGGTCTGTTTGGTTGCCAGATTAAAAATATAAATATCGGAATTAGTAGAAAAAGCATATTCCTTTCCGATTTTCTTGCGAGATGTATATGCAATGTTTTCACCTTTTGCATCCCAAGCCAACTGTTCGATACCTCCGAACGGTTTCATCGGCGATTCAAATTGTTCACCAACCATGATATCTGCAATATTTGTCAAAACAGTTCCGTCAAAATCCGCAACGAAGGGATGAGGAATAGAGGTTACCCATTCATCCCAATGCTTGTACATTAAGTCCTCTACAATCGTTCCACTTGCTTTGGGAAGATCAGGATATTTATCCACTGTACGTTCACCATACTTCACTTGAGAGATAAAAAGGATCTTCTTTTCATCGGGAGAAAAAGAAAAACCCTCAATATCTTTATCGTAATTAGAAAGCTGTTTGCGATCACTACCATCTGGATTCATTTCCCACAATTGGCTGCTGCCACTTTCCGAACAAAGAAAAGCAATCTTATTACCACCTTTGATCCACACAGCTTCGTTTTCCCCAAATAGAGTATGAGTGATTTGTTGATTATTCGTTCCATCTGTGTTCATTACAAAAATCTCACGGTTACTTTTGTTTTGTGGAACGCTGTAGTATGCAACCGTGTAGACAATTTTCTTATTGTCCGGTGATACGTTGAATCCTCCAATTCTTCCCATAGCCCAAAGAGCTTCAGGGGTCATTCGTCCGCCTTTTATTACAAGGTCAGATTTTCCAATAAGCGGATCATTGTTTTTTTCCGCTGCTTCTGCCGTAGGAATCCCGGCAAGCAATAGTGTTGCTGACATCATTACTAAATTATTTTTCTCATATATTTAAAATGAAATTATATATTCGTATTGCGAAAGTAATCATTCCAATGTAAATTCTTATTCTTTTAAAGAATCTTTTTTATTAACTCGCGCAAATCAATAGGAATATAAAAGTACAGTATAATTGTAAAAAGGGTAGAGATAATCAATATCTCCACCCTTTTATAAATATAAATATCATTAACTAAATTGAATTATCTGCCACCACGTTTCGCTCTTTCTTTAGCTAGTCGTTGTTGTTCTTCCTGCATCTGAGCCATTTTTGCCATTAATCCTGATTTTTTCTTTTTAGGATTATTTTTATTTGTTTCCAACTTTGCTAGCAGTTTATCTTCATTTGTGAATTTTCGAAGAGCTATCATAGTAAGTATGCTAATCAATGTAGAGATAAAATAATAATAGTTCAGTCCGGCTGCATAATCATTCAAAATAAAAATAAACATAATCGGCATTACATACATCATTGCTTTCATGCCTGGCATTTGTTGCTGTCCGGTATCTTGCTGAGACATCGTGAATTTTGTATTCAGAATGTTTGCCGCAGACATTAGTAAGCAGAATAGACTGATGTGGTTGCCTAAAAAAGGAATGTGAGTACTCCATGTAAAGAATGCATCATACGTAGAAAGGTCATCGGCCCAGAGGAAACTTTGTTGACGTAATTCAATAGCACTCGGCACAAACATAAAGAGAGCAAAAAGAATTGGCATCTGAAGTATCATAGGTAAGCAACCACTCATGGGACTAACTCCGTATTTGCTATAAAGTGCCATGGTTTCCTGTTGCTTCTTCATCGCATCTTCTTTCTTCGGATACTTTTTACCAATCACGTCAATTTGCGGTTTCAATACTCTCATTCGTGCAGATGAAATGTATGATTTATAAGTAAAATAAAAGATCAGTATTTTTACGATAATGGTCATAAACAAAATAACCAATCCCATACTTAATCCCAGACTTGAAAGCCAGTCAAATAGATTAATTGTAAATATGATGTTAATCCAGCGAAGGAAGGACCATCCTAGCGGAACCAGTTGATCAAGATGTAGCTTTTGCGAGTCATCAATATGCGCATCAAAAGCTTTAAGTGTTTTATAATGATTAGGACCGAAAAAGAAATGCATCGTTGTTGGTTGTATTCCCTTGGAATCAAAAAAAGTGCTCATTTCAGCTGAATAATCTTTCAGGTAACCGCTACCTTCAGTCTCCATTGTTGACTTTAATGCATTCTTTTCAAATTTTTGATCTGCAATGAATACTGATGAGAAATATTGATTCTTATAACCGATCCAGCTTAATCTGCCAGTAATAGAAGATGCATCGTTTTTACTCTCCGATAGATGGTCTGTATCAGCACCATCATACTTATACATTATTTCTGCATAGCGATTTTCATATTTATATCCGCGTTCTACTTGTCGGGCTTTCTGCTTCCATTCAATATCCATGTAATTAGTGGTAGCCGACAGTTTATTTTCCATACCGGTCGCTTTTACTGAAAAGTCAACCATGTAATTTCCTTTATGTACGGTGTAGGTAAAATCGATATAACTACTATCGTTTGCAGCCAGACGCATAGTCAATGAAGTATCTGATTTACTAACTGTTTGAAAATAAAAATTCTTAGTTTGAATTTCTTCTTTTTTATTGTAGAAAAAGAAGTTCATATCCACATCGTTTTTGTCAAACAGCACCAAAGGTTTTTTATCTTGCCCGTTGTACTTCTTCAATAAAGCTGAATAAACTCGTCCACCTTTATTTGTAAAAGTGAGCTTTACAAGATCATTTTCAATAGTAGTAAAATTTTCATTGCCTTTTGTAGCATTGAAGAATAAACCAGTAGAATCAACTACTTGGGCAGCATCGATAGTCGTCGTATCAGTCAAAGCAGTAGCTGACCCTGCTTTGTTTGCGGCACCTTTTTGAGCCACGACTTGAATGGAATCTTGATAGCGCTTTTGAGCAATCTGTTGCTCTTGATTTGGGCGCGACAAATAGGTAAAACCAATAAGCACAGCACCAATCAATACGAATCCCACTAAGGTGTTTTTGTCCATAATTAAAAATTATACATTATTGTTTTAATCTTATTTACTAATTGCAGCTTTAATAAATGAAACAAACAGAGGATGCGGATGAAGCACGGTACTGCTGTATTCAGGGTGAAACTGAGTACCAATATACCAACGAAGTGCTGGTATTTCGACAATCTCCACTAAATCAGATTCCGGATTAATTCCCACACATTTCATCCCTGCCTTTTCAAATTCAGCTTTATAGTCGTTATTAAATTCATAACGGTGACGATGGCGTTCCTGAATATGTTCCTCTTTATAAGCTTCGTAAGTTTTTGATTTTTTATCTAAGATGCATTCATAAGCACCTAGACGCATAGTTCCCCCCATATTAGTAACCGCTTTCTGTTCTTCCATTATATCGATTACATTATGCTTGGTTTTTTCATCCATTTCAACAGAGTTTGCATCTGCATAGCCTAGTACGTTTCTGGCAAATTCAATTGCAATACACTGCATACCTAGGCAGACACCAAATGTTGGAATATCATTTTCACGAGTATATTTCGCAGCAACAAATTTACCTTCAATACCTCTGGAACCAAATCCAGGACATATAACCACACCATCTACATGTCCCAACTTTTCAACGACATTTGCTTCTGTAAGCTTTTCACTCTGTACATATTCTATCTCCAGTTTGCGATCATTATAAGTAGATGCCTGTGAAAGGGATTCTAAAATTGATTTATATGCATCTTGTAGTTCTACATATTTCCCCACAAGAGCAATCTTAACTACTTCGGTAGCATTCGCTCTTCTTTTTAAAAATTCTTTCCATGAATCTAAAGCAGGTTTTTCACCCAGTGGAAGGCCCATTTTCCTAAGAATTGTTTCGTCCAATCCTTGTTCTTGCATCTTAAGTGGCACTTCATAAATAGTCGGCACGTCAATAGATTGAACAACTGCCGCCTCTTCCACATTACAGAATAAGGCCACTTTTCTTCTCAAATTAATGCTCAAATCATATTCACTACGTAACACCAGAATATCCGGCTGTACACCCAATTCCTGCAATTGCTTTACAGAATGCTGAGTAGGTTTCGTTTTCAACTCTTTTGCAGCAGCCAAAAAAGGAACATATGTTAAATGTACACAAAGTGCATCTTTTCCCATTTCCCAACGAAGTTGGCGTACACTTTCAATAAATGGAAGAGATTCAATATCACCTACAGTTCCTCCAATCTCAGTAATTACAAAATCAAATTTATATTTATTTCCAAGGAATTTAATATTTCGTTTAATTTCATCCGTAATATGAGGTATCACCTGTACGGTCTTACCTAAAAAATCGCCTCGCCGTTCCTTGTCTATCACACTTTTATAGATACGACCAGTCGTTATGTTATTGGCTTTAGTGGTCTGTATACCCAAGAAACGTTCATAATGTCCCAAATCAAGGTCTGCTTCATGACCATCAACGGTAACATAACATTCTCCGTGTTCATACGGATTAAGAGTTCCCGAATCGATATTAATATAAGGATCAAACTTCTGAATTGTCACTTTATAACCTCTTGCTTGAAGTAACTTAGCAATAGATGATGCAATAATTCCTTTACCTAACGAAGATGCAACTCCTCCTGTGACGAAGATATACTTTGTTTCTCCCACGACAATATTATTTATATGATTAATTTTGCAATTTGCAGAACGTTTTAAAAAGCGCAAAATTATAAAAAAAAGAAGAAGTAAGTAAGCTTTCAGCTGAAAATTATTTAAAAAAACATTATTTGATAGATATTCGGATGGATTTAAACATTTAATTGTAATTTTGCGCTTATATTTAGTTTTTAACTAGTACATATATAGTTTTTAAATAAGATCATGAAAAAAGAGATTACATTATTAATTTTATTGTGTTTTGCGGTTTCTTTATTTGCTCAGAAGAGAGATCATTCATATTCTTTAGCCAAACTCCATCAGGATACAGGTCAAACTTCTTTTCAAAAAAAGTACATTGATACACTTTCAACCTTGTATGATCGTTATCTGGGAGTACTGGATTCGTTAAACAATGATTCTGTACCAGAAAGACAAATTGATTTAGATGCCAAATATTATCGATTATTTGTCCCTTTAGCATATTATCATGATCCTGTAAAAGATGCCTTTAATCCTAAATGGAAACCTCTTGGACTTAAAAGTCCACAGTATCCGATAGATGAATTATTTCCTATTGATAAAAATGCGTTTAACACAACTGAAAGAGTAAATCATATTGTTAATAAAGCTTTATTAACAACTTATCTCTTATATCCAAATCTCGTTGTTAATTGGGAAAGGAATATTTCCAGACGCTCCATTTTTGAAGTAAAAAGAAGCGATAATCTAAGACCTAAGGCATCCGTAATAGATTTGTTTAAACCTGATCCTATGATGAATAATTTAGAAGAAGTATCTGTCATTTTACGGAGACCAAACTTTTGGTATACTAGTGGAAACGGGTCTTTACAATTCTCTCAAAATTATATATCATCAAACTGGTACAAAGGAGGTGAAAGTACAAACTCGGCACTAGTAAACCTTCAGCTTAATGCGAATTATAACGATAAGCAAAAGCTGCAATTCGATAATAGATTAGAAGTAAATATTGGATTTAATACGGTCCCTTCTGATACAATAAGGCAATATAAGGTTAATACAGATTTATTGCGTATATCAAGTAAATTAGGGGTGAAAGCAACATCTAGATGGTATTATACAATATCAGGAGAATTTAACACTCAATTTTTTCACAATTATAATGCAAATACAACGCAACCAGTATCTGCTTTTCTTTCTCCGGCAAACTTAATATTCAGTATTGGTATGGATTATAAAGTGGATAAGAAGAATCTGAATTTATCTGTTTTCATCTCTCCTGGAGCTTATAATATGAGATATGTGGGTAACAAAAACGTTGATGAAACCCAATTTGGATTAAAAGAAGGAGATTTCTTTTTGCATGATATAGGTTCTAAATTTCAGACGACAATGAAATGGACTGTTATTCCTTCTGTTATTTGGGAATCTCGTCTTTACTACTTTACAAATTATAAGAAAGTAGAAGCTGAATGGGAAAATACTTTCAATTTTGTGTTAAACCGATATTTATCTACTAAGCTATTTGTGCATGGAAGATTTGATGACGGTGTAACACGTCCAGACGGAACAAGTTATTTTCAATTAAAAGAGTTGCTTAGTTTCGGTGTCAATTATGCTTGGTAAATCTTTATCAATTATATAGTTTATTCGACCAATAGAATAAAATAGAACTATTCCCTGTATATTTATCTTATATGCAGGGACTTTTTTTATTTTAGCGTGAAAAATACAAAAGAGCCAAATTCCTATTTTAAATTGATATAAAAACCTTTTAAAGAAAATCTCTAAATATTCAATTATTATTATATTACTTCTAATACTTCCTTTATTGTTTTACTAATAAATTTATCGAAAATGTGTTCAATTAAAGTTCGTCTAAACAAGTTCCGTGTTACCAAAGAAGGCACTTACCCCCTTGTTTTTCAAGTTATTCATCGTCGTAAAAAAAAGGTTATTTATTCTCCTTTCCGCCTTTTCTCAGATTCTTTTGATGAATCCAGTGGTCGGGTGATTTCTCGGAAGCGCAAACAATTGGCTGCTACAGATGAAATTAACCGTTATATCACTAGTATTTGTCTTGATTTACAACGTACTATCAGCCATCTTGAACTTCGAGGAGAGGATTTTTCAGTATCAGATATTGTTGAACTTTACAAATCAGGTATTGATGGCAGCCAAGTATTTATTTACATGCAAAGACTAATAACTTCTTTTCGTGAAGCTGGTAGGATTGGAACAGCCAATGCCTATCAAAGTACTTTCAATCGAATCTCTCATTTTGTGGATAAAACTCAGCATTTTTCTTTCTCTGATTTAAATGTCAGCTGGTTGAACCGTTTTATTTTTTCTCTCCAACAATCCGGCCTTCAGCCTAATACTGTTAATTTTTATATTCGTATTCTCAGAGCCACCTATAACCGAGCTTCCAGAGAAAGCATTCCAGGAACCGATCGTTCTCCTTTTAGTTACATAACCCTGAAAACTGTAAAGACTGTAAAACGGGCAATAGATTGTGAGTCTATTCAACGTATAGCTAAGGTAAATCTTGCAGAAATGTCCTATCTTGATATATCACGTGATTTTTTTCTTTTCAGCTATTATACTCGGGGAATGTCTTTCGTTGATATGGCTTTTCTTAAATATGAAAATATTAGTAATGGAACTATTTACTATGTACGTAGTAAAACCAAACAACCGATGCAAGTTAAAATAGTAGAACCTCTCAACCAACTTATAAACAAGTATAAGAATATGGGTGAATATGTCCTCCCTATACTATGTGGTGAAAATAAATCTTTATATAATAGTTATCGATCTAGCCTGAAAAGACATAATAAAAATTTAAAGGCCCTTTCTGTACTTTTAAAGCTTCCAGTTCCACTAACCTCTTATGTCGCTCGTCATTCATGGGCTACCATTGCCAGACAAAGTGGTATTCCTGTTTCTGTTATCAGTGAGGCTCTAGGGCATAGCTCCGAGAAAATTACTTATACCTATTTAGCAGCACTGAATCCTTCGGTGGTTGATGCTGCCAACGAACTAATTTCTTCTTTCGTGAGAAAAAAAAGATAATATAAAATAAAAATATTTTTTTTTGTTGATTAAGAGAAAAAAATATATATTTGCACAGAGAAAAACTCTCAACTAGTAAGTGAAATATTATAAGAGCGCTATACTATTTTTTACATTCTTATGTTGATATATATTTATTTAAAATATTATTTATTCTTCATTTATTTATTCTTCTACAACAAATAAAAAATGCTACGAGCAAAATGTTGTTTGCAGCTTCAGGCTTCACAACCTTTTTTTGGCTTTTTTAAGCACTTCTTTATATAAAAAGGACTTCAAAATTAGTAACTACCTCTATTCAGAATAATTTTTGAAAAAAAACAGCATAATACTGCTATATTAATATTTAGTATGTGTGTTTATAACTTTAACTCAATCCTACTATTATTTCGCTACATAACTTAATATTGTTTGTTTCTCCTAAATTTATCTCTCTATTTTTTTCCTGCCACCTTTTTCTCGTATAAACTTTCTTATAATGATGTTTGCTGTATTTCTGCTTAATAGTATGCTAACAATAAGTAAATTAGTTTTTTGGGCTAATAAATTATAAAATATTATTTGGCAATACAGGGCTTTTACTTATTTTGATAAATAAACTGATATATCAAAAGTTTCATCAAAAGTTTCATCAAAATAATACTATAAATTATTGTATATAAGTTTATTGAATTAAATATTATCCAATATTTTAAACGCTAATAATTCATATGAAACATCTTTTCTTCATTCTAAATTAGTAGTTAACAGTATATCAATCCATTAAATAGTATAGCGCTCTTATAATATTTCACTTACTAGTTGAGAGATATAAATATTTATGCGAATAGAAAATAAAATGTAAAATAATAAATATTGAACGGAAAAGCTATTTATTCTTTTTTTATTGATGAGCTTTTTGTTATATTATTATTGGCAGTTAAGACTAAAAATTATCTATTTTATTGAAAAATCTCACTTTTGTAAATGAATTAGAATAAAAAAAGATATGTGTATAAAAAAGCTTTTACCGCTGTATTTACATAAAGAGGGATCTTTGTGGCGAATGGATGGAGAAACGATGTATCGCTTCATAAATCATATTTGCAAATATTTTAAAAAAGATGATGAATTTCGCAACCTTAGTTACGATAGAGTGATTTATGCAGAAATAGATTACAAAGAAATATTAGATTATTGTATGATTTTTGGGGGCTACTTTAAGACTCCTGATACCTTATTGCTGGCTCCCGTTTGTCCTGCTTATTTTTGGACAGAAAGAGATGATAAGATTACAATAACTTTATGTATTGAAAAGAGAAGCGTACAAACAGTACTAAGCATTTGTATCAGAGCTTAAAAATACAATTTTAATACTAAATATCTTAAAAAGACTAGAGAAGAAAGATAATATATTATAGTAATGAAAGATAAAAATAAATAGAAGTGTTTAAAATATATATTTATTGCAGAAAGTAAAGAAGTTGCATTGAAAATAAGATTCAATATTCATTCTTTGCTTTTTTACATATATAATCAGTATATTTGTTGTGACAAAAACAATATAAATATGCTGAATCTAGAAATAATTACTGAAAAAGTGCGAAAAATAGCAATTGAAGCAGGAGCTTTTCTCCGTCAAGAACGCACTAATTTTCATCGTGAAAGGGTTGAAGAAAAGAACTCACATGACTATGTTTCTTATGTGGATAAAGAATCCGAACGACGAATAGTTAAGGAACTTTCTGCTCTTCTTCCCGAAGCGGGTTTTATTGCAGAAGAAGGTTCGGGTAACCATGGAGAAGAAGAATTATATTGGTTAGTGGACCCACTAGATGGAACGACTAACTATATTCATGATAACGCTCCATATTGTGTAAGTATCTCATTAAGAAATAAAAAAGAGCTTTTAATTGGAGTAGTATATGAAGTTTGTCGGAAGGAGTGTTTCTGGGCATGGAAAGGGAGCAAAGCTTATTTGGATGGCCAAGAAATTCATGTCTCAGATGTCTCTGCAATGGATACCGCCTTTATTGCTCTTGGATTTCCCTATAATCATGAGGCATATAAACCAATGGCTCTTCATCTTGTGCAACAACTTTATGGTAGAGTAGGAGGACTGCGCCTGCAAGGTGCTGCCGCAGCCGAAATCTGTTATATAGCAGCAGGAAGGTTTGAAGCACGCATAGAAGCTAATCTTGGTCCATGGGATATAGCCGCAGGAACATTAATTCTAATGCAAGCGGGAGGAAAAGTCACTGATTTTGATGGTGGAAATACCTTTTATTCAGGACATCAAGTACTGGCAACGAATGGGAAAATGCATGATTTATTACTTGCTGTAGTTAAAAACGGAAAAGAATAGTTCACTTGATCTTACTTTTTATTTTAATTTGTAGGGCATTACAATTTTATTTCGTACGTTTGTAGTGTAAAAAGTAAGAATAGCGAGATGGATATACCTATTATATTTCAATTTTTAAAAGATCTTTCAGAAAATAATAGCCGTGAGTGGTTCAATGAACACAAAAATGAATATATTAAGGCTCAAATAGAATTTGAAAGTTTATTGACGGCTATTATTGAATGGATAGCACTCTTTGATAAAGATATAAAAGGTGTCCAAGCAAAGGATTGTACATACCGTATTTATAGAGATACCCGTTTTTCAACAGATAAAACACCCTATAAAACACATTTTGGTGGATACATTAATGCCAAAGGTAAGAAGTCAGAACACTGTGGCTACTATGTACATCTTCAATTAGGAAATTGTCTTCTAGCCGGAGGTAGTTTATGCCCTCCTCCTAATATATTGAAAGCGCTAAGAAAGTCTGTTTATGATAATATTGATGAATACATATCCATTGTTGAAGACCCTGCTTTCAAAAAATATTTTCCAGTTATTGGCGATTCTTTTTTAAAAACGGCTCCTAAAGGTTTTCCTAAGGATTATAAATATATAGATTATTTAAAATGCAAACAATTCACTTGTACTTGTCAAGTACCCGATAAGCTATTTTTAAGTAAAGATATGCTAGAGCAAGTATCTGCTGTATTTCAACAACTGAAACGTTTTAGCGATTTTTCTAATTATACGATAGATGAATTTGAATAATAACATTATATATAAACCAATAAAATAAAGAATATTATGGTAGTAGACTATTTGGAAAATCTAGACAAATATACCTCTTTGAATCCTCTTTTTGCATCAGCTATTGAATTTCTTAATTCATCTGATATTTCTGCATTAGAAATTGGAAAGACAGAATTAAAAGGTAAAGATTTAGTAATAAATGTAGCCCAAACAACTCCTAAGACTAAGGAAGAAGCTAAATTGGAAACTCACAATCTATTTATTGATATTCAGATTCCACTATCTGGTGTAGAAATTTTTGGCTATACTCCAGCCAAAGACTGTAAACCAGCTGATGCAACATATAATTCAGAAAAAGATATTACCTTCTTTGAAGGATTGGCAGAAAATTATATTTCTGTTAAACCTGGTATGTTCGCTATTTTCTTTCCACAAGATGGACATGCTCCCGGTATAAGCAATACTGGAGTTAAGAAAATAATTGTTAAAGTATTGGCTTAATTCATTTAAATAAAAGATTTCTTCTTATGAATAAGACACTGAATTTAATAAAGAACGACCCTTTGTTAGAGCCGTTTGGAAATGCAATAGTAGGACGTTATGAGCATGCATTCGATAAGGAATCCGAGTTGACCGAGAATGGGAAAAAATCACTTTCAGATTTTGCTTCGGGATATTTATACTTTGGATTACACCATACAAATGAAGGTTGGATATTTCGTGAGTGGGCTCCTAATGCTACTCATATTTATATGATAGGTACATTTAGTAGTTGGGAAGAGAAGGACTTTTATGCCATGAAACGTATAGATAACGGTATTTGGGAATTAAAATTACCAGCTGATGCGTTGAACCATGGAGACTTATATAAGTTGAAGATTTTCTGGGAAGGAGGACAGGGTGAACGTATTCCTGCTTGGGCTACGCGAGTAGTGCAAGATGATTATACTAAAATCTTCTCAGCACAAGCGTGGAACCCGGAAAAGGAGTTCCAATTTAGTACGCAAACTTTCAGTCCTAATGAAGACCCCTTATTAATTTATGAATGTCACATCGGTATGGCTCAGCAAGAGGAAAAAGTGGGCACCTATAATGAATTTCGTGAAAAAGTTCTTCCTCGTATTGCGAAAGCCGGATATAATTGCATTCAGATCATGGCAATTCAAGAGCACCCTTATTATGGAAGTTTTGGTTACCATGTTTCGAGTTTTTTCGCTGCATCTTCTCGTTTCGGAACACCTGAAGAGCTTAAACAATTAATTGACACGGCTCATGGATTGGGTATTGCTGTAATAATGGATATTGTTCATTCTCATGCAGTTAAGAATGAAGTGGAAGGATTAGCGAACTTAGCA
>JAATGU010000050.1 GCA_015654535.1 Bacteroidales bacterium
CGTCGTCTCATTCTGTTAAACTTTTTTAGGGCTGAGGCTGAGAGAGCTAAAAAGGAAAAAGGTACGGTTGATATTGTTTTAGCAATTGAAGAACCGGAAACGTCGCAGCATCCTAATAATCAAGAAATGATTATTGAATCTTTGAAGGAAATCTCTGAAAGCATAAACTACCAGGTTATTGTAACTACACATGTGCCATCTTTGGCTGCTTTAATCCCATTATCTTCTTTGAGATTTATTACATTGTCTGAAGAAAAAACAAGAATAATTAATAATGAACCTGATGATAATGTTTTATCGGAAATAGCAAAGTCTTTAGGTATTCTTCCATACGATGATACATCCAAAGCTAAAGCTATTGTTATGGTTGAAGGACATGGAGATGTTATATTCTTAAATCATGCATCAAAAGTTTTAAAGGAAAATGGTTCTATCTCTTTTTCATTAGAAGACAAAGGAATTACCCCAATAATTACAGGAGGATGTACCAACTTAAGACATTGGGTTAATTTAAAATTAATCGAAGCTTTAGATAAACCTTATTGCGTTTTATTAGATTCTGATAAGACGAAAGAAGATGATATTCCATGTGAAAAGAATCTTGAAATAATAATGAAGTTAAGAGATGAGAAAGGAATAATCGTTTTAATTACTAAAAAAAGGGAGATTGAAAACTATTTATCTCCTAAAATCCTTGAAGGTGTGAGCTCTATAGATAGCTATTCTGATGTTAAGAAAATGACAAGAACAGGAAGCAAGGTGTTAGAAAAATTTTGGCCCAATATGACTGCTGAGTATATTTTAGAATGTGATAAATATACTGATGAAAGAGGTCATGAAAAGCATGAGATAGTTGATATCCTAAATAGTATTTTAAGTTTGGTTTAAAAAAAGATTATTATGAAAAAAATTTCTATACCAATAAATGGGGATGATATTGTTAATGTTGAGAGTGAACATTGTTTTGTGATTGTGGGTGCTAATGGAAGTGGTAAAAGTCATTTAGGGGCACGATTAGAATTAAATGATAATGAGCATGTATTAAGGGTCTCGGCTCAACGCGCATTATCTATTCCAGATAATATAACAATAAAAAGTGAAGAAACAGCGTGGAATAAAATTTTCTATGGAAGTGAAACAGATAAGCAAAATATATTAAATGGGATTATGGTAGAGGGTATACAACAGCGTTAATAAATGATTATGAAAGTGTCTTATCTTCAATTTTTGCTAAAATATCGAATGAACAACGTGACTATTTTGAAGACTGCCGCTTAAAAGAATCATCAGGTGGGGTAAAGAAAGATACTCCATTTATTCTCTCTGATAAAATAATAGATATTTGGGAATCCGTATTTCCACATCGTGAGATTATTTTAAAAGATTCTAAAATAACAGCAAGTCAAAATGGGACCAGTGAATATCATGCAAAGAATATGTCAGACGGAGAAAGGGTTGCTATATATTTAATTAGTTTATGTCTTGTAGCCCCCCATAATATAACTCTTATAATTGATGAACCAGAAATCCATTTACATAAATCAGTAATGCATAAATTATGGGATAAAATTGAAGAGTATTGCCCAAATAAAACATTTGTTTACATTACGCATGACTTAGACTTTGCAGCATCAAGAAAGGATGCAAAAAAAATATGGATTAAAAACTTTAATATAGAAAAAGGTCTAGAAAAATGGGATTTTGAGGTCTTAGAAGATCATGAGTATATCCCAGATAGTTTAATGATAGAGGTTTTAGGAAACAGAAAAAATGTTTTGTTTGTAGAAGGTGAGAAAGGAAGTTATGACAATCAGTTATATCCGTATATATATGATGATTATTATGTTATCCCTTGTCATAATTGCTCTAAAGTTATTGAGATGACTAAAGCCTTTAATGAAGAAAGGGTAAAGAATCTTCATAATTTTACAGTAAAAGGTCTTATTGATAGAGATTACATGACCGACAAAGAGGTTGATAGCTATAAAGATGCTAATATCTTTACTCTTGATGTTTCTGAAGTTGAAAATTTATATTTAATTGAAGAAATTCAGAGGATAATAGCCGAAAATCAAGCACTAGAAGATGTTAATAAAACTTTAGAAGAAGTTAAAGAAGTCCTTTTTAAGGCATTTGTTGATGAATACGATTCACAAATTGCATCAATTTGTGAAAGAGAAGTTCAATACAAATTAAGATGTTATACAAAAAAGGAGAATGATATAGAATCTTTAAAATCAGAATTAAAAACATTGGTTGATGGTGTCAATATAGATGAGATATATAATAATACAAGTAAGAGAGTAGAAGAGATATTATCTTCTAGAAATCTAAATGAATTATTGAAAATATATAACAGAAAAAGCTTAAGTAAACGTATTTCAAAATTATTTAATTTGAATGGAGATTATACATCATTAGTCTTACGATTATTGAAAACAGATAAGAAAAAACAAATTATTGATGCATTGAAGATGTATACGCCTCAAATATAATTATGGGGAGATAACTTAATAGATGTTATCTATAGTTAGTCACCGATAGGCAAAAAGAACGAATATATTTTATTACGTTTAAAAGGTGGTCAGATAAAACCAAACCGATAATATTAAAAAAGAAATAATATTATATGAACAACATCTCTCTCAAAGAAGATTATATCAGCCAAATACTAGCATTGCAACTATTGCAGAAACTTGGCTATATACCTCTCGCAAGAAGAGGCACTCGAACTGCGTGATGGCAAAAATGAAAAGATAGAATTAGTAAAGTCTAAGCTTGAATTACTTCGTAGTCAAAAGAGTGAACTTATGCAGTAATTATTAACAGGGAAAACACAAGTGAAAATAAAATCTTAGCAACAATATGAAAACAACCGAAATCAAAGCTCTTTACGAGCAGTTTGGAAAAGCTTCCGCAGAATTTGAAGGTATCGAATGTTGGAGTGCCCGCGAATTGGAGCTTCTTCTTAGATATAGCAAGTGGGAGAACTTTGCTAATGTAATTGAAAAAGCGAAAGAAGCATGCAAAAATGCAGAACAAAATATTGCAGACCATTTTCCTGACGTCAGGAAAATGGTCTCAATTGGTTCAGGTGCTGAGAAAGAGATAGATGATATGTTATTGACCCGTTATGCTTGTTATTTAAATTGAATTTTATGAATATCTCCTTCAAAGAAGACCATATCAGCCAGATACCTGCATTGCAACTATTGCAGAAACTTGGCTATACGTACCTCTCACAAGAAGAGGCACTTACACTGCGTGATGGCAAAACAACCAATGTGTTGCTGGAATCTGTATTGCGCCGGCAGTTAACCGAGATAAATGCTGAGATACAGGTGAGTGGTACTCGAACATCGTACTTCTCTACTCAGAATATAGAGAACGGAATTATTGCTATGCGCAATATTCCTGTGGACGAAGGGTATATCTCTGCCAACCAATATGTGTATGATCTGCTCACTTATGGTAAGTCACTGGAGCAGAGTGTGGATGGTGATAAGAAGAGTTATAATCTGAAATATATTGACTGGGAGCATCCCGAACGAAATGTGTTTCATGTTACGGAAGAGTTTGCAGTGAGTCGCACGGGAATGAATGATACGTACAGGCCTGATGTTGTGTTGTTCGTCAATGGTATTCCGTTGGTAGTAATAGAGTGCAAACGTCCTGATATTAAGGATTCACTAGAACAAGCTATCTCACAACATCTTCGCAATCAGCACGAGGATGGTATCCGTGGTCTGTATCTCTATTCATCACTGGTATTGGGTATTGCCAATTCATTTGCTTCGTATGCTACAACAGGTACAGAAATGAAGTTCTGGGCAAAGTGGACCGAACAGTTTGCCAGCAAAGAGGAAGAAGCAACCTATAATGTGGAACTGAACCGATTGGTGAACGAGCCATTAAAAAAGGAACAAAAAGAAAAACTGTTTGCTACTCGATATCACTATGTGAAAAGTCACTTTGAAGAGATGGAGAAGGAACAACTATCTCCTACCCTTCAAGATGAATATCTTTACAGTTTATGCAGACCGGAAAGACTGCTGGAACTGATCTTTAGTTATACGCTTTACGATAATGGGGTGAAAAAGGTGGCACGATACCAACAATACTTTGCGGTAAAGAAAACAATGGAACGGATTAGTGACTTGGAAGGAGGAAAACGTAGAGGGGGTGTGATATGGCATACACAAGGAAGCGGTAAATCGCTTACCATGGTAATGTTAGCGCAAGCCATCGTGGTAGAGAAATCGATAAAGAATCCAAAAATAGTATTGGTGACCGACCGTACCGACCTAGACCGACAAATTACCTCTACCTTTAAAAAGTGTGGCTCGTATGCCGATAATGCTAAAACAGGTACGCACCTAGTGGAGTTATTGGAAAGCAAAAGTGATGCAGTAATTACTACCATTATCAACAAGTTTGAAACAGCAGTCAATAAAATTAAAAAGCCGCTTGATAGTCCCAATATCTTTATTCTGATTGACGAAGCTCACCGTAGTCAATATGGTGAGATGGCTATCAAAATGCAAAAAACTTTGCCAAATGCTTGTTGCATAGCCATGACCGGTACACCGCTGATGAAAAAGGAGAAGAGCACGGCTAACAAGTTTGGCGGAATGATTAAACCTGTCTACACTGTTGACCAAGCTGTGAAAGATGGTGCGGTGGTTCCTCTTCTTTACGAGGGACGCATTGTGCCTCAACTGGTACACGAGAATGCCATTGATAACTATTTCGACAAGGTGTGCGAACCTCTTACAGAATATCAGAGGGCAGATATGAAACGTAAGTTCAGCCGGGCAAACCAACTAAACCAGGCCGAACAGCGCATCTATACCATTGCATGGGACATCTCACTACACTTCCGTGACAACTGGAAAGGCACTAAGTTTAAAGGTCAATTGGTTTGCCCCAAAAAACGGGTTGCAATTATGTATAAAAGATTCCTGGATGAGATAGGATACATCACTACCGAAGTACTTATCACATCCCCCGATGATAGAGAAGGCGAAGAGGTGGCTTACGGTGAGACAACCAACGAAGAGAAAGCCTTTTGGAAACGTATGATGGATGAGCATGGCAACGCCAAGAAGTATGAAAAGAATATCATCAGCAGATATAAAGAGAGCAACTCACCCGAAGTTATTATAGTGGTGGATAAGTTGTTGACCGGTTTTGATGAACCAAAAAACACCGTGATGTATCTGGATAGGAACTTAACAGACCATACTTTACTGCAAGCCGTTGCCCGGGTAAACAGGGTGTGCGACGACAAAGAGTTTGGTTACATCATTGATTATTTCGGAATACTTGCCAAACTGAATAATGCATTGGAGATCTATGCCGACTATGACAGTGAGGAGTTGGAGGATATTCATCACACATTGACCGACATCAAGGAGGAAGTGGCAAAACTACCCCAGCTCTATTCAGATTTATGGGATTTATTCAAGACTGTTAAAAATAAAAGAGACCTGGAAGAATATAGTCAGATACTTCGCTATGAAGACAAGCGACAAGAATTCTACGAGAGATTATCCACCTACGCCCATTGCTTAAAGATTGCACTCTCCTGTATTGACTTCTACAAAGAAACATCGGAAACAGATATTGCCACGTACAAAGCAGATTTAACCATGTTCTTAAAGCTCAGAAGTGCCGTGCAGGAACGTTATTCGGATAGCATTGATTATAAAAAGTACGAGGGACAGATTCAGAAATTAATTGATACTCACATAGAGAGCGGTGAGGTAAAAGTCATTACCGAACTAGTGAACATCTTCGATAAAGAAAAATTTGAAGAGGAGGTGGAAAAAGTGATGGGTAAAGCTGCCAAAGCAGATACCATCGCATCGCGTACAGCAAAGTATATCAACGAGAATATGGACTTTGACCCCACTTTTTACAAGAAGTTTTCGGAGATGCTGAAAGAAACCATATCGGAGTACGAACAGGGACGAATCAATGAAGCAGAATATCTGAAACGGGTGATGAAGCATAAAGAGAATGTGTTAGCGCATACCGACGATGAAATTCCCGATGTATTGAATGGTAATCATGCAGGGAAAGCTTATTTCGGTTTAAGTCTGGAGGTTTACAAAACTATTGAAACAGACAATAATGGCTTTGATTTTAAACAAATAGCATTGGATACCTCTCTGGCTTTCGAACAGATTATCAAGCCCAAAGTTATCATTGATTGGCAAACTAACTCTACTTTAATTGGTAAGATAAAAATTGAACTAGAAGATTTCCTTATTGATGAAGTGAAACGCAAGTATGACATTCCATTGACCTTTGAAAATATGGATACTATCATTGACAAGTGTGTAGATATTGCTAAACTATGGTACAAATAATGGAAAGAGAGATTCAATTTGGTTTATCCACCATCCATTATACTGTTCAGCTTTCAAAACGCAAAACACTCTCCATCATTGTGACGCCCGATTGTTTGGTCATAGTAAAAGCTCCCGATGATGCAAGCACGGAACGGATCAACGAAAAGGTACATAAAAGAGCCTCTTGGATATTAAAGCAACAGCACTATTTCAGATCTTTTGGAGAGCACACACCTGAAAGAAGATATATAAGTGGTGAATCTCATCTCTATCTTGGTAAACAATATATGCTGAGAGTAAACAAAGGAAAGCCTGAGAATGTAAAGTACAAAGGTCGCTACTTTGAGATTGTCTGTTCGCCTCAATCAAAAGCCAAAGAATTGATGAAAGAGTGGTATCGCTCGCATGCCAAAGTAAAATTTGCCGAGATAGCCGAACCCATCATACAACGTTTTAAGCATTACCAAGTGGAACCAAGTTCTCTCCATCTGCAAGAGATGAATAATCGTTGGGGAAGTTGCACCAATAGCGGAAAGATTATTTTGAACACGGAACTAATCAAAGCCCCTCGTCCCTGCATTGAGTATGTGATAACACATGAACTTTGCCACCTAGTTCACAGAGAACACAACAAGCAGTTCTTTAATTTACTAGCTACAGAAATGCCGGATTGGGAAATCTGGAAAAATAAATTAGAACGGATATTGATGTAAAGTGAGATTATAGTTAATAAAAGAGCAGTCTTAACAAAACTATTTTCCAAAACTCATGTCCCATCTGTCACTAAAACACACGGAAAGCCTTAATAGAGGGCTTTCCAAGAGTGGTAGATAAAAAAACATCTACCACTAAATCCCATGCGTCTACCACAGATTGTCCGGACAACAAAGTAGCCAGTCCACTGTAGGATACCTACAAAAAATAATTTCCTCAATCTTAACAACAGTGCTATCACCAAAAAGGACTATATCAATATCATTCTTAACGCCGAAATCTTCTTTATTGATTTTGATGGTGATTTTTATTCTCCGCCTCAGATTTTATTTCAACCGGTTTTTCTGATTTAGCCTGATTAGCTGTAGTAATTTTCTTCTTGCCATATTTGCAAGCTTTTTCCCATGCTGCCTTTCTGGCTTCATATTGCTCGTATTGTTTTTCTATATAATTGTCTGCCATAAACTTTTTTACTTTTAAACCCAAAGAACAAAGATATTTATTTTATTCAGCTTGAAATCTGGTTTATATCATTACTCTTTATCAAAATGTAATGAGGATTAGTAATTTCTACTAGACAAATATTATATCCTCAGAGAAAAAATTCATTGTTATTGTACAAAACAAATTGATCTTCTGTACAAAATAATTAGTTCTTTTGTACAGAAGAATGCATTATTTTGTACAAATATTCATAAACTTAAAGAATCAAATAAAAAATGTATAGAAAGGTTTTACTAATACAAGAAAGAATATTACTCAAAATGTGGACATCAAAAAAGTTAATACTATTTTTATTTTCCTGCACCAGCAAAAGAAAGAGATAAAGATAACAAGAGATATTTATAAAAGCACCGTTATCAAAATATCAATCCGGCAACCAAATTCTATTCGTTTCATTAATTGACGATAAACCTATAGAACTAAATTGAATTAAGTTTGAATAGATAAGAAAGTGACAGATGGTAGATGTTAGTGGGAGATAAAATCTACTTCCATAATTTCAATCAGTTTATAATCAACTAATAAAGTCGTATTTAGTGATAGATGGGAGATGATTTTGCAATTAACCCCCTTAATACTCCAATCGGTACAACAAGCAATTCAAATAGGTAAAACTATACTAATCTGTAATCAATTGGAGTACGCATTTCATGAGGATGGTATTAGCACTAGCTTAATTTCTTTGAAGTTATAGATGTAATCTTTTGATTTTGATCCACTACCGCATTAACTATCATATTGGAACTAGTATTAAGGCTCTCATCTTCCCGATCATAATTAACATCAATTGAGAAGGTAGCATGATAATTTCCACTTTCATCTTTGGTAACCTTAAAGTTATCACTGCTTACTTTTATATGTACCTGACGAATATCTTTACTATACAACTTTTTCAAATTTGCCAGGATATCTGTTTTTTTGGCATTTGTCAACTCATAATAACGAGCGGTAACAGTCTCAAAGAAATCAAGCACTGAATTATAATCTTTCCCTTCAACAGCTGCATAATAAGTAGAAAAGAAATTTTTCATACTCTCAATGTCTTCTGTGCTTGCTGTCATACTTGTAATCTTACTTCCCGCTGTTGAAGCTTCTGATGAATGTACTCCATTGGGATGAGATGACAAGTATCCGGAATAGGCTTCAGCCGTATTTGTTTTAACAGCTTGTACCCAATCTAATGAATCAATGCAATTATTGGCTTGAGCCATATAGGTTCCATTAGGAAATTTGATTGTATAGTCCTTAAATTTTGAAACATCGCTGGAAAGTCTGATACTTTCCCAATAATCAGAATCTTTTTTCTTCAACTCAAGAAGTAATTGCTCTGCCTCTATGGAATGAGAGCCATTGGGATATAGCTCCATAAAATGCTCTAAGCTAGAGACTGTAGAAGAATCTTTTGCTTCAGTCCAAGCCTCATTTTCCTGTTTTTCAGTATTGGCATGATAAGCGAAATACACAATGCTTGTTGCCACTGCGGCAAAAATAAGAATTGAGATTACACTAATTATAATACGACGACGTGACTTAACCTTCTTAATATCATTTTGGAGAATAATAAGTTTCTGATTATTGGGAACATAAAGCAATGCCGTTTCAATTTCTGCCAAAGCTTTAGTATATTCCTTCTCTTTAAAAAGATCGCTTGCAAGTTTAAAAGAATTATCTCTTATTGCAACAACAATTGCTTCTTTGAGTTTTAAGCATTCTTGATTATTAGGCGAAGCAGACAAGGCGATATTAATCTTATTATATGCGATAATATATAATTTACTTTCATAAGACGTTTTGGCATCACTGAAAGCGGGTTCTATTTTTTCCAGTCCCTGTTCTTTAGTCTCTCCATTTTCCTGTTTCAAAGGGAAAGCACATTTAGGACACAATACAGAATTATTGGGAATCATGGAACCACATTCCGGACATTTGATAAAATTTTGAGCGATTGCAAATCCACAGTGAGGACAAATAGGAGCTTTATCTGAAACCGTATCACCACATTCTGGACATTTTATTAAAGACATTTTCTTGACTTTTTAATTTTATTACATAACATTATAAGACTAACTATTACAGTTTTCTTACATTTTAACGACTTGCAAAATTATGCATATATTTATTAAACGCAAACAGTTTATAAGATTATATTAGGAAAATGAGCAAAATAATAGAAATTTAATATATTTTCGAAATGACGATACTAAATCCTATTGCATCTTTCGGATTCTTACATCAATAGGAATATTCTTTAATTCCGATTTTAATTCTTCAATAGCTGTATTACCAAAATGATACGGATAAAGAATTTTGGGCATAAACATTTTTGCAGCATTTGCAGCTTGCGGAACAGTCATTGTATAGGGTTGATTAACAGGTAGAAAAGCAATATCAATGCTTTTCAGATCTTTCAATTCCGGAATGTCTTCCGTATCCCCTGCAATATAAATACGCAATCCGTTAATAGTTAAAACATAACCATTATCACGATAACGAGGGTGAAATACTTCTCTTCCCGGAGTAGTATTATATGCAGGAACAGCCTCAACGGTTATATTACCAAGAATTTTCATCTGGTCAATGTTCTTCATAATAGTACCTTTACCCAATTTCTTTTGACTTGCTTCATTGGTTACAATCAAAGTTCCTTTTTTAGTGAGCGCACTAATTGCTTTCGGATCCAGATGATCAGCGTGTTCGTGAGTTATTAAAATAACATCCGCTTTGGGAAAAGTAGAATAGTCAGCATAGTCAGACACCGGATCTACCTGGATAAACTGTTTATTGTAAGTGATCATCAAGCTCCCATGTTTAATGAACGTGATAATGACTTCTCTATTATTTCGAGTTTTAAACGTATCAGTATCAAAAGAGTTTGCCGAAACAAAACCTGCTGAAAAGAGTCCAAGCATAAGCACTAAGTATTTTAATTTCATATCGCTAAATTTTTAGAAAACAATTATTAATCTAACATTTATTTGCTAAATAGATCAAATAGATATAAGTTCTTCTAAAGCTCAAAAACAAGTTCTATCCTATTGTAATCAACATCCAACACAACACTTTCAAAATATCCATCCCCAGTTACGCGTGGCTCTCCAACTATTTGATAATCATCATTTCTTAATATCTCTGTCAATTCACGTACTTCAGCTTTACTGGCTAATGAGAATGCCAAATGACAATACCCCCAATGTTCACCAACTATTCCATCATTAATATCCTTCCGACTCATCAGCTCAATAGAGGTTCCTTCCTCAAAACGAATAAAATAAGATTCAAATCCTTTGGTTAAATTAACGTACTTCTTATTGCTAATTCCATTAAAATAAGTGCAGTAAAAGTTTCGCATTTCTTCTAACTTAGCTGTCCATATCGCTATGTGATGTATATTCATAAGATCTGACTTTATAAACTACAAAAATACACTAATTAATTAAAAACAAATGCTTAATTTTGCTATAATTATTAATTCATGGAAAAAGAGATTACTTTTGCATAAAAATTTTGTACAAACATATTATAACATAACCTAAATAATTAAAATAGCATATAATCATTTTTAAATCAAAAATTATGAAAAGAGTTTATTTTTTACTTCTATTTTTATGCAGTTTATCTTTGCTGCAAGCACAAACACTTACTGTAGCATCCTATAATATTCGCTACAAAAACGAAGAGGATTCTATTAATGGGAATGGTTGGTATCAACGCCGTCCTATTATTTGTAATTTAATTCGTTTTAATGACTTTGACATCTTTGGTTCGCAGGAAGTATTGGTAAATCCATTACATGAAATGTTAGCTGGATTACCTGGTTATAGCTATATTGGTGTAGGTCGTGACGATGGTAAAGAAGCAGGTGAATATGCCCCTATTTTTTATAAAACAGCGAAATTCAAGTTATTGAAATCTGGTCATTTCTGGCTGTCAACTATCACTGATAAGCCAAATAGAGGATGGGATGCCGTGCTACCGCGTATTTGTACCTGGGGACAGTTCCAAGAGAAAGCCAGCAAAAAGAAATTCTGGTTTCTAAATTTACATATGGACCACATTGGTGTAGTGGCAAGGAGCGAAAGTTCTAAATTGGTGATAAGTAAGATTAAAGAGATGTGCGGCAAAGATCCAGTGATTCTTGCCGGTGATTTCAATACGGACCAAACTCATGACAATTACAAGGTTCTGGCAAATTCGGGTATTTTAAAAGATTCTTATGAAGTTGCACAAATTCGTTATGCGTTAAACGGTACCTTCAATAATTTCGATCCAACTTTAAAAACAGATAGCCGTATTGACCACATTTTTGTTACTCCTTCTGTTAAAGTGTTACGCTACGGTGTTCTTACCGATACCTATCGTACTCCAATTGTAGAAAGCGGTACTGATGTAAAATCGGGAAACTTTCCTAAAGAGGTTTCACTTCATAAGTATGTGGCAAGAGTACCTTCAGATCACTTCCCGGTTAAAGTTCAGATTTCTTTGAATGGAGTAAAATAAAGTTTACCAACTATTAATTTAAAAAAAAACGATGTCTGTAATTATGGAATTTGCCATCTTCCCCATAGATAAAGGGGTACATGTGAGTTCATACGTCAAGAAAGTAGTAGAGATGATAGATGCTTTGCCCTACAAAAGTCAACTTACATCGATGGGGACGATTGTAGAATGCGACAACATGGAAGCATGTTTGTCTGTTATTTCCAAAGCTAATGCTCTTTTAGAGCAGAATGCCGAACGTATCTATTGCACCGCAACATTCGACAATAAACCTGGTAAAAGCAACCAAATGGAATATAAGGTCGAAGCGGTCAGAGGAAAATAAATGATGGAAGGTATATTGAGAGAAGAGGACTGTTTTTGAATTTAAATCTGGCAAATGAGAAATATTTAGATAAACATGAAACGAATCATTATTATAGGAGCTACTTCCGGTATTGGCCACGAAGTGGCAAAAGGTTATCTGAAACTGGGATGGCGGGTTGGTGTAGCAGGTAGGCGACAAACTGCTTTAGAGGAATTCCAAGCGATTGCACCGGATAAGGTTGAGATTCAATCACTCGATGTAACGCAAGCAGATGCTACCGATAAGCTACAACTTCTTATAGAGAAATTAGGCGGAATGGATTTATTTTTTCTCAGTTCTGGCATTGGCTTTCAAAACATTGATTTAAAAGCTGAAATTGAAATCAATACGGCAAAAACGAATGTAGAAGGATTTATCCGCATGGTGACTGCTGCTTTTCAGTATTTCAAAGAACAAAGAGGAGGACATTTGGCCGTGATTAGTTCCATTGCCGGAACAAAAGGATTGGGTGCTGCTCCTGCTTATTCTGCTACAAAGCGTTTTCAGAATACATATATTGACGCGTTGGCTCAACTATCCCGTATGGAGAAGTTGGGCATTTCTTTCACCGATATCCGTCCGGGGTTTGTAGAAACCGCCTTACTGAAGGATGGCAATTATCCATTACTGATGAAAGCAGACCGTGTAGCCAGCCATATTATAAATGCCTTAAATAGAAAAAAGCGTGTTGCTGTAATTGATTATAGATATGCTGTTTTAGTGTTTTTCTGGAAAATGATTCCGTTGTGGTTATGGGAACGCCTTCCGATAAAGAGCAAATAAAGATAATTAGTTGTGTTATTATCTTATAATAGCTACCTTTGCGGCACATCACAAAGATTCTCTCAAAGAAATAAAAGAAACAATATATGAGATCAAAAGATTTGAAAGCAGTAGATGCTGCTAAAGTATTAGTAATAGGTGAAGATTCAAATCTGCAATGGTCAGAAGCTGTGCCCGAATATGTTATGTTTGCCGATTATTTTTTCCGTAGTTTTCCAGAAGATCACGGTGAACGTAGCAGGAATGTAGAAGCCCGCCATTTATTTGATCATATTTCGTACGTTACCGGTGGTACAATAAAAACCAGGGAGATGTATTTTACAAACCTTTGCAACGATTCTGTGGAGCCTGCTCCCAAAGGAAAAAGAGTCCTGATTCCAGAAGAAAAAGCAATTAAGGGACTGGAACATATTGAGTGGGTTTTAGAGCAATATCCAACCATTGAATGGGTACTCCCCATGTCCTTACAAACTAATTATTGGCTACAGAAATTAGGATTTTACGGAGGCGATGAAGATTTTTTAAATGCAGCACAGCCCCGTCGTGCAGGTCTGTCCGGTCAGCCTTATTATCAGCCTGTAGATGGAAAAGCTTTCTCTACAGTTTGTGGAAATCTATACGAGGCAAAAAATCATCCGGTAAAAATAATTCCAATTCTCCCAGCTAAAGACTATCCATTAAGAGAGCAGAATATTGAACGATTCAGTAAAGTTTACGAAAAGATCCAGGCAAACTTTCATAAATAATTAGTGCGTTTTGGCAGATTAGTCCTACTCCATCAGAGGACTAATCATATGCTAGCGTTTATACTATCCGGCATATCGACAGGTATGTAACCAAGAAAAAGCTAAATCCTCATAGATGGACTCCCTTAGGAAGATTACTTCTTATCAGTTTTTCAAGCCAGAGAACAAACAATATATAAAATCCATACTCCTATCATAAAATTCTCAGACCATTTATCTATCTTTGTCCCCGATTGATTTAAAAACGTTAAAACGATATTTATATATTTGTTAAGTATACCAAGGTTTATCATTACTTTAATGGTATAGTAATCCTTAAAAATCTATTATGATTTTCTGTAACTTAACCAAATTTATAAAAGGATCCTTTAATGATCAATTATTTGTTTAACCTTAAAAGACTATTGATATAATAAGGCCTAAGAATATTAAAAACATATAATAGTGGAGACTTTCAATGATATTTATACTTCTTATTATAGAAGGGCTTTCTTATTTGCCAAATCGTATGTTCACGATGAGATGGCGGCCGAGGATATCGCTTCCGATTGTCTTATCATTCTTTGGCAGAAAATGAAAGAAACAGAAATAACCAATGTGCGCTATTTCCTGTTTACCATTCTTAAAAACAAAGCTTTTGATTACTTAAAACACGAACAGATAAAACTAAATGCTTTTGAAAATATCGTTAATTTGCACAATCGTGAACTATCATTGCGTATCTCCACCCTCGAAGCCTGCAACCCTGATGATATTTTTTCTACCGAGATTACTGAAATAATCCGGAATACCCTCGACTCTTTATCATCACAAACCCGAAGAATATTTGAAATGAGCCGTTATGAAAATTACTCAAACAAAGAAATTGCTGATGAATTAGGCATTACAGTAAAAGGGGTGGATTATCACATTGCCAAAGCATTGAAAGTTCTTCTCATAAGCCTAAGAGATTATTTAATGCTGTTTTTTTAAAAAAAAACGGTATTCTATCTAGTGATCTATTTTCCTAAATCGTTTTATCTGTGAGAACCGATAAACAGAATGGCATGGACCAACAACTTTTAGAAAAATATATTGCAGGTGAAGCTTCAGAAAATGAGATGAAACTTGTTATTGAATGGATTGAAGCCGACAAGCAACATAAGCGCGACTTTATGGCTCTTCGAAAACTTCATGACATAACTTTGTGGAATAAGCTACCTGAATATTTAGAGGAGAATGTGCCTTCTATTAGCTTTACTGGTGTAATACGCGAAGTATTAAAGATTGCTGCTGTTTTTGTAATCGTTTCGATTGGAGCCTATTACTGGTTTCAGCACTATCAGGTTAAACAAGAGGCTCTTACACAAACTATTGTAGTACCTGAGGGGCAACATGTAGAGGTAAATTTGCCAGATGGAAGTAAAGTATGGCTCAACTCTCACACCATCTTCACCTATCCTGCACTTTTTTCTTCTCATTCGCGAAACGTAACACTCAATGGAGAAGGTTATTTCAAAGTCGCACATGATGCTAGTCGTCCCTTTACAATAAATACTGATAGATATAAAGTATGCGTATTAGGAACCGAATTCAATGTAATAGCTTATTCCGAAGAAAATGTATTCGAAACCGATTTATTAAAAGGTTCCGTAGAGGTTAGTTCCACTCTTACTAACGAACGGGTAAGATTACGCCCAGGTAGAAAATTGAAACTTGAAGATGGCAGGTTAGTTATGTCGGAACGAAGAAGCCTCGACTATTTCCGCTGGCGCGAAGGTTTAATTTGTTTCGATAACGAATCAGTAGATATAATACTGAAGAAACTTGAACGCTATTATGATGTAAAGATAAAAATAAACAACACTCAAATACTAACGAATCGATACACAGGTAAATTCCGTTTCCGCGATGGCATAGAGCATATGCTAAAAGTATTACAATTGAGTAACACATTTACCTTTACTAAAGATGATGATAATAACCTTATCGTTATAAATTAATCTAATTTACAAAACCTTAAAATTTATACTATTATGACTAAAACATAAATCTACCCCCCCAAAAAAAAGGACTGACCTTGTGCGGTAACACAATGACCAGTCCCGGAAAAGAGTCAATACAATACATTGATTTCGCTAAAAATAATCTTATGACTAACTCTTAAACGCTACAAATGTATGAATAATATTTTGTATAAGGATTCCTTTGTCCAGAAAAAACGCATATTGAAAATTATGAAAATCACTTTTCTATGCTTATTTATTTTTGCTTCCAGCCTTTTTGCCACAACAGCAAAATCGCAAGTCACGGAAGTATACATCGTTGCTAATGATGTTTCTACGCGAAGTGTTATTAATCAAATAGAAAAACAAACCAACTATCTTTTCGTTTTCAGTGAAGACGATGTCAATCTTAACCGCAAAGTGTCGGTAAAAGCCAACAAAAAATCGGTTGCTGATGTGCTTCACACTATTTTTGAGGGAACTGATATTTCTTATGCTATGGAAGGTTCCAATATTATGCTAATGAAAAAAAGTGAAAGGCAGAGAGACGCCTCTCATGCTACCTCAGTAACTCAGCAACAAAAACGAGTTATCACCGGAACTATAACTGATAAAAACGGTGAAACTTTGATTGGAGCCAATGTTACGGAAAAGGGAACAACAAATGGGGTAATAACAGACATGAATGGACATTTCACTTTAACATTAAAGAATACAGATCCTACTATTGAGATTTCCTTTGTAGGATATAATTCTCAAACCATTCGTCTCGCTAATCGCTCAAACCTTTCTATCATTCTTACCGAAAAAGCCAATATGCTCGACGAAGTTGTAGCTATTGGTTATGGCGTTCAAAAGAAAAGTGTAGTTACGGCAGCTATCAGTAAAGTAGATGCAAACGAACTTGGAAAAAGCACTCCTACTAATGTACAAAATATTTTAAAAGGTAAGGTATCTGGTGTACAAATAACGTCTCAATCCGGACAACCTGGTACAGATTCAAAAATACGTATTCGCGGTACAGGTACAGTTAATGATTCCGAGCCGTTGTACATAGTAGATGGAATGCCTTCTTCTAATGGTATCAATTATCTTAATCCATCAGATATTGAATCCATTGAAGTTTTAAAGGATGCTGCATCTGCAGCCATTTACGGTGCCCGTGGAGCTAACGGCGTCGTTTTGGTAACAACAAAGCAGGGTAGTAAGATGCAAAAAACAACGTTTAACTATGAATTTACTTACGGCGTTCAAAATCCCGCTAAAAAACTGGATTTGATGAATAGTCAGGAATATCAAATGATGATGAATGAAATGGCTGCCAATTCAGGTAAATCACCATACTTCCCAACAGAATCTACAGTCAATACTGACTGGCAGAAAGAGTTAACTTATAGCAATGCTCCTATAACTAACCACAAATTATCGCTTAGCGGGGGTAGCGAATACAGTACTTATTATGCCTCGTTTGGTTATATCAAGCAAAGTGGTATTTTAGCTAAAGGATTCTCCGACTATGACAGATACAATGGACGTTTAAATTATTCAACTACCCTTATGAATGTGAAAGAGAGAAGCTGGTTGAATAATATTGTGTTAGGCACAATTGTAAGCTACTCTAGAATGCAGAAAACGGGTAGTGATATTGGTAACAGTGAATCAAGCGGCATTATAGCTTCTATGAACATGCTTCCGCCAACAGAATCAGTTTACCAAGATGATCCGAATAAGATCGCCGAGTATAACTCTTTTTATCCCAATTATGTGAAGTCGCCAGACGGCAGAGCTTACAATATTATTGATATGAGAGAGATTACAAATCCGCTCGCAGATTTACAGGTAAATCATAATCAAAAAACAATATCACAAGTATTAGGATCCAATTTCAATCTGAATGTATCAGTACTTCCCGGGTTAAAATTCAAAACAACCTATGCTTTGGATGGTTCATTCTCTTCAGTAAGAAGAGTCGTTCCTGTATATGATCTGAATACGACAACTAAAAACACCAATTCTTATGTGGAAGACAGTAAAGATGAATCTTTTTCATGGCAGTGGGAAAATACATTATCCTATAATAAGTCTTTCGGATTACATAATCTTGGGTTACTTGCAGGAACATCAATGGCTTCTTACCAATATTCCAATTTAGCGGGTTCAGACTATGATCTTTTAATTGTTGATATAAATAAAGCATATATCGATATTGCTACTGCCGACCGTAGCAACGAAAGGGTGAGCGGAGGAGCTAGTGATCATAAATTAGCTTCTGTATTTGGTCGTGTTAATTACAATTACGACGAAAAGTACCTATTTGAAGCAGTAGCCAGACGTGATGGTTCTTCAAACTTTAGCGACAAACATAAATATGCTCTGTTTCCTTCTGTATCTTTAGGTTGGGTCTTGACCAAAGAGAATTTCATGAAGAATCGTCCGGAGTGGCTCGATTTTTTAAAGCTTCGTGCCAGTTGGGGACAAAACGGAAACGAGTCTATTGGCGCCTTTGGATATACCAGTATGATGTCAATGGGATATAATGCCGTAGTTAACGGCAAAGTTTACACTGGAGCTAAACCTTCCGGATATGTAAATAGTGATCTGAAATGGGAAACTTCCGAACAAACAGACTTAGGTATCGACTTTCGTTTCTTGGGAAATGCACTGACATTTTCGGTGGATTACTTTGATAAAAAAACGAACGATATGTTGCTCGATGTCACATTACCTCAATATACAGGTTTTTATAGCATGAAAACAAATGCCGGAACCGTTAGTAATAAAGGCGTTGAATTCGATACATCTTATAAGTTTAAAGTAGGAGAAGTTAATTTTTCTCTTGGTGCAAATGCTTCTTACGTTAAAAATATAGTAACAAATCAAGGACCTGGACTTGTAGGACTTGATATTATCGGAGGTGGTCTTGGAGGCACAGTAACCTGGAGAGAATCAGGTAAACCTTATGGCTTCTTCTATGGATATGTTACAGATGGTATATTCCAGAATCAGGCAGAAATTAATAACTATGTAACTGAAGATGGAAGTTTGAAACAACCTAATGCAAAACCGGGTGATGTAAGATATAAAGATCTTGACGGTAAAAATGGTATTACCGGAGATGATAGAACTATGATTGGTAATCCCAATCCTGATTGGACTTACGGTCTTTCATTAGATGCAGACTGGAAGAACTTTGATTTACATGCATTTTTCCAAGGTGTTGAAGGTAATGATATTTACAAGTTCTATCGCAGAGCAAACATTACTTATGCCAATTGGGAGAGTAGTTGGCTGGAACGTTGGCATGGAGAAGGTACTTCAAATAAATATCCGCGTGTAGTGGAAGGTGATCCTAACAATAATACTACCTGGGTATCTGATTTGTTCGTAGAAGATGGTTCCTATTTCAGATTGAAAGTATTGCAATTAGGTTATCAGTTGCCACAAAGTCTTGCACAAAAAGTCTTTATTAAAAAATTACGTTTCTTTGTACAGGCAGAAAATTTGTTCACAATAACAAATTATTCAGGATTGGATCCGGAAGTAGGTACTCGAAACGGATTTGATGGTGGTACCTATCCTCAGGCACGTACATTTACCTTTGGTGCAAACATTGTATTTTAACTAGCTAAAAAAAACAGATGATGAAAAAAATTATTATATTATCCGTATTGGCTTTAATAAGCTTTACCGCTTGTAACGACTTTCTGGATACTAATCCAAGGACACAAGTTTCGGAAAAAGAATTCTATAAAACGGAAGATGAAGTAATGATGGGAGAATATGCCGTTATCAACGATATTCAAGAGAGACTAATGGAAGTTTTCAGTTATGCATCATTAATGTCTGATGAGTCGGAGACTGGTGGTGGCGTAGGAGAAGGTGTATATAAATATAAGTATGATCACTTTACTTATGATCCTACCACCTCTCCTGGATGGTGGAATGAATGGGACTATGGATTGTATAACGGAGTGACGAGTTCCAATATCCTCATATCAAAGTTAAGTAATAGTTCGTTAGACAAAAAGTTTGTTAGTTCTATTGATGCGGAGACTCGTTTCTACCGTGCTTTATTCTATTGCTATCTTTTTATGGGATATGAACAGTTTCCACTTATTAAAGAACCTCTTTCTGTATCTGAAATCTACACGATTAAAAAAGCTAGCAGAGAAGAGATTTATGAATTTATGCTAAGTGATTTGGATGACAATGTTATTGCAAATCTACCTGATAAAGCCAATATGCAACAAGGCAGGGTTAGTCAAGATGCTGCTAAGATGCTAAAAACAAAAATTATTTTATTTCAACGTGATGAGAGCCGTTATCCTGAAGCATTAAAAGACATGAAAGAAATTATCGATAGTAAACGATACTCTTTAATGCCGGATTATAAAAGCATTTGGTTAAAATCGGGAGAATTCTGTTCTGAATCTATTTACGAATTAGAATTTGCAGGTGATAACAGCAACGAAGGAAGCGGTCTTGCCCGGTCACTCGGGGGACGATCTATTTATGACCCCAGATCCGCGGAGCAAGGTGGTTTGTGTGAAGGATGGGGACAAAATACCATGCCTAGCACTATATATAATATGTTTGAATCAGGAGATACTCGGCGCGAAGGAACCGTAATTGATTATAGAAAAGAAATCAAGGAGGTACAGGATCTTGTAAAAAAAGGTGCTTTAGCTAAAGGTGATACATTCCTTATATCAACTCAGCAAGAAAACTTTGAGTGGCTGGGGCATTATAAGTACCATCCAAGAAAAGAAAGTACTAGCGCAGTAAACCCTTTAAATAATTATGCCGTGAATTTCAGATTCTATAGGTATGCCGATGTGCTGTTACTGGCTACTGAATTACAGGCTAGAATTAATGGTTCTATTGATGCCGAAGCTCAAGGGTGGTTTAATCAGATTAGAGATCGTGCATTTCAAGATCAGAATCATAGAATCGATTTAACAAAAATGAGCAAATCAGATATTCTTAATTGTATTTTTAAAGAACGAGGTTACGAATTTATAGACGAAATGCAACGCTGGTTTGATATTATGCGTTTTGATAAAGGTACTGAAATCCTTGCTTCGAAGGGGTGGACGGAAAGATTTAGATATTACCCTATAGCACAAAGTGAAATTGATGCATCACAGGGAGCATTAGATCAAAATCCGGGATGGAAATAAACCATTTCATTTATTCTTAATCAAAGTTATGGGCTATTATTAGCCCATACTCTTTTTAAATAATTATTAGATTTTATAAATAATGAACAACTCATATCTATCACTTGATTGGGGAGGAACAAAACTTTTAATTGGTGAGGTTTCCGAAGAAGGAAAAATTTTACAATCAAAACGTTACGAAACAGGATATGTCAACCAAACTGAAGCAGTAGATGTTCTGTTCCAATCTTTGGATAATTATATCCAGACTGCTGGATGGGCAGGTCCAAAATCTCCCACTGCAATTGGTGTTGGCATTATTGGCCGCATTGATAATAAAAATGGTACATGGTTCCAGATTGATGCTAACCGTACAGAACCTATTCCTTTAGCTGAGAAAGTTTCGAAAAGGTATCATTTGCCTTGTTTTATCGACAATGATGTGAAAAGTGCCACTCGCGCCGAAATGTTATTTGGAGAAGGGAAAAATTCAAAAGATTTTATTTATTTGAACGTTGGGACAGGCATCGCCGCTGGGTTTGTGGTGGAAGGTAAGTTGATCAGAGGTAGTCATTTTAACGCCGGCGAAGTGGGACATACTCTTGTAGGATTTGGTGTGGGAGCTAAATGTATCTGTGGTAGACAGGATTGCGTTGAATTGTTAGCATCAGGTATCGGTTTTGATACTTGTGCCCGCATCTTAAAGCAAAAATATCCTACCAAACTTGATATTTATGATTCTCCTCATCGGGTGGATGTGAGAGAAATAGTAAAACTCTATCAGGAAAACGATGAACTTTGTATGCACATACTCGATAATGCTATTGAAGCGTTGTCCAGTTTGATTATGAATTTGGTACGGGTAACTGATCCCGACACGGTGGTACTTGGAGGTGGAGTAGTCTCCAATCCTTTTATTTTCGACCGGTTGAAACAAAAACTTATCAACCACACTATGCGGTTTGTTACAAACGGTGTGATGCTGTCGCGTTTAAATCCCGACTTCATCGGACTCATTGGTGCTGCCGCAGTAGCAATTAATAAATAAACTCTAAAACAGATTGAATGATGAAAATAAATATTACAATTGCCAAAGACGAAGCTGAATTTGATCGAATAGCAGCCTGGAGAATCATTGGTGAAATGATAAGTAATTCCAAGGCAGTGATTGGACTTTCCACGGGACAAACCACCAAAAACATGCATGCCATCGTTAGCGAAATATATCAAATGTATCCATTTGATGTCTCTAATATTACCTTATTTAACGTAGATGAATTAACCAATTTACCCAGAGAATACAAAGGTTGTTGCTACACTATGATTAAAGACCAGATAGCAGGACCGTTAGGTATTAAAGAGGAAAACTTTATCATGCCTCCTACTATTTCGGACGATTTCTCTACAGAATGTCGAAAATTTCAGGAAGAGTTGGAAAGAAGAGGAGGAGTTGATCTGCAAATTCTAGGCTTGGGGATGAATGGTCATTTGGGAATTAACCAACCGAATACTCCTTTTGAAAGCGAAACCTGGATATCACCTATGGATCCTGATTTCGAAAAAAGGGTTCGCTACGAGACAAATACCCCACCCGATTATCCTTTGGGGGGATTGACACTTGGTCTAAAAAATATCATGCACGAACGTAAAATAGTATTGGTGGCCAAAGGTGAGCGCAAGGCAGAAATGGTAAAGATGATGCTACAAGGTCCTATTACTACCAACGTACCTGCTTCTATCCTACAGCTTCATCCTAACTGCGAATTTCTGCTTGATGCAGCAGCAGCAAAATATCTTTAATCGCATTAAAAAGAAATTAAAATATAATGAAACAGAATAGCAAGCAAATAAATTATGTGGCCCCATTTATCACAATGGTCTTCCTCTTCTTTATAGTTGGGTTCCTTACGTCGACCAACGGACAGTTTCAAGCACCTCTAAAAGGCGCTTTTCTTAGCAAGGTAGGTGATTTAAAAAATACATTTGTCACTCTTATCACACTTTCATGGTTTTTGGCTTATCCTTGTACCGGAAAGGTGGGATCAAACTGGGTAACAAAATACGGATATAAAGGCACACTGATCCGGGGACTGATTGTAATGATCGCTGGTCTAGGCATTCTTTCACTCTCTTCATGGTTTACGGTTAATTTTCCAGAAAGCAACGTGTATATTTCCACAGCTATTGTGCCTTTCGGCTTTTTCATCTTTCTTGTTGGTTCGTTTGTGTTGGGAAGTTCGGCCACAATTCTTCAAGTGGTTATTAATCCTTATTTAACAGCATGTACAGTAAAAGGTACACAATCCATTCAGCGATTAAGCATCGGCGGAGCATCTAATTCAATAGGTACTACTATCGCTCCATTTTTTGTTACCAGTATCGTTTTTAGTGGCCTTTCGATGGAGCAAGTCCAGGTAAAACAAATTATGCTCCCATTTTTAGCATTGGCTGCTGTGTTATTACTTATCATAATTATTCTTTCCCGCATATCATTGCCGGACATAGAAGGAACAAAAGCCGAGGCAGGCGAAAAGTTACCACGTAGCGTATGGTCGTTTCGCCATTTCAAGCTGGGAGTCATCGCTATTTTTTTCTATGTAGGAGTTGAGGTTTGTATTGGTAACAACCTTGTTTTGTATGCTTTAGATAAATACAAATCGGATATATCTATTCCTGCCTTGATGGCTACTCTTTATTGGGGTGGCATGTTAGTGGGAAGATTGGTGGCAAGTTCACTAAGCAAAGTGCCACCCCGTACTCAGCTTACCGTTACCACTTTAATGGCCTCTTTATTGGTTTGCTTGTCTATCGTTACCAGTAATCCTTGGCTATTAGTGGCAGTAGGCTTGTTCCACTCCATTATGTGGGGTGCTATTTTCACCCTTGCGGTTGCTCAATTGGGCAAATATACCTCGATAGCCTCGGGTGTATTTATGATTGGTGTAGCAGGTGGAGCAGTATTGCCTTTTGTCCAAGGTTCGCTGGCTGATGCCTTCCAAGGAGAATGGCGTTTCACATGGTTCCTTGTGCTGATTGGCGAACTCTATATGTTATTTTATGCCCGATCAGGCTCCAGAATTAAAGAACAATTAAGCGGAGAGATAATATGAGTTATTTAAATAAAGTTACTTTTGTCCTTTGCCTATTCTTGCTGTTTGTGCAGCAAGGGCAAGCTGTTGACGGGACTTCGGTATTCACTCTCCGTCCGCATGATGATGAAGCGGTTTACTTTAAAGCTGCCAATAATGGAAAAACAGATATTTCGATAGAATTGCAACAAACCATTAATCAACTAAAGCAACAGCAGAATTTTGGTATTGTATTCATCAGCGAAGGAACTTATAAGATAACTCGCACCATCTTCATTCCCTCATCCATCCGCTTGATTGGTTATGGTAAAAAACGCCCGATGTTCGTACTGGCTAAAAACTCTCAGGGATTTCAAGAACCAGTGCCCGAGGATAAAGGGAAAGCCCGATATATGTTTTGGTTCACGGGAGGCGTGGTCAAAAACGAAGCTTCTGTAGACGATGCCAATGCCGGTACCTTCTACAGTGCCATGTCGAACATCAATCTAAAAATAGAGGATGGTAATCCTAATGCTGTTGCCTTGCGCACACACTATGCTCAACATAGTTTTGTCAGTAATTTGTCTATATATATAGGCAAAGGGAAGGCTGGCATTTTTGATGTTGGCAACGAACTGGAGAATGTGGCTTTTTATGGAGGCGAATACGGTATCTATACCACCAAATGTTCACCAGGTTGGCAAATGATGATGACTGATACCTATTTTGAAGGACAACGCAAGACGGCCATTCAATGTCAGGAGGTTGGTTTCACTATCGTCAACATGCAAGTGAAGAATGTACCCTCTGTAGTGGACGTTAATCCTAACTATCACGAGCGTTTATATATTGAAAACTCGCGGTTTCAGAATGTGTCCGGTCCTGCCATTGTAGTCAGCAACGAGGGAAACGCCAACAACCAGATAACCCTGAAGAATATTTATTGCGAAAAAGTGCCTACATTAATAAGTTACAGGAGAAGCAATCAAAAGATTTTCCGTAAGGAGGCGATGTATCATATTTCTTCTTTCTATGATGGCCTACAAATGGAGAGTCTTTCTGATAAGCCTGTCTTTCACACCAATTATGACATCACCTCCATTTCGACAATGCCAAAGCCTGAAAATAGAGTAATTCCTGCTCTTCCACCCATGAACCAGTGGATAAATATCAAAGAAATGGGAGCAAAAGGAGATGGAGTAACCGACGATACCGAGGCTTTCCAGAAAGCTATCGAAAAGTATCCGGTGATTTATGTACCACAAGGCTGGTATCGTGTAACCAAAACAGTAAAGATGAAGCCAGGCACTTGCCTCATTGGTCTTCATCCTTTTGGCACACAACTCCTTTTGTCAGAAAGTACTCCTGCCTTTAGTGGTTTTGGCTCTCCCCAAGCCGTGCTCGAATCATCGGTTGGTGGAAAAAACATACTCTATAGCATAGGAATCAACACCGGAGCTTACAATTACCGGGCTGTAGGTTGCAAATGGATGGCCAACGAACACTCCTATCTCAATGATGTGAAGTTTGTGGGTGGACATGGTACCCTTTCCAAAGGTCCATACAAACCTTGGGAGGGTTATGGAAGACCATCTGTAAGTTCACCCACTCATTCGGTAACTACTGGCGGAAAAGATGTGGCTTGGGATAATCAATACTGGAGTTTGTGGATTACTAACAATGGTGGCGGAACCTTCAAAGATATTTGGTCGGCTAACACCTATGCCACTAATGGAGTTTATGTAAGCAACACTTCTACTTCAGGTCGCATTTACGCCCTTTCAGTTGAACATCATGTCCGTAACGAAGTCCGCTTCAACAAGGTCTCCAACTGGAATGTATATGCTTTGCAAATGGAGGAAGAAGACCGCGAAAGTGCCGACTGCATTCCTCTTGAAGTAGAGAGCTGTAGCAACCTCACCTTTGCCAATCTTTATATGTTCCGCACCATTCGATTAAAGACACCGTCACCTTACTCGGTACGCACTTGGAATTGTGAAAATGTTACCTTTTTGAATGTCCACAATTATTCGCAAATCAAATATACTACCACACTACCTCTGTATGATATCAACAGCAAAATAGAGATTCGCCCGTGGGAATTTGAACGATTAATCATAACTGGAAAAGAGAAAGAAAGCGGGGCACCCGCTATCGTAGAAAAACTAGCCACAGGATTTGAGTTTGCCGAAGGTATGACAGGTGACAGTAAAGGTAATATTTACTTTTGCGAACAACGAACCAAACGCATTTATCAATGGTCGGTGGTAACAAATTCATTGCATCTTTTGGCTGACTTTCCTTGGCAACCTCTCTCTTTGACTTGTGATACAAAAGATAATTTGATTGTGGTATTCCGCTACGATCCTCAACCGGGCTATCTGATTAACGGTAAACAAGAATCAATTAAAGAATTACCAGATGCTAACGGAACTTCGTTCAGCGGTTGGGGTAATTCCGGTTTTGCCTCATTGGCTTATAGCATTAACCCTTGCAATCCGGGTGAGAGCATCTGTTTGTTGGAGAAAAAGCCAATGGGATCAATAAATCCAGTAGCGAAAGCTTTGTATCCCTCGAACCGTTGGCGCGACTTTCACGATTTCAACGAAGTGTCAGTCTATTCGCCCAAGTTCTGTTTCGTGGCTCCTGATGAAGTGACTATCATTCCCGAATGCTACGATTTGGCTCGTGCCACGGATTTGGTAACCGCCATTCCCGGTAAACCGCTCTATGCTTCAGATGAATATGATAAACGAACGGTAAAAATGGATGTGGCAGCCGATGGACGACTGAGTAATCTATCTTATTTCGCCGAACGGGGAGAATTCTCTTCCGCTATAGATGAATCAGGAAATGTTTTTATAGCCGATGGTCAGATTTATGTTTACAATCCCGAAGGAAAAGAAATTTCTACTATAGAAGTGCCCGAACGCCCCTCGTCTATCCACTTTGGAGGAAAAGATGAAAAAACACTCTTCGTGGTTAGTCGTTCTTCCTTATACAGGATAAAAAAATAGTCTATTATAGAAATGTGACATTTAAGAATAAAATAAATAAAAATGAAAAAAGTAATAGTATTGATGCTAATTATGCTTTGCGTGGGAAGCATTTCCATGTATAGCGCCAAACCAGATTTTAAGGTGCTGGTACTTACTGAACGGGGAGGACAACACGAAGGTTTTGTGGTGGCAGCTCTCAAATGGCTTGATAATTTTGCCCAGCAAAATAAATGTGAAATTACGGTAGTCAACAATACCGATAAAATCAACGATAACTATTTGAATAACTACCAAGTATTTATCCAGCTCAACTATCCACCTTACAACTGGACAGACGTAGCTAAAACTGCTTTTATAAAATATATTAATCAAGGTCTCGGTGGCTGGGTGGGATTCCATCATGCCACATTATTAGGTGAATTCGATGGTTTCTCAATGTGGCAGTGGTTCTCTGGTTTTATGGGGGACATCCGCTATAAGAACTACATTGCTGCCATGGCCAATGGCAGTGTTTGTGTGGAAGATGCTACCCATCCGGTGATGAAAGACATACCGCCTGTGTTTACCATTCCTAATGACGAGTGGTACATTTACGATAAAAGCCCCCGACCAAATGTTCATGTGCTGGCTCATGTAGATGAGGCCAGTTACCAACCTGCTTCCAACATCACCATGGGTGATCATCCTGTTATCTGGACCAATGAAAAGGTAAAAGCGCGCAATGTCTATTTCCAGATGGGACACCACCCTACCCTGTTTACTTCTACTGAATTTAAAACACTATTTTCAATGCTATCCTTTGGGCAGCTGGTAAAAAATAAAAAAACATATTAATTATGAATAAGAAAATATTTCCGCGAATTCTTTTTTTCGCCTTTGCTTTCCTCGCTATTACTTTTTCAGCCAATGCACAATATCCTCGTTTTAAAGTACTGTGCTTTAACAATAATGAAGTAGAGCCAGCTCACCGTGAGTTTGAGGCCGATGCCATAAGGTTCTTCAAAGACCTCACTGTTGGTAATGGTTTTGTGTTCGATGTCACTAATGATATTAGCGACTGCAATGAAGAGAAGCTTAAAAACTATGATTTAGTAATGATGCTTAGCGACCAACCTCACTCACCTGCCGAACGTGAGGCCTTTAAAAAATACATGGAAAATGGTGGAGGATATATAGGTTTCCATGCAGCCGGTTACAATGATCAATCAACCAAATGGCCGTGGTGGAATGAGTTTTTGGGTTGTGGCACTTATTACCGCAACCAATGGCCACCTATGCCCGCCAAGGCAATAATTACCGATAAAAATCATCCCATTACCAAGGGCCTGCCCGATACATTTATTGCTCCTGCCAACGAATGGTACCAATGGAATCCGTCTCCCTGCGTAAATAAAGACGTTAAGGTACTTGTTTCACTTTCTCCGGACAACTACCCATTCGGATTAAAAGATCAGGTTCGCGATGGTGAATATCCTGTTGTATGGACCAATACTAAGTATCGCATGGTTTATTTGAATATGGGTCATGGCAACCGTATCTTCAGTGATGCTACCCAGAATTATCTTATTATCAACGCTTTCCGTTGGGTAGTCGCTTCAAATAAGAAAGGCAATGTATTTGGTGATCCTGTTCCTTTGAAGAAAATAAAAAAATAGAAAGTTAGTTATTATTATAAGAATAGAATTTGTAGAAAATGAATGCTCCGCAGAAGGATAAAATCAATCTGCGGAGCATTCTTATAAAAAGGAATCAAATGAATTTAGTATGCATTAAAAGGTATTTTAAAGTCGGGACGAAGAGAATAAGTATCTTCTAAAGGAAAATCCTTAGGAACTGGCTGAGCTACAGCTCCTGTTGCGGCCCACTCAGCACCACGAAGCAACGTTACCTGATATCCGGTACACTTCATGGAATAATTCATATTGGGATCGTTTCCGCAATGGCCCAGCACCGAGACAAACACACGACCTTTCCGCGGACGGACCGTCCACATAATCGGCTCATCACGCCCATGTTCAAAAGTGGTTGCCAATATTTCCACATCTCTGGCAGGACCACGCAAGCGACCATATATTTCATCTTTAAAATGCTTCCAGTGAGGATTTAATCCTTTTAAAATGGGATGATCCGTAGCACGGTTATCAATCACCGTGATATGCTGAAGATCGTGATGACCTGCCCATCCATGAGAATAATCATATACGTACTTACCATCTTTCCAGTAAAGATAAGGACCATCTTTCTCGTTTCGAAGATCCCATGCTCCCAGACCAACAATTTCATTATACGCTTTCCAATCGCTCATAGGTATTACCGATGAGTGGATAATAACCACGCCACCACCATTATACACATATTTCTCAAAATTCTCGCGGGTAGATTTGTTCCATGTTTTACCTCCATAGTTTATCAAAACCAGCTTATATTTAGAAAAATCGGGCTGAAAAGTGCTTATATCTTCCCCTGAAGCAGGAGTAATTGCCATATCAACCTTAAACAGTCCACTGTTTTCCAGTATCTGTTTCAGTGCATCACTGGCTCCTTTCCACCAGTGACTACCATCCTGGCCGGTTACTATAAGAGTCCTGATACTTTTGTCCTGTGCATACATGGCCGTAGTAGAGCAGAACATAGCAATCAGGAACAAAAGAATAATTCGTTCAATTACTTTCATTTCCGTTTATTTGTTTTTATATTAGCATTCCATTCAATCTTGTCGCAGCAATTTATTACCTGCAAATCGTAGCCATCAGGATTAGTAGTGTATTTATTATCCTTGAAATACTTGCGATAGAGTTCGAACCTACCATCATTGTTACGATCTTCCACTGTCAAATCGTATTTGTCGTAAACGAAATTGCCCTCTTGCAGATACTTTACCTTGTGAGTATAATTGTCTACAATAGCATAATAGGTCACAAAAAGGTCAAATTCAGGATAATGTCCCAAGTCGTGACCAAAGAGCAAAACATTCTCAAGTTGAGGATCATCATCCATTTGTACCAATATGGATTTTTGCAGAGAGAAACCTTTTTTTTGAGCTTCGGGAGGAATATTATCCCAATTCTCCTGATAATTGGAAACTTCAAATTGTGCCTGCAATCCCATTGAGAGACAAAACACGCACAAAAGCATAAGCATTTTTTTCATTGATATCATTAATTTTTTAATTCATTATTTCCATAAATCCGCTACGAGCGACAGCCATTTTCCCGCCGAGGTCACCCAAACTTCTTTATAAGTGGCATTGTTGCTTTGCGGCCAATAAGGTTTATCTTCATTTCCACGGGTTTGAATGCCTACAGGAATTTCACCCATCATTTCTCCAGGGAGGGCAGCATATTGCTGAGGATAATTATCTCCTTCGCCATACATCAACGATTGACCGAATGGATTCTTGCCTACCGTCCAGTAAAGTTGCTCCTCGGCAATATTTTTCAGTTCTTGATCGTTGAGGTAATTGCCGCACAGAGCTGCCGCTTTACCCATAGATAGATGAACAGCTGTGTTTCCACGGAAAGAGAACCATACGGGAAAAATTCGAAGATAGTGCCGACCGTCAAGTTTCACACCGTTATGCAGCTGTTCCACATAATCCTGTCTGGCGTTTTTTCCGGGGAAAAGATGTTGAGCATTGAAACTGACACTATCTTCAGCCTCATCCACACCATAAATTCCACTGGGGACAAGTCCGTAGGGTTGTGTGTACTTCATCATATTTTTAAGGTAGCCGGCATATCTTTTAATAGCTTTGTCCCATTGACTTTTAAGCGGATGTTCAGGCTGTGTCCAGCAAAGAGTAATGAGCGACTGCATGTAAATCTGTTCGCGGCTTTGATGGTTAAAGTGAGTTATTACCTTTTTGCTATCGTCACGGTAAAAAAATCCATTGGTCTTGTCTTTATCACCCAGAGGCTTGACCTGCTGGCATTTCAACACATAATCCATGAAGCTTACTGCTTTTTCCGCATACAGCGGTTTGTGTGTCAGTTGATAGAGTATGCTGGCCGCCCAAGAGGCACTGGCCATATACTGACTTTTTGAGGTATTGAAACTATGCTCCCAAAAGATGGCAAAATGTCCGTAGCCTTGCAGCGAATCACTCTCCATGGCAAAAGCAAAATCCTGAGTGGCAATATCTGTAAGCTTCCGTCTCATTTCTTCATCATTGCTTGTACTCAGAGCAGCATAAGCTTCCATGCCCGAAAGAAGAAAATTATCAAAAGGATTATTATGAACGCGAGCAGGCGTATCATCTTCGTTTCCAATGAATCCATCGGTCCAGATAGCCATGCCGGCACTGCTTGCCCGGTAACCATCGCCAAAACGACTACGCAGCACAAGTTGCAATCCCCATTGCGCCTCTTCAAGCAGACGTTGATAAAGTATGGTGTCTTTCCCCTTCATTTGATTAGCCATTTCATAAAGGGCAAACATAACATCTCCGGTTTGCAATGTCTGCTGAGACAAATCTCCGGCATCGTGCCAACCACCGTTATAAGGTAGTCGTAAGCCATTGTGTTCCGCATAAATATCCGCATGGCAGAAAGCATGCTTTTGCGCCACCGGATATCCACATCGTTCACAGAAAATAAAGTTCAGCGCTTTCCACACAGAGTTTGTCCAGATGTTGTCTGCTATTACAAAAGAAGCGGTTGAAGTGCCACCTACCTTTATATAGTATTCTCCCGCTTGCTTCAAATCGGAGAAGTCGGCAACTCTAAAAGCCCCCAGTGAAGTATTCCGTAGCTGCACCTTTCCCGAATATATTTCCTTGTTTTGTTTGTCAAAAATACGAAAGACTTTATCATCACCGGGTATATTCACAATTGCGGTCTTTTCACCTTCACGGTTATATCCTGTGGTGGAAAAGACAATTCGTCCGGATGCAGGCATCCATCCACTCTCCACTTCGGCATCAGCCACCTGTTGCAATTCCATTCCACCGATATCAAACTGTTGATGATCGCCCATCAGCAAATCCTTACCAAAGGCAGTAATGCCAAAGGAAATTTGGGTAACATAATCACGTGGAATTTCAGCTATTTCCAAGTAACACCTGTTCCACTGGTGATTTTTCAGATTTATTTCATGCATTCCTTCGCGACCATATTCATCCGGTACCTTCTGTTTGCCATCATTTCGAAAGTAGAGGCTGAAGGAAACGTTATTTGTGCCTGGACAGTCGGGATAAATAGAGAAAAACAGACGATTATAGTTTCGCCAATCTTTTCCACCCACTGAATAATTGGCCACCGAACTGCCGTAAACGGCATGATCACTATTCTTCCATTCTTTATTTATATTAGGACAAGAAAGACGTATACTTTCATGTCCACTAACGCTTCGGCTAGATAAAGAGAGATCACCTATGCCCCAGTGAGACCATCCTTTCATCCCTTCCTGCGAAAGGGAAATGGCAGAGATCACTCTTTTCCGAAGTCCACGATATTCCAGCGAACGAGAATCGTCCAAAGGTAAAGGTGCGTGCAGATAGCCCGTCTCTTGCAGTTGATTCTGCGTAACAATTTGCTGGGCGAAGAGTGCAGGGGCAAAGGTAAATAGACAGAAAGCCAATGCCTCGCAATAAAAAGGTCTTAATGTTTTCATGATATTGTTTTATAAAAATAGATCGGGAAGTTATAATTCCCCATAATACAAATAATATTGACTTTAAATAAAACGATTCGTCAACAGGTTTCACTAGCTAAAAGGTTCTAAAAAAAGGCACAAATTAACGGTTTAATATCAGATTTGTTCCATTAACCTTCATTACACAATAAGCTATATATTTACATTAGGCCATTTATTTTACCCTCTCGGTACAAAAACGCAGGATAAACCCTCACGCATCACTTATTTCTTATAACACATTGATTATAAAATAAATAATTGGTGATAGATGCTATTTTATCCATCACCGATCCATCACTTTTCAAGGTTATCCCTCACGTTTTTTAACATCCCACCACAGAGTAATACGTACCCCTATTTGTTCTTTTGAACGGAATATTCAGTTTACGAAGAATGCGCCCGAAAATTGCAATCTTTGTAGACGATAGTTTGAAGCCACTTTTCTTTTGCACTTTCTCCATAATCTCCACGGCAAGTAGTTTTTCACACTCCTCGTCCGCTTCCGCTCCACGGTAATATTGCATGAATAATTGCTCTGCCGGAGGCAATACTTCAAAAACCTTGTTGCCGGCAGTTACAATTGCTTCCTCCTCACTGTCAAACCAATAGCGCTCTCCGTTTTGAATCTCCTCCAATGCCTGAGCATAGAGTTGCGAATAGTTTATGGATGGAGCAAGCCGGATAGGGCCAGTCACTTCAATGCAAATAAAACGACGGCTACCGGACGGATCAGTCAGTAAATCGTAATGATTACTGGTGGCGATAAAAGAGGCGTACCGACGCAATTCCTGCACAGCCGTTTGATGCGGTTTACGGGTGTTCACCACCGGTTTTTGCAGCAAATGTTTTAAGAATCCCTGATGATGGCTGCTGATCTGGTCGAACTCATCCATGTTGACCAATGCAAAGCGGTTGAGTTGCAACTCCGCGTCGCGCTTTTGCCCAAAGTCAATGCTGTCCGTGTAATACGCATGCAATTCCGGCGGAAGGATACTGAGACAAAAGCTGGATTTCATATACCCTTGTTTGCCAATGAGTAACGGTGAGGTGCTATTGGCATGTTGCTTATCCATCCCCCGCCAGTGTGCCACCATGCAAAGGAACCAGCGATAAAAAAAGTCTCTCCAATGAAGATTGTTACATGGCACCGAATCCGCCAACAAGCGGATACGATCTTTGCCATCCCACGTGGGCAGATGAGATAAATAATCTTCAATCGGTGCGAATAACGAAATTCTATCGGAATAAACATACCGCTTTACATCTCTGTCCCACAACTGAAGCCCTTCACTCTGTGCATTGAGCGCTATGCTATTCAGTACTCTGAGCGACACCGGGCGGAAATCAAAAAAGAAAGAATGACGCTCCCTGTATTCCACCTCCGTAGTTTGCGTGTTAAACCGAAACTCATAGCGCCGTTTCATAAATTCATCCGTCTTCAGGAACATCAACTGTTCGGCACTAATGCAAGGCTTCCCACCAAAATGCTTGGTGGACAGGTATACATTGTGAATGGTGAGCCTCAACTCCACTTCCCGTCGCTTCAGATTGAAATGCACTAACATTCCCTTGACCACATCCTCTTCGGAAATGCCCGAATTGAAACAATTGGTAGCCAAAGTCACCAGAAACGGTTTGAGATCGCCCTCCTCAGAAAAAGTTCCTATCTCTTGATAGACAGCGAATAAAGAAGATTCAAACAAAGTGGATATAATGCCAGTAAGCGGATGTCCGGGCACAAGCCGCATCAGCGGATCACATTCCGCCTGCACGGATTCCCCATACGTAGTTCCGGTAGGCATCCCGGACGGTTGTTTCTGTAAAATAAGATGTGCGGTAGGATTAGTATAAAGATCAGGATCATAAGAAAAACGGCATCCAAGCTCCAATGAAGGCCGCTTCAATGTGATTTTATACGCTATCAGTTCCTCGTAAAACCGCACTGCCTTACGATACGCATGCGCGTGAAACGCTTCCGCCTCTTTTTTTGTCTGCGGCAAAGTGCCGTCCGGACGGGAAAAATTCACAAGAAACTTCACACTCTTTCCACTCGCTCCAATAAAAGCAGCTAACGTTTGCGGCAAGATAGCAACCGACTGCCGGACAACCGCAGCTTCCTCCATATCTTTCAGATTATTCACTTCCAGTAAAACCACTCCATTATAGTTTTCCATCACCTGTTCTCCGTCCACCTTATTAAAAGAAGCCGCAAAAATCACTTTAGGCACTTTATCCACATATCTATTATGTGCTTTTTGTTCAGTAGCCTGTAAAGATTGCCGTAAAGTAGAAACCGGTAATCCCCTTGCCTCTATTTTCATACTATCCAGCAACACTCCAATGTCCATCATTTGTTGATTTTCCTTATTCCCAATACCTTTGATTAATGTAATATTCATATTCTATTTTTAATGATTGAGTCATAAATGTACAACGTGATATTCATAAAACCAAATAAAAAACAGGCTATTTAATAAATTATTTTTATCATATTTATACTAGAATATTAGTCCTTTTACCCTTGAATACTAAGCTATTTATTAAAGAATACTAAGTCGTCCCTCAACTGAGAACTTATGGGATCACAGATGAGAACCGATAAGTTCACAGTTGAGGGATTATGGGCCCACATATGAGGGCTCACTTAGCTTTCAAGGAACAATGACTTATCCTGGATTTACTTGTCACAAAGTGGCCTTTGTTACTAAATTACTTGTCAACTAAATTCTTTTAGTCCTAAAAAGGTTGTCACTACTCTCAGATTGCTCCTAAAAAGGTTGTCATCTAAG